>JABMOG010000152.1 GCA_013204265.1 Rhodospirillales bacterium
CGTGGTGGGCGTACTATGAACTCGGTGGGGGCGGCTGGGGGTTCTGGGACCCGGTGGAAAACGCCTCGTTCATGCCGTGGCTGGCGGGTACCGCGTTGCTGCATTCCTCGACCGTGGTCGAGAAACGCGACACCTTGAAGGGCTGGACCATTCTGTTGGCCATCATCGCCTTTTCGCTGAGCCTGCTCGGCACCTTCCTGGTGCGGTCCGGCGTGTTGACGTCGGTTCACACCTTCGCCGCCGACCCGGCGCGCGGAGTCTTTATCCTGGCTCTGCTGATCGTCGTCATCGGTGGTTCGTTGGCGCTCTATGCCTGGCGGGCGCCGTCGTTGGTCAGCACTGGCGTGTTTCAACCCATTTCGCGCGAAGGCGCGTTGTTGCTGAATAACCTGATCATGGCGACGGCGGCGGCGGCGGTGCTGTTGGGCACGCTGTACCCGTTACTTCTGGACGCCGTCGGCGGCGACAAGGTATCCGTCGGCCCACCCTTCTTCAACGCCGTCTTCATTCCGTTGATGTTGCCGATGATCGCCGCCATGGCCGTCGGCCCGATGTTATCGTGGAAACGGGCCGACCTGAAACCGGCGCTGGGCCGTCTGTGGGTAGCGATGGGTGTATCTGTGCTCGCCATGCTGGCCGCCTGGTCTTGGGTTTCCGACGGCCCCTTCCTGGGCATCATCGGCATCGGGCTGGCGGCATGGCTGTTCGTCGGCACGCTGGTCGAACTGGCCGGGCGTATTCGTTTGTTCCAGGTCCCGGCGGCGGAAAGCCTGCGCCGGCTGGCGCGCATACCCCGCGCGTCATGGGGCATGACGCTGGGCCATCTCGGGCTCGCCGTCGCCATCGCCGGCATGACCGGGGCCGGGGCCTGGAAGATAGAAAGCATACAGGCCATGAAACCGGGCGAGACCGCCACCGTCGCCGGGTATGATTTCACCTTCGACGGCGCCGTGGACGGCAAGGGGCCGAATTATTCGCTTGTCCAGGGCACCTTCCGCGTCGCCAAAAATGGCCGCGCCGTCGTCACGCTCAAGCCTGAGAAACGCATCTATAACGTTTCCAAGCGCCCGACCACCGAAGCCGGTATCCATTCCCTGTTCTTCGGCGACCTCTACGCCGTCGTTGGGGATAAGGACGAGGCCACCGGGGCCTATGTTACCCGGCTCTATTTCAATCCGTTGGTGGCGTGGATGTGGAGCGGGATTCTGATTATGGTCTGCGGCGGGGGCTTAAGCCTGACCGACCGCCGCCACCGCATCGGCGCCCCCGCCGCCCGCCCCACCGCCGGCCCAAGCCCCGCCGGTGCGACGGCCCAGGCCTGAACAAAGGACCCCGAGCCGTGCCAAAACGCATTTTTTACCTGCTGCCGTTGGCCGTGTTTCTGGTTATGGCGATCTATTTTGCCATCGGCCTGACCAAAGACCCCAAAATCCTGCCCTCGGCGCTGATCGACAAGCCGGTGCCGGACTTTATATTGCCACCTATCGAGGGTGGTTCGGGGAACGGCTTTTCCTCCACTGATCTCAAGGGCCCCGGCGTCAAAGTGGTCAACGTGTTCGCATCCTGGTGCGTGCCGTGCCGTGCCGAACACACAATTATAACCCAGTTGGCGAAAAAGAAGGTGGCGAAGGTTTACGGGCTTAATTACAAGGACAAACCCAAAGACGCCTTGAAGTGGCTGGCCGATCTGGGCGACCCCTACGCCGCCATCGGCGCCGACACCAAGGGCCGCGTCGCCATTGATTTCGGCGTCTACGGCATTCCGGAAACCTTCATCATCGATGGCACCGGCACCATCCGCTATAAATACGTCGGGCCGATTGACCAGCAAAGACTCGATGACGTAATCCTGCCCATCATCAAAAAGTTCAGCCAATGACAACAGGCCGCCTTTCCGCCCTCGCCGGGCTGGTGTTGATATTGGCCAGTGCGTGGAGTTTTCCCACCTACGCCGTCAACCCGGACGAAGTGCTAAGCGACCCCGTGCTGGAGGCACGCGCCCGGGAGATTTCCAAGGGGCTGCGCTGTCTGGTGTGCCAGAACCAGTCGATCGACGATTCCGACGCCGGTCTGGCCAAGGACCTGCGGGTTTTGGTGCGCGAGCGCCTGGTCAGTGGGGACAGCAACGATGCGGTGGTCGAATTCGTCGTCGCCCGTTACGGCGATTTCGTCCTGTTGAAACCGCCGTTCAATATATCGACCATTGCCTTGTGGCTTGGCCCGGCGGCGATTGCCGGGGGTGGGCTGATTGCGGTCTTCGTGTTTTTCCGCCGCCGCCGCATCATAGTCGCCGGCGGGCCACAAAGTACCCCGCCGCCTGAGCCCTTGAGCGACGACGAGAAACGCCGCCTTGATAAAATTCTCGGAGGCGATGAAGCATGACCGCCTTCTGGCTGTCCGCCGCCCTGATGGCCGCCGTCACCGTAGTGGTGATGGCACTGCCCTTGCTCAGAACCCAGGCGCGGCAAAAACCAAAGCGCGCCGATTACGACATCACCGTCTACAAGGACCAGCTGACCGAAATCGACCGCGACCGGGAGCGCGGGCTTCTCGGCGAGCCCGAGGCTGAGGCCGCCAAAATTGAAATTCAGCGCCGCATGTTGAAGGCCGCCGCCTCTACCCCGGCAGGAGACACCGCCAACGGCAAGGCCGAACCCGCGCCGCCGCGGAGTATCGCCCTGACCGGGATACTGACTGTTTTCGTCTTTGCGGGGGCCTTCGGGTTGTATGCGTACAAGGGCTCGCCGGAGATGCCTGATCGGCCTTATGCGGGGCGCGACATCGGCGCCGAAATTGCCGAACGCGAAGGCCGATTGGAACGCGGCGAGGTGATGCAGCTGGTGGCGCGACTGGTCGAGACCATGAAAACAAGGCCCGATGACATACGAGGATGGTTGCTGTTGGCCCGCACCTATATGACGATCAATGAATTTGAGGGCGCTATGGACGCCTTCCGCCGCGCATTGAATTTATCGAACCGCGACCCGGACATCGCCGCCGATTTCGCCGAGGCGATGATCCTGGCCAAGGAGGGAACGATCCCGGCCCCCGCAATAAAATTGTACACCGAAATCCTCACCACCGATCCCTTCAACCCCAAGGCGGGCTATTACTTAGGATTGGCAAAGGCCCAGGCTGGCGACCTGAAAGGCGCGTTGCAGGCATGGGTCGATCTTGGCGCAATATCCGCGCCGGGCGCGCCGTGGATGGAAATCGTAACCAGGCAAATCACAGGCATCGCCGGGGAACTGAAAATCGACCCGGGCACCCTAAAGCCAACAGCCCGGGCGGTGGCGTTATCCTTAACCCGTGGTCTCGGCAGGGCGCGCCCGGCACCGCCTAAAACAGCATCCGCCCCGCGCGGACCGAGTGCCGCAGACGTCAAGGCAGCGGGCGAAATGTCGGCGGACGACCGCCAGCAGATGATCCGCACCATGGTCCAGCGGCTCGCCGACCGCCTGGCGGAAAACCCCGACGACCTTGCCGGATGGCAACGGCTGGCCAAGGCCTATGAGGTGTTGGGCGATACGGAAAAAGCCAAAGAGGCCCGCGCTCGGGCCAAGGCATTGCAGAAATAAGAGGTCTCGTGCCATAACCGTCCTATGAGCATAGAAACCATCATCGCGCTGTTTATCGCCAGTTTCATCATCAAGGCGACACCGGGCCCCGGCGTTTTCGCCACCGTCGGTCGTGCCCTGTTCCAGGGGCTCAAACCGGCCCTGGTTTTTATCGCCGGTATCATGACCGGCGACCTGCTGTATCTGGCCTTCGCCTTTACCGGTCTGGCTGTGATCGCGCATCAGTTCGGGGAATTTTTCTTTATCGTCCGGCTGATCGGCGGCGGCTATCTGATCTATCTCGGGATCAAACTGTGGCGGACGACACCAGGCGCCCTGGACACCCGTCCCATTGAGACCGGCAGCCGGACCAAGACCTTTCTCAGCGGCCTGTTGCTGACCGCCGGTAACCCCAAGGTTATCTTGTTTTATCTCGGCTTGCTTCCGACCTTTGTCGATCTGACGCAGTTGAGCCTCAATGACATGGGACTGCTAACGGCCATGTTCTTAGGAATCCTCGGCAGCACGCTTACGGCCTATGCCTTTGCTGCATCGCGGGCGCGGCGGCTGTTCTCCTCGAAATCCGCCATGCGGCGCCTGAACCGGGGCACCGGGGTGGTGCTGATCGGGTCCGGCGGCGCGGTGGTGGCGTCCTAAGGAAACACCATGAGCAAAGAGCTCCTCGACGAGGCACCTTCCATCAAGGTCTGGGATATGCCGACCCGCGCCTTCCATTGGTCGGTGCTGACCCTGGCCGTTCTGGCGTGGATTACATCCGAAGCCGAGGGGGCGTTGTTCTGGACCCATCTGGCCGCCGGGTACGGGGTTATGGGTTTAATTGTCTTCCGTCTGGTTTGGGGTGTTATTGGCACTCGTCACGCCCGGTTTCACCAATTCGTCCGCCCGTGGCGGGTCGTGCGCACCCATATACAAGAATTGCGATCCTTTTCACCTGCCCCTTTCCTTGGCCACACCCCTCCGGGCGGCTGGATGATCATCGCTCTGCTGGCGGTGATGTCGCTGATCGTCGTGACCGGCCTGTTTTCCGGGGACGACGGCGACGCAGGACCATTGGCCTATTTGGTTTCGCCATGGCTGGCCGATGCCCTTGGTGAAGTACATGAAGCCGGCAACGGGCTTCTGTGGACCCTGGTCGTTGTGCACGTCGGCGGCGTTCTTGCGGTTTCTTTTTTGACCAAGGACAACCTTATCCGGGCCATGTGGACAGGCCGCAAAAACAACCCGGAACGATTCCCCGATCCCGAACAGAACACCGGACAAGCCGCCGACATTCCCCCGGCGGGATGGCTGCGCACGGCAATCGCCGTCCTCGTCGCCGCGGGCTCCGTCGCCGCCTTGCTGTGGATGGCAGGCCCTTAACCCCCCACTCCTTTGAGTGGCCTCCACCGCCCCAAACAGGTCTTGCGTTGAAACCACCGCCTGGGGGATAACCACAGCCACACTTCAAGGGGGCCTTATGAGCAGTTTCAAGACCATCGACGACCTCGACGTGGCGGGCAAACGTGTCCTCGTGCGTCTCGACCTCAACGTGCCGATGTCCGGCGGGCGCGTCACCGATTCCACCCGCATCGACCGATCCCTGGCAACCATCCGGGAACTGACATCTGCGGGAGCCGGAGTCCTGATCGTCTCTCATTTCGGCCGCCCCAAAGGCCGGGTGGTGCCCGAGATGTCGCTGCAACCGGTCGCCCGCGCGTTGGCCGAAGCCTTGGGCCAGGAGGTCGCCTTTGCCACCGATTGCATCGGACCGGAGGCCGAGAAAGTGGCCGAGGGGGTTTCCGCCGGCGACGTCGCGATGCTGGAAAACCTGCGCTTTTATGCTGAGGAAGAAGCCAACGACATCAATTTCGCCGGCAAGCTGGCCGGATTGGCCAACCTGTACGTCAACGACGCCTTTTCCTGCGCCCACCGCGCCCATGCCTCAACCGAGGCCATTACCCGCCTGCTGCCAAGTGCTGCTGGAAGGCTGATGGAGGCCGAACTCGACGCCTTGTCGAAGGCGCTGGAAAACCCCAAACGGCCCGTCGCGGCGCTGGTCGGCGGGGCCAAGATTTCCTCGAAAATGACGGTCCTGGGCCATTTGGTAAAACAGGTCGACGTGCTGATTATCGGTGGCGGCATGGCCAATACGTTCCTGGACGCCCAAGGCGTCAACGTCTGAAAGTCTC
>JABMOG010000153.1 GCA_013204265.1 Rhodospirillales bacterium
GAATAGAGCGTCTCCCGCCCTATGTGTTCGCCGAAGTCAACGAGATGAAAGCGCGCGCCCGTGCGGCAGGGGAGGATATCATTGATTTAGGTATGGGCAATCCGGACCAGCCGACGCCGCCGCATATCGTCGAGAAATTGGTCGAAGCGGTGCGTGATCCGAAAACCCACCGGTATTCCCAGTCACGCGGCATTCCGGGCCTTCGCAGGGCCGTCAGCGCCTATTACGGGCGCCGTTTCGGCGTCGATGTTGACCCGGAGACGGAGACCATTGTCACCCTGGGCTCAAAAGAAGGCCTGGCCAACCTGTCGTCGGCCATTTCCAACGCCAACGACATCATCCTGGCGCCAAATCCGAGTTATCCGATCCATCCGTTCGGTTTTATCATCGCCGGTGCCGGGGTTCGTTCCATTCCCATTGGGCCGGAAGACGAACTGATGCGGGTGCTGCGCGACGAAGTGGAAAATTCAACGCCGAAGCCGAAGGCCGTGGTCTTGAATTATCCCAATAATCCGACCGCCCGTGTGGTCGACCTGGAATTTTATGAAGAGGTCGTCGATTACTGCCTGCACCACGGAATTTATATTCTCTCGGACATTGCCTATTCGGAAGTCTATTTTGACGATGTTCCGCCGCCGTCGATTCTTCAGATCAAACGCGCCAGGGATATCGCCGTCGAGTTTTCATCGATGAGCAAAACCTACTCGATGCCGGGATGGCGCATTGGCTTTGCGACCGGCAATAAAAAGCTGATCTCGGCCCTGGCCCGGATCAAATCCTACCTGGATTACGGCGCTTTTACCCCCATTCAGGTCGCCGCAGTGGCAGCGCTGAACGGGCCGCAGGACTGCGTTGATGAGATGCGCCAGCTGTATAAAAGCCGCCGCGATGTGTTGATCGAAGGCCTTGCCGCCGCCGGATGGGACGTGCCGTCGCCAGCGGCGACGATGTTCGCCTGGGCGCCGATCCCGCCCGGATTCGAGGGGTTGGGCTCACTGGAATTTTCCAAGCTGTTGCTGTCCGAGGCCGAGGTCGCGGTGTCGCCGGGCATCGGGTTCGGTGAAAATGGTGAGGGTTTTGTGCGTATCGCCCTGGTCGAAAACGAGCAGCGGATCAGGCAGGCGGTGCGCAACATCAAGGCGTTCCTGCGCGGCTACGACCAAAACAAAGCAGCCTCCCGGTGAGTGAGCCTCTGAAAATCGCCGTCGCCGGTCTCGGCACCGTCGGCGCCGGGCTTGTGCGCTTGATCTCTGAGCGCTCCGAAGACCTGGAGATTCGCGCCGGGCGCGCTATTGAGATTACCGCGGTGTCTGCCCGCGACCGCACTGCCGAGCGCGGCATCGATATTGCGCCCTATGCCTGGCACGATGATCCTTTGCATCTGGCCGTCCTTGACGACATCGATGTGGTGGTGGAACTGATCGGCGGGTCGGACGGTATCGCCAAGACCCTGACCGAGGCCGCCTTCGAGAATGGCAAGCATGTGGTCACCGCCAACAAGGCGCTGGTCGCCCATCACGGTTTGGGGCTGGCCCATAAGGCGGAAGCGGCCGGGGTGTCTTTTTCCTATGAAGCCGCCGTCGCCGGTGGCATCCCGATTATCAAGTCGCTGCGCGAGGGTCTGGCCGGTAACAGCCTCCACCGCGTTTACGGCATCCTCAACGGAACCTGCAATTACATCCTGACCGCGATGAGCGAACAGGGGCGGGAATTCGAAGATGTTTTGGCCGAATGTCAAAAGCTGGGCTATGCCGAGGCCGACCCCAGCTTCGATATCGATGGCATTGATGCGGCCCACAAGCTGGCGATTCTGGCCAGCGTCGCCTTTGGCGGCGAGGTTAATTTCGACGCCGTACATGTCGAAGGTATCCGCCACATTTCGCCGATGGACATGCAGTTCGCCGAGGAGTTGGGGTATCGTATAAAATTGCTGGGCATCGCCTCGATCCGGGCTGACGGACTGGAACAACGGGTGCATCCGTGCATGGTCCCGGTGGATACCCCGATCGCCCATGTTTCGGGGTCGCTCAATGCGGTCGTCGCCGATGGTGATTTTGTCGGCACCATTGTTCAGGAAGGCCCCGGCGCCGGGGCCGGGCCGACGGCATCCGCCGTGGCCGCCGATATTATCGACATCGCCCGCGGGCTGCGGGTGCCGACCTTCGGCGTTCCGGCCGGGCAACTGAAAGCAATTGCGCCGGTTCCCATGCAGCGCCACACAGGGGCCTACTACATCCGCCTGATGGTGGTTGATAAACCCGGCGTGCTGGCAGATATCACCGCCGTGCTGCGCGACCATGCGGTGTCTATGGAATCGGTGCTGCAACGGACCCGCGATCCCGGCGAGCCCGTGCCGGTGGTGATGACCGTGCACGAAGCAGAAGAAGCCTCGATGACCGGCGCGCTGGAGGAAATCGCCGCTATCGGCGCGATTGTCGAGACACCGAGAATGATCCGCATTGAGTCTCTTTAGGGCTGGCCTTTCGGGCCGGTTCGGGTCAACAATACGCCATGATCAACAAAACCATTGCTGACCGGAATCTGGCGCTGGAAACTGTTCGGCTGACCGAGATTGCGGCCATGGCGGCGTCGCAGTATATGGGCGGCGGCGACGAGAAGGTGGCCGATCAGGCTGCTGTCGAGGCCATGCACAAGGGTTTGATCGGGTTGGACTTCGACGGCACCATCCGTATCGGCGAAGGCTCAATCGATGAGACCGACAAGCTCTATGTCGGCGAAAAGGTCGGCACCGGCGAAGGCCCCAAGATGGATGTGGCGGTGGTCTCGCTGGAAGGCAAAAGCATCGTCGCCCGCGGTGGCCCTTATGCAATAACCGTGATCGCCATGGCCGAAGACGGCGGCTTTCTTACGGTGCCCAACATTTACATGGAAAAAATCGCCGTTGGCCCGGGCTTGCCCGATGGTCTAGTCGATCTCGACCGTGAACCGGGGGAAAACCTCAAGGCCCTGTCTGAAGCCAAGGGCGTGCCGGTGTCGGACCTTGTGGTCTGCATGCTGGACCGGCCGCGCCACGGGGGACTGATCGCTAAAATTCGAGAAGCCGGCGCGCGCATCCGCATGATTCTGGACGGCGACGTTATGGGTGTTATTTCGGCCTCTCATCTCGATACCGGCGTTGATATGTTTCTAGGCATCGGCGCCGCCCCGCAAGGGGTTCTGGCCGCCGCCGCCCTTCGGGGCGTCAACGGGCAGATGCAGGGGCGTTTGGTAATTCGCAACAACGACGACCGGGCGGCGGCCAAGGCGGTCGGTATCGAAGACCTGGACCGTAAGTATTCGGCCAAGGAAATGGCGGCGGGCGATGTCACCTTCGCCGCCACCGGCGTTACCCACAGCGCCCTGCTGGAAGGCGTGCGCCAGACGCCCGGCGGCGCGATCACCCACTCCATGGTCTGGCGCTCGATGACCGGGACGTTGCGGTTCGTCGAGGGCCATCACACCTTCAATTTTTCGGACAATCCCTGAGGTGGCGAAGGCCTCAAAGGCAACCGTTCATTCCGGGGGAATTGGTGAGGCGACCCAGCCCGAGTTGTTCCTTGGCGTCGAGACGTCTCTGATGGGCAAACGCTGGATATCGCGCGCCGGCGATGACCGCCAGTCGATGGCCATGGCCCAGCGCTACGCCATCCCCGACGTAATCGCCAAGGCCCTGTGCGCCCGCGGCGTCGGGCTTGATGATGTGGACGAATTTCTCAACCCGACGCTGCGCGGCCTGATGCCCGACCCGAGCCGCTTGGCGGACATGGACACGGCTTCCGATCGACTTGCCGGGGCCATTATGCAGGGTGAGGTGATCGGCATTTTCGGCGATTACGATGTCGACGGAGCGACTTCGTCGGCGTTGTTGGGGCGTTTTTTTGCCGCCGTCGGCGGGCGTTCGGAGACCTATATCCCCGACCGCCTGACCGAGGGCTATGGGCCGAACACCCCGGCCTTGCTGAAATTAAAGGAGCGCGGCGCAGGTATCATCGTCACCGTAGATTGCGGCACATCGTCGCATGAGCCGATCGGCGCGGCTCAGGACGCGGGCCTGGATACCATCGTCGTCGATCACCATGCCGCCGAGGCCAAGTTGCCGCCGGCGCTGGCCCTCATCAACCCCAACCGCCTGGACGATGACAGCGGCCAGGGGCAACTGGCGGCGGTCGGTGTGGCGTTTCTTTTGGTGGTGGCGATCAACCGGGCGCTGCGGGGAGCCGGGTGGTACAAGACGCGCCCGGAACCGGACCTGACACAATGGCTCGACATTGTCGCGCTGGGCACGGTTTGCGACGTGGTGCCGCTGACCGGGCTCAACCGGGCCTTGGTGGCGCAGGGCTTGAAGATTATGGCACGGCGCAGAAACCCCGGATTGCGCGCGCTGGCCGATGTCGCGGGCATGAAGGAAGCCCCCGGCACCTATCACGCGGGGTTTTTGCTGGGGCCGCGCATCAATGCCGGCGGGCGCATCGGTGCGCCGGACTTGGGCAGCCGCCTGCTCGGCACCGACGATAACGCGGAAGCCGAAGAGATCGCCCAGCGGCTTGATACGCTCAACCTGGAACGCCGGGATATTGAGGCCAGCGTTCAAGAGGCCGCCATCGCAGAAGTGGAAAAATTGGGCGAGGGGGCAGGCCCAATCATCATTGCCGCCGGCGTTGGCTGGCACCCCGGCGTCATCGGCATCGTCGCCGGGCGCCTGAAGGACCGCTTCAACCGCCCGGCCTGTGTGGTCGCCCTGGACGAAAAAACAGGCCTGGGCGCCGGGTCGGGACGCTCGGTCACCGGCGTCGATCTCGGCGCCGCCATTATCGCAGCCTGTCAGGCCGGGTTGCTGGTCAAGGGCGGCGGCCACAAGATGGCCGCTGGCTTCACGGTGGAGGCTGACAAATTGCCCCAATTGCAGGAATTTTTGAGCGAGCGGGTAGCCGCCGACGTTCGGGAAGGCGGCATTCGCCCGAGCCTGTATGTGGACGGGGCGATGAAGGCGGCGGCGGCGAATATGGAGTTGCTGGAAACCCTGGCCCAGGTCGGCCCGTTCGGGTCCGGTAACCCGGAACCCCGGTTTGTCATCCCGTCGGCGACGTTGTCCTACGCCGCCGTGGTCGGTGACCGCCATGTGCGAGGGTTCATTTCCAACGAAGGTGGTGGCCGTCTGGCCGCGATTGCGTTCAACTGCGTCGATACGCCGTTGGGCCAGGCGCTATTGAAAACCGACGGCGCGCCGCTGCATATTGCCGGGCGCGTGCGGGCCAATACCTGGCAGGGACGGACATCGCCGCAATTGCAAATCGATGATGCGGCGCCTGCGTGGTAAGGTGCTAGGGTTATAGGAGGGGGATGAATGCTGGATAAATGGGATCACCGCTTTCTCGTTCTGGCCGAGCACATTGCCGGCTGGTCCAAAGACCCGTCGACGAAGGTCGGCGCGGTGATTACGCACACCCGGTCCAAGCGCGTCGTTTCCATGGGCTTTAACGGATTTCCCGCCGGTGTCGATGATACCGAGGAACGCCTGAGCGACCGTTCGGTCAAATACGAGATGGTCGTCCATGCCGAACAGAACGCCCTGATGTTCGCCGGTGAACGGGCCGAGGGCGGCACGATTTACGTTCACCCCCTGCCGCCGTGCGCCCGCTGTGCGGTGATGATTATCCAGGCCGGGATTGCACGCGTCGTTTGCGAGCAGCCGGATTTCGAGCACGAACGCTGGGGCGAGGCGGCGAAAATCGCCGACACCATGTTCCGCGAAGCCGGGCTTGAGGTGGATTACCTGCAACCGGGTGAAGTACCACCCGAATAGAACTGAAAGAGACACCTGTCATGACCATTACCATCACCCCCCTGACGGACGCTATTGGTGCCGCTGTCACCGGCGTCGATCTGGCGGGGGGCATGGATGAGGATGCTTTTGCGATTATTCATCAGGCGTTTTTGGATCATCTGGTCCTGTATTTTCCGGGCCAGGATATTCCCCCGGCGGCACAGGTCGCTTTTACCGAGCGTTTCGGCCCTGTCGAGCCGCATCCGTTGAAGGCGCGCGCCGGGCATCCTGAGTTTGAAGGCCTGTTGGTCCTTGAGAACGCGCCTCAGCGCCGTGGTGCGCGCAACGACTTCTGGCATTCGGACATCACCTGTGCGCCAACGCCGCCGTCGCTCTCGGTGCTGCACGCCTTGACCGTTCCTGAAGGCAAGGGCGACACCATGTTCTGTAACATGTACCGGGCCTGGGACAACTTGCCGGATGATCTGAAAAACCGCTTGGATGGGCAGACGGCGGAACATTCGGGCGAAGCCATCCGCCAGCGCAATAACGCCGACGCCACGGATGGTACCCAGGACATCGACGTGCCGCCGCCGGAAGTTCACCCCGCCGTGCGGCGTCATCCCGAGACCGGCCGCCGGGCGCTATATACCAATAGATTTTTCACGACAAAATTCAGCGATATGACAGCGGAAGAAAGTGCGCCGTTGCTGGAAAAATTGGAGAAATTCGCAACGGTGCCCGAAAACATCTATCGTCACCAATGGAAGCCGGGCGATGTGCTGATCTGGGACAACCGCTGCACCATGCATTACGCGGTTTACGACTACGATGGAAATGAACCGCGCCGCTTGCACCGCACCACGGCGGCGGGCGACCGCCCCCAAGCCTAAAACCCTTTAAAGGTATTTCCTGATCTTGGCCGCCAAGGCTTCGGGCGTGGTGTTGTGGGAAAACATCGTGATGAACTTTCCGTCCGGGTCCATCAGGTAGAGCCCGGCAGTGTGGTTCATCAGGTATTCGCCCTCGGCGTCGCTGTCTTCTTTGACCTTGGCGGAATAGACCCGGTAAGCCTTCGTTGCCGCTGTCACCTGCTCTGGGCTGCCGGTTAGCCCAATGATCGACGGGTGGAAATTTTTAAGAAAGGAATTGAGAACGTCCGGCGTGTCGCGTTCGGGGTCGACGCTGATGAAAAGTGGCTGGACCTTGCTGGCCTCCTTGCCAAGTATGTCGAGTGCCCCACCAACCGTCAGCATCGCCGTCGGGCAGACATCCGGGCAATAGGTGTAGCCGAAAAAAATCAGCATATAGCGGTTCCGGAAATCTGCATCGGTGACCGGCTTGGCGTTGTGATCGACAAGCCTGAATGGCCCTCCGATGACGACGGGAGGCGGGGCGGAGGCCTCCTTAACCGTATGGACAAGATTCCAGGTGGCGGCTGCGGATATGGCGAGGACGGCAATCAGGCTCAGGATTAAGGTACGGCGTTGCATGGCGAATTCCTTATCTTTTGCTAGGCCATTTCCGGTTTACCGAAAATGGCCTAGCTATTTGTTCTAACCGCAAATTCGTCGTCGCAAATGAGTCCATTTGCTTGGGATTTGCTCAAATGATTCTAATGATGGTGTTTATGGGCACCGCCCGTGGCCCCGGCTTTTAGGACCTGGACATCGACCCGAATTTCGCCGGCTTTGGTGAACACCAGAGTCAGAGGAAAGTGGTCCCCTTCCTTGAGTGGTTCCTTAAGTCCCATGAACATGACGTGGTGAGCACCGGGTTTCAGCATGGCCATGCCGCCGGCTGGTATCTCGATACTTCCCACTGCTCCCATCTTCATAATGCCGTCCTCAATACTCGTGCGGTGAATGCCGACTTTCTTGGCGATGGGGCTTTTAACGGCGATCAGCCGGTCGGCTTGGCCGGTATCATTTTTAAGAGTCATATAGGCGGCGGCCGATTTCGCCTTGGCGAAGGTTGCCCTGGCCCACGCAGCCGAGATGGTTATGGTTTTGGCGGCGTTGTCAGTGGTGGCGCGGGCGTGTGTGGTCTGCAGAAGGAACGCGGCGGCGATAGCCGCGATCATGAAGATTGCTTTGTTCATCACAGAATTCCTTAAACTTGGTCTGATCCGTGCCCCGGTGTCAGGGGCTTGTGTATGGGGGAAATGAGGGAGGAATCAGGCGGCGAAAGGAGGGCCGCGGGAATAGGGCCGTTTGTGCTGATAATCAGCGCCCAGGAAAGAAGCCGCAGCGTTGTAGCGGGCCGAGGGAGAATACGCGGGCTGAGGCAATGCCACGGAGGAGGGAATTGCTACCGTGCTGCAAAGACTATGTGTCCAGCAAAGGGGGCAATTGGAACGGGCGGGAGGGCCGTCGCCGCCGGGTAGTTTGTTTGCGGAATCGAAGGCGGCGCAGGTAACCAAAAACTTGGGTGAAGCGGAAACCCCGCCAGTCGTGCCAGCCGGAACCGCCTGGCCGAGCGCTAACAGGATATTCATCGCCAAGGCGACAATGCCAAGCCACGCGCCGGTTCTGCGTTTTCGCCAATGCGTTGGGCGGTTCATGCTCAAACTGTGTCCTACCGGATTGCCGGGCAACTATGGACACATGCCTCGCCCAATGCATTAACAAAGATCAAGCGTCCGGGGCCGGGGGAAGGCTACTTACCGAGAATTTTCCCGACCCGCTCGGCCTCCAGCCGGTAGGGTTCCGGCATGTCGGAGCCGAGCAGCGGTTTCAGGTAATCGGCGAAGGCGTCGGTGATGTCTGAATTTGAGCTGGCGATGAATTCGTCGGCCATGACCTTGGTCTTGCCGGCGACGTCTTCGAGCTTGCTGAGTTTGTATTCCGCCCCGTAGGACGCGCCGCCACCGGTGCGGTGGATGGTCACCGTGCCGTCGCGGTCGCCGCCCAGGGCGTGTTCAATTGCGACTTCGCCGACAGCGCGGGCCTCGCGCTGATCGACATCGGACACGCAGCCCAGGAACGAGCGTTGCAGGTAGCCAAACGTGTCGCCGCGTACCCGTTTCAGGCCGGTGCCTTCGCGGATGGCGTCGCACAACAGGTCGGCCAGCGCGCCGGTGCCGGACAGCTGGACATTACCGTGGGCGTCGCGTTCGACCTCTTGCGCCAGTTTGGTGACGATGGGAGCACCCGCCGCGTCGTGGATGCCTTCCGAGACCGCGATGACGCAGCGCCCGTATTTGTCGTTGGCGGCTTTGACATCGGAGATGAAGGTGTCCATGGAAAAGTCGCGTTCCGGCAGATAGATCAGATGCGGGCCGTCGTCGTCGAATTTACGCCCCAATGCCGCGGCCGCGGTCAGGAACCCGGCATGGCGGCCCATGACGACGCCGACGTAGACGCCCGACAAGGCCCGGTTGTCGAGATTAACCCCGGCAAAGGCGCTGGCGACGAATTTGGCCGCCGACGGGAAACCCGGCGTGTGGTCGTTGACGGTCAGGTCGTTGTCGATGGTTTTCGGAATGTGGACGCAGCGCAGCGCATAATCGGCGCTCCGTCCTTCTTCGGCCAGGATACGCAGGGTGTCCGACGAATCATTGCCGCCAATATAGCAAAACGTGCCGATGTCGTGAGCTTTCAGGACCTTGAAAATTTCCTGGCAGTATTTTTCGTCCGGCTTGTCGCGGGTCGAACCCAGCGCCGAGCAAGGCGTTTTGGCGACGTTTTCCAGATTTTCAGGAGATTCCTGACTGAGGTTGATAAAGTCCTCCTTGAGGATGCCGCTAACGCCGTGAAAAGCGCCGTACACCGCACCGGCACTGTCATAGTCACGGGATTTCAACACCGCACCGACCAGGGATTCGTTGATCACCGCCGTCGGGCCGCCGCCTTGGGCGATGAGGACTTTTCGTTTTGCCATGAAGCGCTTCCTTTTAGAGTTTTAGAGGGGATGTGCCGGTGCTCGATTTTATAAACAAGCGGCGGGTTTGTGCAAAGCCGCAATCGGGTAGGGCCGGGAACCTGCCATCGGGTAGGGTGGAGGGCGGAAAATAAATCAACGGGGGCTTGATAAACCAGCGCCAGACGTTTACGACCATCTGGCCTTATCGATGGCTTCCATGTCCCCATCGTCTAGAGGCCTAGGACAC
>JABMOG010000154.1 GCA_013204265.1 Rhodospirillales bacterium
GTTCGAGATGATGGGGGTCTATCCGGTCAACGAGTCGGTGGCGATCACCCGGTCCCGCGACAAGTTACGGAGCCTCCAGCTCCTTTCGCGCAAAGGCATCGGCTTGCCCGTCACCGTTTTTGCGCACAGAACAGGCAAAGCCGAAGAACTTTTAGAGATCATCGGCGGCGCGCCGGTGGTCATCAAACTGCTTGAAGGGACGCAAGGAATTGGCGTCGTCCTCGGCGAAACGCACAATGCCGCCGCCAGCATCATTCAAGCGTTTGGCGGCGTGAATACAAATATTCTTATTCAAGAGTTCGTAAAGGAAGCGAAGGGCGAAGACATCCGGTGTCTGGTGGTGGATGACAAAGTCGTCGCCGCAATGAAACGAACCGGCAAGGAAGGCGATTTTCGCTCCAATTTGCACCAGGGCGGCTCGGCGGTGCCCATCAAGGTCACGCCGACGGAACGCCAAACAGCGGTCTCGGCGGCGAAAATCATGGGGCTTAACGTTTGCGGCGTCGATCTGCTGCGATCCGCCCACGGCCCCGTGGTGATGGAGGTCAATTCGTCGCCCGGGCTCGAGGGCATCGAGAAGGCGACGGGCATCGATGTCGCCGGTAAAATCATCAAATTCATCGAAGACCATGCGAAGCCCGACAAAACGAGGACGCGGGGCCGTGGCTAAGCCCAGCCGCGAACCGTTCGTCCTTGGGGGCACGGTTGTCGCGCCCGGAACGCGCGCGACCATTGATCTGCCGCTGAGCCTGCTGTCGGACCATACCCCCATCACGTTGACGGTCCAGGTCATACACGGGGCACGGCCCGGTCCGACGCTTATCATCAACGGCGCGGTGCATGGCGACGAAGTCAACGGCGTGGAGATTATTCGCCGTGTGTTACGGCATTCCTTGGTCAGGCGCCTGGCGGGCACCCTGATTGCGGTGCCCATCGTCAACGTCTACGGATTCCTGACGAATACGCGCTATCTGCCCGACCGACGGGACCTCAACCGGAGTTTTCCCGGCTCGCCCGCCGGCTCGCTCGCTTCCAGGCTCGCGCATCTCTTCATGAGCGAGATCGTCACACGCGGCACGCACGGCATCGACCTGCACACGGCGGCGATCCATCGTTCAAATTTCCCCCAGATCCGCTGTGATTTATCAAACCCCGAAGTCCGCAAAATGGCCATGAGCTTCGGCGTTCCGGTCGTACTCAATGCCGCATTGCGGGATGGCTCGTTGCGCAAGGCGGCGATTGATGCCGGAATTCCGTTTCTCGTCTACGAAGCGGGCGAAGCGCTGCGCTTTGACGAAGTCGCTATTCGGGCGGGGGTCAAGGGCATCATACGGGTTATGGGCGACCTGGGCATGATCCGGCAACGCCGCCGCGACGAGGCCCCCGCCGTTCCAGTCATTTCGCGAAGCAGCGTTTGGGTAAGAGCCCCCGAGGGCGGAATTTTCCGCGCCCGGGCAAAACTTGGAGCCCGGGTCATCACGGGCAGCCAACTCGGCACCATTGCGAGTCCGTTCGGCGACAGTGAATTCCCGATTGATTGCCCGACCAATGGCATCGTGATTGGCCGCAACAACCTGCCCAACGTCAACCAAGGCGACGGTATTTTCAACATTGCCCGAGTCGACGACCCGGAAGCGGCGGCCGATGCCATCGATATCTTCCAGGACGATTGGGAGCAGAGTTAAGGTGCGGGGCATTACCAGGTAAACAGACCGGCACCTGAATGCCGGGCCAAGGTAGCCTTTCGAGATGCAGAACATCTCCTTAAAGCCGTCCCGTAGCAATTTTATGGGGCTCCTTAGCCGAGGCTATTTTTCAACTCTGGGTCTTTGGTCAAGCTCTCCTTGAAATTGATGTGCCTATCGGATCCTCCGTTCTCTCCGCCGCGGGGGCTCGGCCCGCCGCAAGATGGCGTTAAGAGTCGCAAACTCTATTCATCATTAGCTACAAGAAAACCGATCCCTAGTGTATGATTTTGCCACGTTCGCCGGGGAAAGCCGACAATGTGTTCGTTTGCTTGTTTCTTCGCACCACCCGCACGGATTGTCCGAGCGGCGCTGCGACCGGGAGGCCGAGGCTCGGGCAGCGGTTTAATCTCGGTGATAACTACCCAAGGAGGGGGAGGAAAATGATAAAACTGATTGTTCCCGCGTTGCTCGCCGCCGTTCTGGCTGCGCCCACCGCTCAGGCTGCAAAGATGACCGAAAAGGAAACATGCTTCCATGACGTCAAGGATGCGAAGGTCAACTTAAAGAAGGCCGAGGACACCGGGAAACCGGGTGAAAAAATTGAAAAAGAGGCTATGGAACTGTTTCCCGTCGCCGAAGCGCTTTGCAATGCCGGCGAGTACGAGGAAGCGGCCCAGTTGACGGCGTTTTTGCGGCATCTGCTGGCTGATTAGCCCAACCCCATTCGCCTAATCGCGTGGCAGGCCGGTCCTGACAAGGCTTGGTGTTCGGCCTGATGCACGGCCTAAGGCCGCAGCAAGCTGGTTTCTGGATAAGCTCTTTTCCGATGCTTGTTGCGGTCGTCGGCCATGCCAAAATTCTCTCACTCGCCCCGGATCCCTTTCCGGGACGACGTTCAGTTCGCGTTCTTTTCGGCAAAAAGGATTTTTCAAGGCCAAGGACTATTCGCGACGCGCGAATATCAGCCCCGCCACGACGCCACCCACGAAGACAAGGAAAAGAAGCACCGCGCGGGGCAGGGAAATGGACCATGCGAGAAAGGAAACCTCGACGGTGGCTACGTTTTGGACCGTGAACAAAACGATAAGCCCGACGATCACGATGCCAATTACTGTCTGCAATTTCTTCATTATGTCTCTTCCTCTTGCGTGGATGGTCCGCCCCAAGAATCATACAACGCACCCTGGCGGAAGGCCTTGAAACTGAAA
>JABMOG010000155.1 GCA_013204265.1 Rhodospirillales bacterium
AGGTTGTCGTGGGTTCGATCCCCGCAGCGCCTACCAAAAACAAGGGTCTGGAGAGAAATCTCCAGGCCCTTGTCCTTTGGCTCGAACAAATGGGAGGTGTTGTCGGCGGGATTTGCCCTGGGCGACAGAAGAGAATTAGTGGTCGGACATCCGTTTGTACATTCGTTTGTACATCTGTTTCCAGAGTTCCATGTCGGTTCGCCAATCCGCAAAAGACACGACGTGGTTAATCGTCTCTCCGTCATCGGATAAAGGCAGTCTCAATGTTTCCTGAATTTTTGAAGGGCTGTAATCTTTCGGGTGAATGCCCCGAATAAAGGCGGCCGGTTCCTTCCTTTCGGTGACAATCTCGTATTCCCGAAAAATCAGTTCACCATGTTCTTTCGGAATGTGTGCAAGTGGCGACTTGCCGGTGAAATCGTGCCCCTTGACCTGTGTCTGACCTGTTCCCCAGAAACGATAGGTAAATGCCAGCGGCTGGTACCCTACGTCAACGACAGTAATGAAGGGAATGATTCTTGGTGACAACTCCATCAAATCGAAGTTTTTCCAATTGGGAGCCAGCGCGCCCTTACATTGAAATCCAATACTCCAAAAAATTCTTGAAACTTGGATTTTTAAGGTTCGAGACCTCGGTCTCGGTCAGGTCAAAAATCATTATCGATTTTCTTTCCGCTAACCCCGTGCCCAAGGGCAGATAAAGGCATGAAAATCATACGATGCTCTCCACGCAATATGGGGTATTAGCAACAGAAGACAAGGAATTCTCCGAAACGCTGGTTGTCACATTTCCGACTTCCGCAGCGTCTACCAAAAAAAGGGGTTAGCCGTTTCCGGTTAACCCCTTGTTGTTTTGCAGGGTGGCGAAGTCTAGAAAATGAATTTTGCCCCAATTGTGCCGTACCAGGTGGCGGTGTCTTCGCCCTCTGCCGAGATCAGGTCTTCGGTATCGCCCAGCTTGGTCTCGAAGCCGAAACCGACATAGGGCGAAAAGGCCCGGTCGATCACGTCATAGCTGAGGCGAAGCCCAAATTCGAAACTGGTGAAGCCGGACTTTATCTCGACCTCGGTATCGTCGGAAAAGGCGAGGTTGAGTTCCGCCGACGGGGTCAGGATCAGCCGGTTGGTCAACAGCAATTCATATTCCACGTCGAGCCGGGCAGACAGGTCGCCCTTTTCGCTGAGGAACATGTCCGCATCGATTTCGAACCATTGCGGGGCCAGCCCGGCGACACCGAGTATCCCGTACCAGCGGTCCGGACCCTTGGGCGAATCCAGGCGGATGCCGGCCTTGGCGTCGAAAAAGTCGGATATCGGGACTTGGCCGACGAGACGGTTTTCCAGGGTTTCAAACTTGCTCGCGTTGGTGTCGTATTCACCTTCGCTCATCCAGCGGAGCTTGAACTCATCGGTGCCGATGAAGGCATCACCGTCCCAGGCGGTAATGTCTTCGGATTCGTCGCCAAGACGGTATTCGAACTCTTCCATCTGAAGACCATAATAGACCAGCCCCACGGCCTGGGCATTGGCGGATGGGCCCGCCAGGAAGGTTGAGACACCGGCGGCAAGGAAAAAGGCAATCAGATGTTTTTTCATTGCAGGCTCTCCTGACTGGTGCTCATCTGGGCCGTTTTTGGCCCGCCTTCAACGATAATTTTGCGGAACATGCCGGTCGCCGCGTGGTAGGAAAGGTGGCAGTGCATAACCCACTGGCCGGGGGCGTCGACTTCCGTCTCCATGTTGACCGTGGTGCCGGGGGCAACGCTGACAGTGTGCTTGATCGGGTTCCACTTGCCGGAGCCATTGTCGAGGATCGACCACATGCCGTGCAGATGCATGGGGTGACTCATCATCGTCTCGTTGACGAGCTTGAAACGGACCCGTTCGCCGTATTTCAGGCGGATCGGTTCCGCATTCTCGTATTTGACGTCGTTAATGGTCCAGACATAGCGTTCCATATTACCGGTCAGGCGAAGCACGATTTCGCGTGCTGCTGTGCGCTGTTTGTACAGCGGCTTTTGCGCCTTCAGGTCGGCATAGGTCAGAAATTTCCCACCATCGGCTGCCGCCGGCATGATACCGCTGCCGGGGGCATAGAACGGGTTGGCTTTAGAATTTTTGCCCATGTCCATTTTGGAATGGTCCATGCCCGGCATCGCGCCCATATTCATATTGGAGTGGTCCATTCCCATATCCGCCATGGTCAACAGGGGGCGTTTGCGCATTTTGGGGACGTCGCCGGACATACCGCCGCGGGTCGACAGCGTTCCGCGAACGGATGCCGTGCGGCCCATGGATTCGGCGAAGATGGAGTAGGCTTTGTCTTCGGTGGGCTGAACCAGCACATCGTAGGTTTCGGCAACCGCGATGCGCAATTCATCGACCTTGACCGGCTGCACGTTGTTTCCATCGGCCTGGACGACGGTCATTTTGAGACCTGGAATACGGATGTCGAAATACGCCATCGAAGACGAATTGATGAAGCGCAATCGCACCCGCTCGCCGGGCTTGAAAACCCCGGTCCAGTTCTGAGACGTGCTTTTGCCGTTGATCAGCGGGGTGAAGCCCTGAACGTCTTCGACGTCGGCGGCCATCATCCGCATGTTTCCCCAAGCCATCCGGTCGTCGACCGCCGCGCCAAACCCGATCTTTTCAACGTCGCTGAAAAACTCGCTGATGGTTTGTTGTTTGCGGTTGTAATAATCGGGCATCATCTTGAGGTTTCTCAGAATGCGCGCGCCCGCATGGGGGTGCTTGTCGGCCAACTGAACGACATATTCCCGGTCATACTTGAACGCTTCGCGCCCTTTGGGCTCGATGATGATGGCGCCGTAAGCTCCGTCCGGTTCCTGGAAACCCGAATGGCTGTGATACCAGTACGTTCCCGACTGGGTAATCGGGAATTTGTAGGTGAAGGTTGTTCCCGGTGCGATGCCGTCGTAGCTGACCGTCGGAACCCCATCCATGTTGTAAGGCAAAATCAGGCCGTGCCAGTGGATCGAGGTCGTTTCGTCCAGGTTGTTGGTGACGTTGATGGTTACGTCTTCGCCTTCCTTGAACCGCAGGACAGGCCCCGGCGAGGCGCCGTTATAACCGATGCCTTCTTTTTTGAAGACACCCGTGTCGATGACCACGGGATCGACGCTGATGTTGTAGACGCCGGCCCCGGCAGTCATAGGCGTCATCAGGCCGACGACGGCGGCAAACGCGCTCAGGGTCAGCCATTTGGATTTATTACGCATTATAAGTCCCCTTGATTTTCAGGAAAATGATTATTTGAAGTGGACCTTGCCAACCATACCGGCCTCATAATGGCCCGGAACGTTGCAGGCGAACTCAAGCTCGGCGACGGCGTCCTTCGGGAAATTCCAGATGATTTCGGAGGACTTTCCGGGTTCCAGAAGGGTGCTGTTGGGGTCGTTGTGCTGCATCGTTTTGCCGCCGCCCATGTCCATTTTCATTTTGTCATGGTTGATCCGGTCCGCTTCAAGCGCTCCGTGCTCCATCATCCTCATCATTTCTTTGTTATGTCCGGCGTGCATCGCCTTGGTGCCGATGCTGAATTCGTGGACGAAACTGCCGGTGTTCTTGATTTGGAACCGGATGGTTTCGCCGCCTTTGACCGATAGGCTTTCCATGTCGTAGAAATTGTCGCCCATCATCACCTTGATGGTACGGGTAACGTCTGAGGCCTTGCCCGCCTTGCCGGTGGGCGAGGCCTTTCCATGGCCATCATCGTGGGCGCCGGCGGCGAACGCCTGTGGCGCGTTGAGGGCGAGAAAGACGGAGACCGCGGCTGTTAGGGCCAATTTTACGGTGTTGTGGTTGCTTTTCATTGCAGATCATTCCTTACAATACGCACCGTCACGAGAACCGAAATGTAGCGGTGCTTACGCGCGAGGGCGGGTTGGTTTAATTTTTTGTCTCGAAGGGAAGGGAGGAACTCGCGCGTTCAATCCGGCTGATTACTGCCGGGCGAAGGACGGTTCGCGCTTAAACGAAAAGCCTTGGCGGGCGCACAGGGGGCGCGGAAAGAGTCTCGATCAAGTTGTTCATCACCATCTTCGATAAGATGGCTTTCGGGCCGACCGGGTCGGAATGGGCCATATAGGAAATAAGCGGGCAACAAGGGCCAGCATGAGAATGCTGCGTTTTTTCGTGCTTGCAGTGATTTCCGGACCCGTCGCAATCCACTTCTTGGCCGATAAAATCGGAATGAGAATGATCCGCTGCGGCGAAATGCGCAGAGGCATCTGCGTTGATTTCGGAAAAAGAATGGAAGGCAGAAAGCCCGAACGAAACAAATACCGCAAAGGCGATAATTACAGTCTGAAGTTTTGTAAGTCTTTTCTTCATTTGTATTGGTTTCGCCCGTAAAAAAACAACGGACGATTTTACCCGTCAGCTGCGAACTGGAGAAGAGTATAGCTATGTAAATTGCAAAAAAAAAGCGGCAAAAATAAGGCTCACGGTTATTTGATAGAAGGGCAGGAGGGGGTTTAGTTTTTCCGCAGGACGAAACGATGAACCTCACCGTCTTCGAATTGTTCGACGAGGGTATTACCTGTCGCCTGGCAGAAGGATTCGAAGTCCTTGACCGCACCGGGGTCGGTGGCGAGTATTTCCAGCGTTTCACCGGGCTCAAGGCCCTTCATGCGCTTTTTCGCCTGCAAAATAGGCAACGGACAATTCAGCCCCTTGGCATCGAGTGTATGATCGGCCATCAAAATTCCCGTAAAGATTATGTTTTCTTTCAAGGGCGCGCCGCATAAAGCGGTATGCTGGTCGTCCTCATTATACCATTGTGGCTGACCAATAACAGGGTAAAACCCCGTAAAATCAATGTCCAAGCAATCAAGGTAGACAGTTAGGAAAATTTGAATATGATCGAGGTTCGAGCCCCGGCCTCAATAAAAACAATAATACAGGCGGCGGTAAAATTGTTCAGGAGAGGCTTTAGATTATGGAAGACTTACCGACCGGGGTGGTTGTTGCGAGCCTGGGTTTTGCCTTAGGCATCGTTTTTGGCGGCACCGCGCTAAAAACCAATTTTTGCACCATGGGGGCGATTTCCGACATCGTGTTCATGGAAAACTGGAACCGTTTCCGGGCCTGGATGTTGGCCGCCGGCGTTGCCATTCTGGGCAGCCAGTACCTGTACCAAACAGGCGTACTCGATCTTTCCAAAGCCATCTATCTGACCCCTAATTTAGGCTGGTTCGGCGCCATTGTGGGCGGTTTGATGTTTGGTTTCGGCATGACCCTGGGCAGTGGTTGCGGGAACAAGACCCTGGTGCGGCTCGGCGCCGGTAACCTAAAATCCCTGGTAGTTTTGATGTTCCTCGGCTTTTTCGCCTACATGACGCTGCGCGGTCTGATCGGCGTGGCGCGGGTCCAAATGGAAGCCTTGACGATGATCGACCTGCAAGCATCGGGGTTCAAAACTCAGGGTATCCCTGAAATGCTGGCCTCGCTGTTTTCCATGCCCCTTAAAGCCGTCAGCCTGGCCACCACAGTGGTTATCGGCGGCGGGTTGGTCCTGTTTGCCTTCAAGAGCGCGGATTTCAGGTCTTCGACGCGCGATATTGCCGCCGGAATTATCATCGGGTTGCTGGTCGTTGCCGCCTGGTATGTCACCGGCGTGATCGGAAATGACGAGTTCGAGCCGGTGCAACTGGCGTCCTTCACCTTCATCGCGCCGGCGGGTGACAGTCTGCAATACCTGATGACCTTCAGCGGGGCCTCCATCAATTTCGGCATCGCCACTGTCGGCGGGGTCATCTTCGGTTCCTTCCTGATGGCGGTCGCATCGAAGCAATTCCATTTCGAGGCCTTTTCCGGTACCGACGACATGTTACGCCACATTATCGGCGGCGCGTTGATGGGTACCGGCGGCGTTTTGTCGCTTGGCTGCACCGTCGGCCAGGGGATCACCGGCATGTCGACCCTGGCGATTGGCTCGTTGCTGGCGTTGCTGTCGATTGTCGCCGGTGGCGTTTTTGGGATGAAATATCTTGAGGAAGAAAGCTTTGGCGGCGCGCTAAAGGCGATGTTCGCCCGAGGCTGATTCAGGGTCTTCCGTTCAACAAATAAAAGCGGCGCTTCCGTCTATGGAAGCGCCGCTTTGATTCCCGGAGCCTTTTCAAACGTCTACCAGAGCTTCACTTCCTTGCCCTCGGCTTCCATTTTTTGCGCCAGGGCTTGTAACCAGCGTTGGAAATTGGGCTCCGTTTTGTAGCCATTCTCGCGCACATAAACGAAGGAATTCTTGAAGTGGAAAGGTTTCCAGTACCCTAACAAGCGCCATACCTCGGTGTCGGCGCCTGATTTCTTCGGCCCCGTATGGGCGTCCGCGGCAAAGAATTGCAGGGTCGGCGTGAACTGGACGCGGTATTTCCGGGCCAGGTTCTTTTCCGTCGTGACCTCGCCGTCGAAATCGGTGACGTCTCTGTCGCCCCACAGGTTGATCTGAACGACGTTGAAATTTTTGCGGATGTAGTCGACGACTTCCGGAATACGGAGGTTCACTCGGTGCATCTCGCGGCAATAGGGGCAGCCTTTTTGTTCCCAAAAGAGCACCAGCTGTTTGCCTTCGGCGGCGGCTTCCCTCGCGTCTTCGGCCAGATCAAGGAACGACGACTTGAACCAGGGCTGAACGTGCAATCCTTCTTCGTTGGCCTCGACATAAGGGAGCTGATGTTTATCGGCGCTGGCCGGGCCGGGGACGCCGCCGAGGCCGAGGCCGAGGCCGAGGCCGAGGGCGAGAATGAAAATATTGATGGCAAATCGAAAGGTCACGGGTCGATCCTCCTCATTCATGCTTGTCAGTTAGTTTATCGCGTCGGCATTGGTCTTGTCGAATACTCCGCGCCTATGCCGATACCTTGATGTTTCTAATATTCTTTTTGCCCCGAACAAAAGCGGCGAACCGTTCCGCCCAAGGATTCCTACTGACATTACGTTGATGGGTGAAGGCGGCCAATAGGTTGCCCATCACAATTCCGTCATTATGCC
>JABMOG010000156.1 GCA_013204265.1 Rhodospirillales bacterium
CACAGAGACTCGCCGCTGTCAGAGCAGTAGATCCGGAAACAAAATGCTCGATCAGGCGATCTTGTTTGTAGTAGCTAAGTCGACACTTGCGCATAGGCTCCATGATAACCCCAAAATTGAGTTATCTGGGTCAGCCCCTATAATTTTTAAGCCGATTTTGATCTAAAATATCGACAAATTCAGCTATTGCAGAAGCTATTCTGTGCCGCTTTTCTCCACATTGGGTTTCATAAATCAAGGATGTATTGTCAGGTTCATTCTTTTTCCCTGTTTTATAAAAACGGCAATTATATAATTTTTCGTTTTTAACTTTGTTCTCATAAATAAAAACCACTGATGACAAAGATTGGGCTTTGATCTTTTTGGAAAGGTTATCGAACATCTGGATAGTTTCGGAATATTCCCTTTTCAGGAACCCTTCCATGAGGGCAATTGATTTGAGGGAAATTTCCATATTTGCCACTGGTTTATAGGGTAGGGAGGCATTAGCAGTGCACCAATGGGTAGTCGATATCGTGGAATCATATAATGAGCATTGAAGAATTTTAAATTTTTCTTGAGCATTCGGCGCTCCCATGAGGGACATTAAAAAAACCAAAATAAATAACCAATTTCTAAACATTTTTCACTATCTCAATCCCTAGCAATCTCTTCGATAGCCTGGTTTATTGGTTGTGAATCCAGAACTTTATATTCAAATCGAATATTTAAAATGTCTCTTGGTGCGCATCTCGGATTTTGTACTTCACAAATTTCTTTTCGTAAGTCCCCCAGTTTTATTAATCGCCTGTCAATTGGGTCAAGATAGGTAATTAGGTTAAGGGCAAAAGGTACTCCCTTCTTTGGGACAAGCTGGGGATCAGAAAAAAATGGTGTAAGGGTGATCTTTTCAGGGATGTACGAATCTCCAGAAATTTGAAATAGGGTTATGTTCCAGTTTCTATCTCTTACGGCAGAATATTTTATTCTGGATTCATAAACGGAATAAGCTTTTTCAGTTTGTTTGTTGCTGTCATGCGCCGAGTAAGCTGATATCCCCGCAGCTAAGGCACTTACGGCTGCAGCGATGCAACTAATTTTAAGACTATCAAGACTCATCATTTAATATATTTTTTAAATTGTTATATGTACATAAGATACTATCACTGGCTGTGTTTAATGCTAGTGGATTTTATCTGGTTTTGACGTGGAGGGCCATATTCACCTCCCCGCGGCCTAGCCGCACTGCGCCCTATGCCGCAGCAGGTGGTCGGCGAGCACGCAGGCGACCATGGCCTCGCCGATGGGTACGGCGCGAATGCCGACACAGGGGTCGTGGCGGCCTTTGGTTGAAATTTCGACGTTTTGGCCTTTGGAATCGACGGTGCGCTTGGTCTTGAGGATAGAGCTGGTCGGCTTGACGGCGAAACTGGCGACGATGTCCTGGCCGGTCGAAATACCGCCCAGAATACCGCCGGCGTTATTGGACAGAAAGGCTACATCTTTACCCTGCATGCGCATTTCGTCGGCGTTTTCTTCGCCCGACAGAAGGGCGGCTTCGAACCCGGCACCAATCTCGACCCCCTTGACCGCGGGAATACCCATCAACGCGCCGGCCAGGTCGGCATCCAGCTTGGCATAGATCGGCGCGCCCAGCCCGGCAGGTACGCCGGACGCGATAACCTCGATAATCGCGCCGATGGAAGAACCGTTCTTGCGGGTTTTGTCTAACAGCGTCTCGAACTTGGCAACCGATTCTGCATCCGGCGTAAAGAACGGGTTGTTGTCAACTTCGTCCCAGTCCCAGTTGCCGCGATTAATGGCGATGTCGCCCATTTTGACCAGCGCACCGCGGATAACGACCGCGTCTCCCAAAACCTTGCGGGCGATGGCGCCTGCGGCGACCCGCATGGCGGTTTCACGGGCCGACGAACGGCCGCCGCCACGATAATCGCGAATTCCGTATTTGCTTTGGTAAGTAAAATCCGCGTGGCCGGGGCGAAAGCTGTCCTTGATGTCGTCATAGTCCTTGGACCGGGTGTCTTCGTTTTCAACCAAAAGCCCGATCGGCGCGCCCGTGGTAACACCCTCGAAAACGCCCGACAGAATTTTGACCGTGTCGGATTCTTTTCGCTGGGTGGTGTATTTGCTCTGGCCCGGGCGGCGTTTATTCATATGCACCTGGATATCGGCCTCGCTCAAGGGAATGCCCGGTGGCGTGCCGTCGACGACGCAGCCGATGGCGGGGCCGTGGCTTTCACCAAAGGTGGTAAAACGAAACAGGTGTCCGAAGGTATTGGCGCTCATGATGCGGCTACTTTAATTGAGCCCGGCGCGGAAGGCCAGCAGTGCTAAACGACGGAAATATCAGGGGCATCAACGGCTTTCATGCCGACGATGTTGTATCCGCAGTCGACGTGGTGGGTTTCCCCGGTGACGCCGCTCGACAGGTCGGACAACAAATATACCCCGGCACCGCCGATGTCGTCCTGGGTTACGTTGCGCCGAAGCGGTGAATTGTATTCGTTCCACTTCAGAATGTAGCGGAAATCGCCGATCCCTGACGCCGCCAGAGTCTTCATAGGCCCGGCGGAAATGGCATTGACGCGGATGTTTTCCTTGCCCAAATCCTCCGCCAGATAACGCACGCTGGTTTCCAGCGCCGCTTTGGCTACGCCCATGACGTTGTAATGGGGCATCACGCGCTCGGCGCCGAAATAGGTCAACGTCACCAGTGACCCACCGTCGGTCATCAAGGTCCGCGCCCGTTGGCAAACGGCGGTGAAGGAATAACACGATATATTCATGGTTGCGGCGAAGTTTTCCGGCGAGGTGTCGATATACTGGCCCTTCAATTCTTCCTTGTCGGAAAAGGCGATGGCGTGGACCAGAAAATCCAGTGTGCCCCAACGCGCCTTGATGTCGGCGAAGACCGCATCCACCGACGCGGTATCGGTGACGTCGCACGGCACGACGAAATCGGAATCCAGAGAATCAGCCAACGGCACCACCCGTTTTTTCAAGGCTTCGCCCTGAAAGGTAAAGGCCACTTCCGCACCCTGTCCGTGGACCGCTTTGGCGATACCCCAGGCAATGGAACGTTCATTCGCAACGCCCATGATCAGGCCTTTTTTGCCTGCCATCAGTTGTCCGGTTTGGGTCATTTTTTAGTTTTCTTTCTTATCAATCCGGCCCGCAAAGGGCGTCAAAGAGGAAGGTCAGGCATCGTTGACCAGGGCCTTGAATTTACACAAATGCGGGCAAAAGGCAAAAGACCAACGATCACGTTTGGTTACGGTTTGTAACGCTACAGGCAGTGGAAAACGCCGGCATCCTGTGGGGGTGGTGTGGGTTATTTTTTGGCTTTGTCCGTGGCTTTTTCACGAGCCCCGGCAGAGTCCTGATCGCGGACCTGGTAAGGATGATCCGGCGACCATTTTTCAAGAAAGCGGATCAAGGATTTATCGGGGGTCTTCGGCAGAACTACCGTGAGGTGCACCAACTGGTCACCGATTTTGTCTGATGAAGAGCCATCGGACAAACCCTTGCCCTTGAGCCGGAGCTGAGTTCCCGTGTTGGAACCCTTGGGAACAGTAACGGAGACTTTGCCGTCGATGGTAGGCACGTTGATTTTTCCGCCCAATACGGCTTCACTCAGTGTCACCGGGATGTCCACATGGATATGGTTTTTTTCACGGCGAAAGACCGGGTCCGGATCGACAAAGATTTCAACATAGGCTTCGCCGTCCGCGGCCCCACCGAATCCGGACATGCCTTGTCCCTTGAGACGCAGAATGCAGCCCTCTTCGGTGGCCGGTGGAATGGTCACTTTGATTCGCTTGCCGGTGGCCATGGAAATATGGCGAACCGCGCCTTTGGCGGCTTCCATGAAATCCACATGCAGGGTGTATTCCACGTCGGCGCCCTTGATTTTGAGGCCTGCGGTTTTGCTTTGGCTGCCTGCCGTCGCGTTGGGGTTCGCCTGTGAGGTGCGATTGTGGGCACCGGTTCTGGGCGGTTCTTTTGTGGCCCGCCGGGTTGGCTGCTTGCTGCCGTCACCGCTGATTTCACCGCGGTCGAACAGGGCGCGGCGTTTGGGGTCGGATAACAGCTCATAGGCCGCCGACAGGGCCTTGAACTCGTCCTCGGCCCAGGGGTTGTCGGGGTCGCTGTCGGGGTGACATTCGCGCGCCAGCTTGTGAAAGGCTTTTTTCAGCTCCGGGCCGGTGGCGCCACGTTGCACGCCCAGAATTTCATAGGGATCAATCATGCTAGGAACTATGGCACAGGTTTAAGTCCTGCTCCAGAACCGGCCCAATGAGCCGGTCCAGTGGCTTCGGCCTAGAACCTGTCCGTCTCGTCAAGGGACTTGCCGATTTCCCGGCCGGCAAATGCGCCGGACAGCTGACTGACGCCGATGGCGATTTTCCTGCCCTCGCCGCTGCCAATTTGTGAGCCTAATACAACACCAAGGGCCGCACCGACAAGAGTGCCGCCAATTTCTTTGGGGTTATCGCGCATAGCCTGGCAAGCGATAAGAGGGATGCCTAGCACCATGATGGTGGCGATTCGCGTTACCTGCTTCAAAATAGGCATGCCTGAAAACCTTAAGTTCTACCTACTAAAACTCTGGCACAGGCTTCCGCGCCGTTCCAGAACCAATCCGATGCGCCGAGAAATCCCTACTGAACGATTTGCCAGATACCGTCAGCCTGCCGACAGGCGCGCCCGGTGCCGGTTTCCTTCTTGCCTTCGACATAGATGGTGGTTTCGAAGTCGCGGCAGTTTTGTCCATCGGCTGCCTTATAAGTTCGAGTCGGCGTAAAGGTGCCGGAATTGCCCGAATCCGGATTTTTCCAGGCCTGGGCCTGACCGGCCTGGGCATATTCCAGGCCGTTCTGGGCCGAGCGTTCGGCGTAGGCCCGGTCCGCTTTGTCCAGAGACTTGCCGATTTCGCTGCCGCCCCACGCGCCGGCCAGGGCGCCGACGGCGATGGCGGCCATCTGACCTTTGCCGCTGCCGACATTTGAACCCAATAAAGCGCCAAGGCCCGCGCCTAGCAGCGCGCCGCCGGCCTGCTTGGGATTGTTCTGTGCCGACTCGCAGGCGATAAGCGTTCCGCCAAGCACTATGACGGCGGCAATGTGCGATATGTGTTTCAATATAGTCATGCCTAAAAAAAACCTCTGGTTATGTGGACCCGCACAAACGATAACCGGGGCGATACTTGCCTCGGAACATCCTCGCCACACTGATTGTCGCCCTATATTATGGCAGAAATTAGATCATTTTTAAATGCTACTGATGATTCCTTAATAACCCGTTGAAACAAGGTCTGGCTGTGATGAGTATCACGAAAACCGATGATCCGATTGCGCTGTTCAAGGAATGGCTTGGCGAAGCCGAAGCCCAGGAATCGATAAATCCTAACGCCATGGCGCTGGCGACGGCGACGTCGGACGGGCGGCCATCGGTGCGCATGGTCTTGTTGAAAGCCGTCGACGAAATGGGCTTCGTCTTTTACACCAATGCTGAAAGCCGCAAGGGCCGGGATTTGGCCGCCAATGCTCAGGCCTCGCTGTGTTTCTATTGGAAATCCCTGGGTCGGCAAGTCCGCATCGATGGCGGCGTAACGCCTGTCAGTGACGAGGAAGCCGACGCCTATTTTGATTCCCGCGACCGGGGCGCCCGGATCGGCGCCTGGGCGTCGGCCCAATCGCGACCGATGGAGGGGGCCTTCGACCTCGAAAAAAACGTCGCCAAATTCGCCGCCAAATTCAATGTCGGCGCGGTGCCCCGGCCGGATTATTGGCGCGGCTACCGGGTCGCGCCGGGCTCAATTGAATTCTGGGTCGAACGAAAATCCCGGCTGCACGACCGGTGGGTGTATCATCAGGGCGAAGGTGGCGTCTGGACGATGGAACGCCTGTTCCCATAAAACGGAAAACCGATGTCTGAAATACCCGTAAAACCCAATCCATCCGCCCGGTTGATGAAGGCCGCCACTTACGCCTCGGTTTCCGTGGCCGGGGTGTTGATTGCCGCCAAATTCGCAGCTTGGGTGATGACGGACGCGGTCAGTGTGCTTTCGACTCTGATCGATTCGGTGCTTGATGCGGGGGCCTCGTTGTTGAATTTGGTCGCCGTCCACCATGCCCTGTCGCCGGCCGACAAGGAGCACCGGTTTGGTCACGGCAAGGCTGAGGCACTGTCCGGGCTGGCGCAGGCGGCATTCATCTTCGGGTCGGCAATGTATCTGTTATTTGCGGCGACGGGGCGCCTGATGGCCCCGAAAGTCATTGAAAATACCGAAATCGGGCATATTGTGATGCTGTTGGCTATCGTGCTGACGCTCGGGCTGGTGATGTTTCAGCGCTTTGTGGTTGCGAAAACCGGCTCGGTTGCCATTGCCGCCGATTCCATCCATTACCGGATGGATATTCTGGTCAATATCAGCGTCATTTTTTCGTTGTTGCTGGCCAGTAATTTCAATCTCGGCTGGGCCGACCCGGTGTTCGCGCTGGGCATTGCCGCCTACATCCTTTGGGGCGCCTGGCAGATCGGCATCAATGCCTACCATATGCTGATGGACAGGGAACTGGATGAGGTCGAGCGCCGGGCCATCAAGGCAATCGCCATGAAACATCCGGGCGTGTTGGGGGTGCATGACCTGCGCACCCGGTCGTCGGGGATTCAGGTGTTTATCCAACTGCATCTGGAAATGGATGGTGCAATGACTCTGCATGACGCGCACCTCATCTCCGATGCCGTCGAAATCCAAATACAGACGGCCTATCCCCAGGCCGAAGTCCTGATCCACGCCGATCCGGCTGATATTACCGAAGACCGGGCGGTGTTCCATTGAGCGACTCGCAGGAAGGCTCCACCCGATTGCTGTCCGACCCAGCCACGTTCGAGGCAGGGACCGACCCTGTGGAGTGTATTGAGACCCATGTCTCGAAGGTCTTTATCGGCCGGGACCGGGTGTTCAAGCTGAAGCGCGCCGTGGTCTTTCCGTACCTGGATTTTTCCACGCCGGAAAAACGCCGCATCGCCTGTGAGGCGGAAATCCGCATCAACCGGCGCACCGCTCCGACCCTTTACCTGGGCGTTGTCGCGATCACTCGCCAAGCCGACGGAACGCTGGCGCTTGGCGGGGAGGGGGAGGCTATTGACTGGGTGGTCGAAATGCGGCGTTTCGATCAGGATACTTTGTTCGACCGAATGGCCCGGAAAGGAACATTGAGCCGTGCCCTGATCGAAGACCTGGGGGATCGTATCGCCGATTTCCATGCCAGGGCCGAGGCCAACCATGACTCCGGGGGCCGTGCCGGAATCGACCTGATTATTAAAAACAACGACCGATGCTTCGGCCAATTAGACCGCACACAAACGCAAACCCTGACCCGGCGGTCGCTGGACGCACTCGATGGTGTCGGTGAATTACTCGACCGCCGCCGCGATTTAGGCCGGGTGCGGCTGTGTCACGGCGACCTGCATTTGCGCAACATCTGCATGGTCGACGGCAAGCCGACTCTGTTTGACGCCATAGAATTCAACGAGGCCTTTTCCACCATCGATGTGCTGTACGATCTGGCATTCGTGCTGATGGACCTGAACCACCGGGGTCTGGGGCGTCTCGCCAATATCCTGTTCAACCGCTATTTCGACAGCACCGGCGAAGGCGCTGAAGATGGGGACGGTTTGCGGGTGATGGCGTTGTTTTACTCCATGCGCGCGGCCATTCGCGCCCACGTCGGCATGTCCCAGGCGGAAGCTTTGAACGATCCTGAGCAGGCCCGCCGCCGGGCCGAAGAAGCGGCGGACTATTTGCAATCGGCGCTCCTTGCCTTGACCCCGTCGGTGCCGCGCCTGATCGCCGTCGGCGGTCTGTCGGGCAGTGGTAAATCCCGCATGGCTCGGGAACTGGCGCCCCACGTCGGTCGTGCGGGGCTGGGGCTTGGCGCACGGGTGGTGCGCAGCGATGCAACCCGCAAACGACTGGCCGGGGTGGCCTGGAACGAGCGTCTGGGGGCCGAGGGCTATAGCCACGAAATGACGGAGCGCACCTTTTCGGCCTTGTACGCCGAAGTTACTTTGGCGCTGAGGGCCGGTCATCCGGTCATTGCCGATGCGGTATTCGCCAATCCCGAACAACGCCGGGCGGTAACCGAAATCGCCAAGGCCGAGGGCGTACCCTTTACCGGGCTTTGGCTCGAAGCCCCGCCCGGCGTCATGGCGCGCCGGGTGACGGAGCGCAAACGCAATGTGTCGGACGCCGATGCGGAAATTGTGGAGATGCAACAGGGCTACGACCTGGGCGAAATCGACTGGTTTAAAATCGACAGTTCCGGCGCCCGCGACGACACACTGGCGGTCGAACTGGAAAAATTGGCGATTGACCAGCGTCATGCCGCCGGTGTGTGATATACTGTAATACTAATAAATAGACCAAAACGGCGGTAGGCGAACATAAACGAAAAGGGTGATAAAATGACGATTCGGACCTTACTTGTCCCTCTTGCCGGCGCAGAGAATATGACGCCGGTCATGAAATTGGGCTTGGCGCTCGGCCAGGACCTTGGTGTCCATGTCGATGTTCTGCACATTCAATCGGACCCCAAGGATACCATCCCGCTGCTCGGCGAAGGCATGTCGGTGTCGATGATCGAGGACATGATGCAGATCGCCGAGAAGGAAGGCGGCGAGCGGGCTTCCGAGGGGCGTAAGGTTTTCGACCGGCTGGTCTCCGAGCTTGGCCTGAGCGTTAGCGACGATCCCAATTCCGAGGGCGCATCGGCGTCGTGGAGCGAGGATATTGGGCGCAACGACGAAATTACCGCGCGTCGCGGACGCCTGTCAGACTTGATCGTCGTCGCCCGCCCGACGGCGTCCTCCGATGTCCTGGCGACATTGACTCTGAACGCGGCCTTGTTCGATTCCGGCCGCCCGGTCCTGGTCACGCCTCCGGGCGACCAGGGAGGGGCGTCAAAACCATTATCGGTCGGCGGCCATGTGGCGATTTCCTGGAATGGCAGCGCCGAGGCGGCGCGCTCTGTAGGCTCGGCAATGGGCATGATTACCAAGGCGGAAAAAGTAACAGTGCTGACCGCCGACAGCGACCGCACATCTGCGGCCCGCGCCCCTGAATTAGCCGACTACCTGGAATGGCATGGGGTTGTACCGGACACCCGGACCTTTGCCGCCCAGGGTGGCCCCTCTATCGGCGAAGCCCTGTTGGCCGAGTGCGGCACTTTGGGCGTCGATCTGCTGGTGATGGGGGCCTATACCCACAGCCGGGTTCGCCAGTTGATACTGGGCGGTGTAACCCGGCACGTTCTGGAAACGGCGACCCTGCCAGTGTTCATGGCGCACTAGATTTATTCCATAGACCAGTGCACAGAAGACTCGTCAATCCTGCCCTTGCTACGCTCAGCGGAGACCGGGCTTCATATTTTTTCAGGCTCGTTGAGCAGGTTGAACGCGACCCGAGAACCCAAAATTCGGCCAATCTGGTCTATCTGGTCCTGAAGGAAACGATCCCCTTTCTGCCAACCGACTTGGAGCAATCCGATTTGATAGACCGGGTGTTCGCCTTCACTGCGGCCAACCGGGTGCGCTTCAACAAAATTCTTTTCGACCCACGCTACCTGGAAAACCCGGCCCTGTTTTCCGAAGTTACCAAGGAATTTGTCCTGGCTGTGCTGTCCGCGGCCCTGGATCAGCATCAAATCATTGAGGCCGAGGCCGCCAAGAAACACGCCGCCAATACCTACCGGTTTTCGTGGCCCGATTACGATAGCAAAAATCCGTTCCCCTATGACGATGATGGGGAGTAGGCCGGTTCAGTCGAACAGGTCCGCCTGGAGGATCGGTGGCGGGGCGTCTTCTTGCGCTGCAATAGTTTTTTCCCGGTAGGGAATCAGGCCCCCCGAGACCGCTTCAAACGAAGTCTCCGAATTGATCCATTGGCCCTCGGCCTGTTGTTCCAGTATCACCGGCATGCGGTTGTGAATGGTCGCGATGGCGGCGGCCGGCGGGCAGGTGATGATGGTGAACCGTTCTCCATTCGTCAGCCCGGCAAACGCGAACAGAGTCCCACCCTCCAGGTGGATACGATTTTTGTGCCGCGCGGCGCCGTCTTTGCGCCACTCGAAATACGCCGTCGCCGGGACAATGCAACGGGTTTCCAGGAACGGGCGAAAGGTTTTTTTTGTGCGCAGCATCTCGGCGCGGGCGTTGATTATTGGCTTGCTGTCCCAGTCCACGCTCAGGCCCCAGCCCATCATGCGCGGCCCTTCGGCGGTAATCACCAGGGCGAGATCGGTGGGGCGGAACTCCGACTGGTTGGGGACCGCCATGAATTCGAACCCGAACCGCCGGGCGAGTTCGTCGGGCGCGGTGTTAAGTTCGAAGCGCGAGCACATGGCGACAGTGTACTCAAAGCGCGCTGGAAAGATAGCGCCCGATGGCCTAACGTCGGGGGCATGGAAAATGATCGCAAAACCGTCATCATCACCGGCGCCAGCCGGGGTATCGGCCACACCACGGCGCGGATGTTCCTCGATCGCGGCTGGCAGATTATTACCTGTTCGCGCGACGAAACCCCGGAAGCCTGCAAACGCGATCCCAACTGGACCTGTCATATCCCAACCGACCTGGGCGATGCCGACAGCCTGGCGGCGTTTATCAAGGAAGCCAACGAGGTTCTCGGCAATGAGCCCCTGCATGCGCTGGTCAACAACGCCGGGATGTCTCCGAAATCGGAATCCAAGGAACGGCTCGGCTGCCTCAATGGCGACCTGGAAGCCTGGCACGATGTGTTCGAGCTTAATCTGTTCGCACCGCTGAAACTGAGCCGGGGGTTTGCCTCGGCCTTGCACCGGGGCGCCGGCGCCATCGTCAATATTACCTCCATCGCCGGGCACCTGATCCATCCCTTTGCGGGGTCCGCCTATTCGATATCGAAGGCTGCGCTGTCCGGGCTGACGCGGGAAATGGCCAATGAATTCGCCAGCCTGGGCGTGCGCGTCAATGCCGTCGCCCCCGGCGAGATCGAAACTGAAATGGTCGGTCCCGAATACGAAATGCTAATCCCGCGCATTCCCCTCAATCGCATGGGAACCCCCGGCGATGTCGCCGGCACGGTGTTTTACCTGTGTTCCGATGACGCCGGTTACGTGACCGGCACGGAAATCTGGGTCACCGGCGGCCAGCACCTGTTTTAAGGTAATTAATAACGATGGATTTCCAACTGAACAATAAGGTCGCTTTCGTGACGGGCGGTAGCCGGGGCATCGGGCGAGGGGTGGCGCTGAAACTGGCGGAGCAGGGCATGCACGTGGCCATTTGCGGGCGCACCCAGGAAAGCCTGGACCAAACGGCGGCCGATATTCGCGCCCTCGGCGTAAACGCCTGGGCTTTTCCGGCGGACGTCAGCCGCCTCGAAGATATTGAGCGGTTCGTTAAGGATGCCGTCGATGCCGCCGGGCGCGTCGATGTTCTGGTTAATAACGCCGTCACCTCGACCAGCGCCCCTTTCGATGAATTGACCGACGATGAATTCCGCTACCATATCGACGTCAAACTGATGGCCTATATCCGTATCGCGCGGCTGGTGCTGCCCCATATGGAAAAACAGGGCGGCGGGCGCATCGTTAATATCGGCGGCATGACGGCGCGCATCGTTGCCCCGCTCAGGATGACCAACGGCGTGACCAACGCCGGCGTCGCCAACTTCACCAAACAATTCGCGGGCTATGCGGCCCGCCATAACGTCACCGTCAATTGCGTCCATCCGGGATATACCGCAACGGAGCGGATCATGCAGGTGTTCGAATCTGAGGCCAAACAAGCCAACATCGATATCGACGCCGTCATCGCCAAGCGCACGGCAGACATTCCGCTCGGCAAATTGATCCAACCGGAGAATATCGCCTCAGCCGTGCTGTTTTTCTGCTCGCCCCTGGCGGACATGATCACCGGCCAATCCATCGCCGTCGACGGCGGCTCGAGTGAAGCGGTGATCTACTGACCTTGGGTGCGGCCCCACCCAACACGGCTAAAATTCCCAATATCTTGTGACTAACGCCCCATTTACCCACTGTATATAGGGGTGTATGATCCTGGCTGTCCCTGGGCAAACGAACAAGAATTGGGGCGGCAGGTATGGCCAAAAAACAAAGTAGCGGCGCGAAGGCGGGAACACCGGCGGAATCGGAACTGGATTCGTTAGACCCTCTGCCCGCCTCGGGTGAGGCTGACGACCCCTTTGCCGGTGGTGACGTTTGGAAACAGCCGCTTCTAGTGCGGGTCCGGTTTTACGCTCTGGCCGGTGTGGTGGTCAGCGTCGCCTGGGTCTGGGGTGTGTATGACTACGTCGAAGGTATTTTCGGCTGGGCCAATCTCGGTCAACTGCTGCCGCACGAAGTCGGCGGGCTTGCCGCCGGGGCCTTTACGCCGCTGGCGTTGCTGTGGATGGTGGTCGCCTTTTGGGAACGCGGGCAAAGCCTGAAACGTGATACCGAATCTCTGCGCTGGCATTTGCGGCGGCTGATTTATCCTTCCGACAAGGCGGAGGCGCGCATCCACGAAATCACCGAGAGCCTGCGCCGCCAATCGCGTGACATGAGCCAGGCGTCGGAAGAAGCCCTTCGGCGGGGGGAGAAGGCCAGCGCCCTTGTGCACCAGCGTGCCATCGAACTGTCGCGGGTGTCCGAAGACGCCGATTTGCGCGCCCACGCCATCGCCGAAGCGCTGCGCAATCAGACCGTCGAGTTGGAGACCGTTTCCGAGCGCGCCGCCGAGCGGGCGCGCGAAACCGGCGACGTGCTCAACCTGCGTACCCGCGACCTGACCGTCAGCTCCGACCGGGCCTCGGCACGGGTCGAAGACTTGTCGGAAGTTCTCCGTCGCCGCACTTCTGAACTAATGGCAGCCGCCGACGATGCAACGTCCAGGACCCATGAATCGGCGGATGCGCTTAAAGTCAGGGCCGACCACTTGGGCACGGTGTCGGTGGAAGTCGCCGGCCGGGTTGATCTGGCCGGTGACAGGTTGGGCCAGCAGGTCGAGGCCTTGGGCCTGTCCATAGACGACTCCGTTTCATCCATAGAGGATGGCGTCGCGCAGGCGGGCGAGGTCATTGAAGAGCGGATCGCGGCGTTAAGGGCACAGGCCATGGATACGGTTGCGGCGGTGCGGGACGGCACCGAACAGGTCGGTGAGACCGTGCAGGTGCATATCGAGTCCTTAAGGCAGTCGGCGGACAAAACCGTTTCGGTTATTGAGGGCGGCACCGAACGCGCGGACGAGGCCGTCCAGGGCCTTATCGAATCTATGAAGCAGTCGGCGGAGCAAACCGTGACAGTCGTCACAGCCGGCACCGACCGGGCGGGCGAAGCCGTCCAGGATCATATCGAGTCGATGTGGCAGTCGGTGAAGGAAAGCGTCTCAAACATCGAGGGCGGCACCGAACGCGCCGGTGAGGCGATCGAGGCGCGGATTACGGCGCTGAATGCCCATGCCGACAGTACGGTTGCGGCTGTTTTGGCCGGCACCGAGCAGGTTGGCGAAACGGTCCACGCGCATATCGAGGTGCTGAAGTTGTCGGCGGAGCAAACCGTGACAGCCGTCAAGGCCGGAACCGACCGGGCGGGCGAAGCCACCCAGCAACATACCCGTGCCATACGGTCCTCGGTCGAGGAATCCGTCTCAATGATCCAGGCCGGTGTGGATCAGGCAGGCGAGACGCTGGGCCAGCGCATCGAGTTTCTGGAAGCGACGGCGGAAAATTCCATTTCCGTCATCCGCGCCGGGGCCGAAAGTCTAAAAGGTCACATCCACGACATGAACCAACGAACGGAACAGGCAGCGGGGCAAACCGAGGTCATGCGCGAGACCCTGCGCCATCAGCAGGACGCCTTGACCGCGACTGCCGCCAGGGTGCAGGTCGGAACTTCGGAAATCGAAGCCAATCTAGCGCGCCAGTCGGACGCCCTGAACAGCACCTCGGAAACTGTGAACGCTTTAATGCACGCCATGGGCCGGGACTTGAAGGATCAGTCTCTGGACCTGACGGTGGCGGTTGGGGCGGCGGCTGAAAAAGTCCGCGGCGCGGGTGATGTGTTCCGGCAACAGGCGCGCGATGTCAATGAATTGGCGCTGCAAACGGCGGCAAATACCGATAGCGTCGGCGACCGGCTGAACCGAAATGCCCATGATCTGACGCTGATTTCGGAACGTGTTCTGGCCCAGGTCGATCAGGCCGGTCAACAGATCAAGGCCCGCTCGGTGGATTTGTCGCAAGCCGCCGAGCAAGCCGTAGGCGAAGTCGGTAATGTCGGCGACCTTCTGGGTGAACGCGCCGATGTGCTTGCCCAGATCGCTAACCAGAGCGTGCTCAGAATCGGCGCCGCTGGCGATGCGTTGCGCCAAAGGAGCCAGGAAATCAGCCAGGCCTCGGAAAAAGCGGGTGGGCAGATCAGTGAACTGGCCGAGGCTCTGCACAAACATTCAAATGACCTGAGCCGGATATCGGGGCGGGGCGCCGCCGATGTCGGGCTGGTCCGCCAGGCCTTGAAGCAAGCCGCCGCCGATATCGATTCTGCGTCTGATACTTCCATCCAGGTCGTTGAAGCCTTCCGCAAAAATCTGGAGGAAATCGGCGGCACCTCACAATCCGCGACCCTCAGGCTTCAGGAACTGGGCGCCGTGGTCAACGACCGGGCTCAGGATTTGAGTCAGGTCACCGCCAAGGCCACGGGCGAAGTCGAAGGCATGTCGCGCCTGCTCGATGATCGTTCGCACCGTCTGGTGCAGACGTCTGCGCGGGCAGCCAAAATGATGTTGAACACCGGCCGGGTGATGAACCAACGGGCCAGTGAATTGGATGCGTCCGGCGAGAAAGCCGGGGAAAAATTGCGGACCTTCGGCGAGGATATGCGCCGTTCGTTGACCGAAGTGGTGGAAACATCGGACGGGGCGGCTGAAAAAATGCGCGACGTGGCCGAAATCCTGACCCGCACGTCCGAGGTCCTTGGCCAGACCGGTGACAAGGCCGTCGCTGATGTCGACAAGGCCGGCACCGCTTTCATTGAACGGTCGCGCGACTTGGAGGTTAATTCCGATCGTGCGGCGCAGTTGCTGGCGCTGGTGACCGAAGTCATGCACCGCCAGTCCGATGATTTAACCCGGGTTAGCGCCAAGGCGTCACAGCAGGTCGATACCGTCAGCGGGACCCTGGAAAAACGTGCACAAGAACTAGATCTTCTCAGCACCGACACCACGGAGCGTCTGAAAGCGGTCGATGCAGAACTGGCGAAAAACACCGACCGGTTGGGCGCGGTATCGGACCTGGCCGTCGCCCGGGTCAGTAACGTCACCGCCGTTCTGAAAGACGGCGCCACGGAATTGTCAAAATCCGGGCAGACCGCAATGGCCGATATTACCCAGGTTGCTGATCGGATGCGCGATCAGGTCGAGATGGCAACCGGTGAATCGGCCCGCGCCGCGGCCAGCCTGAAAGGGATTACGGAATCGCTGTCCACGCATGTCGGAGAATTGAATTCCTCGCTGGACCAGGCGCGCGGGCGGTTCGATGACGTCAGCGGCCTTCTCGGGCGCAGTTCCCAGGAAATGACCGCCACCTATAACACCGCCACCACCCATGTCCGCTCGTTCGCCGACGCCCTGCATCAGCAGGCAACTTGGTTGAATGATGCCTCCAACACCGCCGCCGCCGATCTGGACCGGATTGGTGAGCAGTTGCAGGCCCGCGCCCAGGAGGTTCACCAGAATTCCGATCAAGCGACGAAGGCCATTTCCCAGACGGCGGATCAGTTACAGCTGCACGGAAACAACGCGTCCCTGGTTTCGGAAAAAGCGCTGTCGCGTTTGAAGGCCCTGAGCATTGACCTGCAGAACAATTATGAACAACTGAACGTCATGTCGGAAGCGGCGGGAACCGGCCTGAAAAGCGCCAGCCATGATATCAAGAACCGCTTGCAGGAATTGGAGACCATCGAAAAACGATCCTCCGCGACCATCACACAGACCGCCGATACTTTAAGTCATCAAACGGAGGTCCTTAAAAATTCGTCCGAGGAAGCCGTGTCGCGTCTGTCGCGGGTCGGTGAATCGCTGACCCAGCGATCGGCCGAAGCGACGGTGGCCTCGGACCTTAACGCCCAGAAATTGTCCAAAGTCATCGAGACCTTCCGCACCCAGACGCAAACCGTCAACCAGGAATCCGAGCGGGTGGCCGTTTCCTTAAGTGGATCAACAGGGTCGCTGCAACACCAGTTATCGGTCATGGCGACCACCTACCAACAGGCCGAACAGGGCGTCGAAGCACTCAGCAAGGCACTGGCGCGGCGTGCGCACGAACTTGGCAGCGTCACTGAAGTCGCCCTGGGCAAAGTCGCCGCCTGGGACCAAAGGGTGAGCAGTCATTCCGACGCCCTGACCCGGGTGACCGCCAACGTCGCCCAGAATGCCACGCAGGTAAGTCAGGCGCTGGATTACCAGACCACGGAAATGCGCAAGGCTTCGAACGAAGCCAATGCCCTTCTGAAGGCCCTGGAAGGCCGCAACGAGGAATCCGGCCTGCACGATTTCATCCATCAATCGAGTTTTATCTCCGAACGCCTGCAATCCATCGCCGTCGATATGAGCCGGGTTATGGAAACCCAGATTACCGAGGACGATTGGCGCCGGTTTTCGCGGGGCGAGAAGGGGGTCTTCGTGCGCAAGATGCTGGGTTTCCGCGAAAAAGCCCGCCTGGCGGCGATCCGCGACAAGTATCAAGAAGACGGCGAATTCCGCGAATACGTCAACCGCTACTTCAGCGAATTCGAGGTCATGCTCACCGAGGCCAAGAAACGCGACCAGGAAGGCCTGCTCAAGGGCATCTTCCTGTCGTCCGATATCGGCAAGGTTTACATGCTGCTGGCCGGGGCCATGGGGCGTGATATTCTGGCCCCCGACGTTTGATCTATTGCACCCAGCGTCCAGGTCATGAACTCATAAATGGCGGCGAGCTGTGATCGACAAATGGCTCGGTTCGGAAGGAAGGAACACGAAAGCGGGGCCGAAGCCCCGATGAGAGTTCCTGACGCACCGAGGCGGGCCATTTGTCGACCCCTTTCGGGGTGCGGTTCTTTTGCCCACTGTACATCGTCGCGTCGTCGGTCATGATGCTTTGGCATCATTCTCTCCTAACTCCTAGCCAGTAAACAAAATAACACACGTCACAGTCGTCGCCATTTATGAGTTTATGACCTAGTCTGTCGCCATGCAATCTGAACACCACAAACCCATCGTCGCCTGGCTGTTGTCCGTCTGTGCCCTGATTTTTTTCATGGTCGTGCTCGGCGGGGTTACCCGGCTGACGGAATCGGGGTTGTCGATGGTTAACTGGCACCCGGTCACCGGATGGCTGCCGCCTCTGGACCAGATGGCCTGGGAACAGGTTTTCGCCGATTACCGGCAAACCCCCGAATACCGCAAGGTCAACGCCGGCATGACGGTGGAGGATTTCAAATCCATTTTCTGGCTGGAATACCTGCACCGGCTGTTGGGCCGCGTCGTCGGCATCGCATTTTTTGTGCCGATGGTGGTATTCGCCGCCAAGGGATGGATTCGGGGCGCGTTGCTGGGCAAAGTGGTCGGGCTTTTCATTCTCGGCGGCCTGCAAGGCGTGTTGGGCTGGTACATGGTGAAAAGCGGCCTTATTGACCGGCCCGATGTCAGCCAGTACCGCCTGGCCGCTCACCTCGGTCTGGCGCTGGTTATTCTGGCGGCCACCCTGTGGGTCGCCTTGGGGCTGATGAGACCGATTCCTGCGCAACCGCCCGCCGGGGGCGACGTGAACAGGGGCTTGCGCCGCGCATCCTGGGTCTTGCTCGGCTTGATTTCGGTGACCATTATCTCCGGTGCTTTCGTCGCCGGCCTGGATGCCGGCCATATCTACAATACTTTTCCGCTGATGGATGGCCAGCTGATCCCCGAAGGCTTAAGCGATTTATCGCCCCCGTGGCTAAATGTGTTCGAAAACATCATGACAGTGCAGTTCGACCACCGGGTTCTGGCGATCAGTGTTCTGATATCGGTCGCAATATTCTGGTGGCGCACCACCGGGGCCGGGTTGACGGACAGTCAACGCCTGGCCACCCGCCTGCTGATGGCGGTTTGCGCCGTTCAGGTCGGGCTTGGCATATCGACCCTGGTGATGGTTGTGCCGGTCCCGTTGGCGGCCCTGCACCAGGCGGGCGCCGTTATATTGCTGGTTGTTGCCATCTGGCTGGTGCATGAACTGCGTCCGGCCCAAGTTTGATTCCTGGCATTAACGCAACATTTACCGGAAACCATTTATGGTCTGCTCCGATCAAAATCGCCGAGGGGCTTCTACTATGCCGAAAGTATGGGCTAAGATGATCCAATCATTACCTCCGAACCTCAAATATGGGGCGGGGAAGCACAGAGAGGGTATGAAATTATGAGCGACGACATGTTTCGGTTGGTCACCCGCAGCGACTTTGATGGTCTAGTTTGCGCCGTTCTGTTGAAAGACCTGAATATTATTGACGATATAAAATTCGTCCACCCCAAGGACATGCAGGATGGCACGATCCTGATTTCCGATACCGATATCACCACCAACCTTCCCTATGTGGCAGGTGTTCATCTTGCCTTCGATCACCATTCCAGTGAAATCGCCCGTGCCGGTGGCGAGACGCCCGACAATCACATCATCGATCCCGATGCGCCCTCTGCGGCCCGGGTCGTTTATGACTATTACGGCGGCAAGGACAAATTCCCCAATATCTCCGATGAAATGATGGATGCTGTGGACAAGGGCGATTCGGCGCAGTTCTCCGAAGACGAAATTCTCAATGCCGCTGGCTGGCCGCTGCTGAATTTTTTGATGGATGCGCGCACTGGTTTGGGCCGGTTCCGTGAATTCCGGGTGTCGAACTACAACCTGATGATGCAATTGATCGACTACTGCCGCGATCACACGGTCGAGGAAATCCTGGCCCTGCCCGACGTCAAGGAGCGGGTCGATCTGTATATGGACCAGCAGGACAAATTCAAGGACCAGATCAAACGGTGCACGACGGTACACGGCAATCTGGCGGTGTTGGACCTGCGCGAGGAAGAAACCATCCACGCCGGGAACCGATTCATGATTTACGCGCTCTTTCCGGAAACCAATATTTCTATCCATGTCATGTGGGGGCTGAACAAGCTGAACACCGTGTTCGCCACCGGCAAATCCATCATCAATCGAACGTCGAAGACCAATATCGGCGATTTGATGCTGAAATACGCCGGCGGTGGGCATGAAAACGCCGGTACCTGTCAGGTCGAAATTGATGATTCCGAGCGGGTTCTTGGCGAACTGATCAAACAGATCACGACGGACGGTTGATCGAAGGCCTATGGCAAATAACACCAAACACAATGCCGCGGCCCGGTCCAGGGTAGGGGGCCTGGTGGCGGCTGCCGCCCTGGCGGTGGTATTGTTGCCGGTATTGACGTCGTGTGGGTCCAGCGAATCGACCCTGTCCCGGGTTTTGAACATTCTCAGGACGGACAGCGCGCCGCTTCCCACAGTGGCGCAAGAACAACTGGCCCGTTTCAAGACCGTTTACCGGGCCTATTCATCGGCCCCTGAGCAGACCGAACGGCTCGAATATTTCGATTTCGCCTTCCGCCGGGTACGCGCCAGCTATGTGCGCGAAGTTCCCGACGCGACCCTTATTGATGCGGCCATAAACGGCGTGCGCGAAACCAAGGCCCAGCCCGGGACATTGGCGCCCAAGGCGTTGGTCGAAGCGGCGTTGACCAAGATGGTCGCTTCCCTGGACCCCCATTCGGCGTATCTCAATGCCGACGATTTTCGTGAAACCTTTGTCCAGACCCGTGGCCAATTCGGCGGTTTGGGCATCCAGGTCACCATGGAAAACGACCTGGTTAAGGTAATTTCCCCTATCGAAGACACTCCCGCCGCGCTGGCCGGCATCAAGGCCGGCGACCTGATAACCCATGTCGATGGCGAGCCGATCAAGGGTAAGACCCTGGCCCAGGCAGTCAGGCGTATGCGGGGCCAGGCGGGCACCGGCATCACCCTGACCCTCCGGCGCGAAGGCCGGTCTGATTTTTCGGTCCGGGTTATCCGCGCCATCATCAAGGTCAAGGCCGTGCGCTGGCGGACCGAAGGCGACATCGGCTACATCCGCGTCGCGCGGTTTTCGGAAAAAATGGAAGCCGGGGTTGAGGCCGCCATGCTGGGTCTTCAGCAATCCCTCGGCCCCCGCATGGCGGGCGTCGTTTTAGACCTGCGCAACAATCCGGGCGGGTTGCTGGACCAGTCGCTGGTGCTGGCCGACAGCTTTCTGGAAAAAGGCGAAATCGTTTCCGTGCGTGGCCGTCTTGCTTCCAAAAACCGCTCGCACAATGCCGGGCCGGGCGATCTGGCCAACGGCGTGCCGATGGTGGTGTTGATCAATGCCGGGTCTGCGTCGGCATCGGAAATCGTCGCCAGCGCGTTGCAATCTCATCACCGCGCCGTTTTGATGGGCGCACGGTCGTTCGGCAAGGGCTCGGTGCAGACCATCCTGCCGATGCCGGTCGAAGGCGGGCTCAAACTGACGACGTCGTTGTATTACGCGCCGACGGGTAAAACCATTCAGGCGCGCGGCGTGGTGCCGGACATCATCATCAACCCGGCCAAGGAAATTAAACTGCGCCACGAAGCCGACCTTCCCGGTGCCATCGCGGCGGTCGGCAAACAGGCGCCAATATCTGAGCCCCGCCCGCAAGTGCCGGAAGGCGCCTGCCCCGAGGTCGGCGAACAGAAAGACCGTGGACTGGGCTGCGCGCTGGCCTACCTGCATGCCGGATCGGCCAAGAATTTCCTCGCCCAGATCGCCCTGCAACGCCCGCAAACCTGACCGCGGCGATACCCTCCATAGCCGGAAAAAGATTCCTAGCCGGTGTCGGCCAGAAGCCTCTACAGCCGGATTTGTGCGGTCGTCGAAAAAAACCGGACCTTCGTGCGCTACAAAGATTTCTTCGGCCCAGACCGCCGCCGGCGACGGAGCGTTGGGGTTATGGTGGAGCAGCGGATGGTTGCTGTTACGGCTTGAAGGGGGAGGGGTGGCTTTAACGTAAGTGTGGTCTCTTCCACACGGTATATTGTAAACTGGTCAGTGACAGGTTACACTGCGTGAATGATCGTCAGCTTCCGCCACAAAGGTCTCAAATTGCTTTTCGATAAAGGGGATCAGCGGCGGGTGCCACCGGACTACGCTGACAAGGTCGAGCGCATTCTGGCTCGCCTTGACGAGGCGGCAGAGCCTGCCAACATGGGTCTGCCGGGGTTCAGGTTGCATCCGTTGAAAGGCGATCTTGCAGGATATTGGTCGGTCAGCGTTTCCGGCAACTGGCGCATTATCTTCCGCTTCGAAGGGGTTCATGCCTGCGATGTGGACCTGATTGACTACCACTAGGAGGACTTAGACATGGCGATGAAAAACCCACCCCATCCGGGCCTGTCCGTCCGCCACGATTGTCTGGAGCCCTTGGGGCTCAGTGTGACGGAGGCGGCGAAAAAACTCGGTATCAGCCGCAAACAACTGTCCGACATCGTAAACGGCCATTCTGGCATTTCACCCGAGATGGCGATCCGCCTCGACAAGGCCTTCGGCGGCAGCGCGGACACCTGGTTCCGCCTCCAGGCCACCTACGATCTGGCCCGGGCGATGAAGAAAGCGGATCAAATCAAGGTTGAGAGGCTTATCCCTGCGGCGTGACGGGGGCGAAAGGGTCAAAAGACCTGAGTTCCGTGCAGGTTACTCTATTTAATATGGTGCCCCCGTATTCCCGCTGATAGTGGAAGATGGGTGGTGTCACAGTCGTGTGCCTCGACCTCCTAACGGTCTTCCGGCGCGATATCTTGTATTTGATCGCGGTGCGCCGTTATATCGTCGAGATCATATGAAAGCTGTCGCCGCTGGGTTGACGGCGGCCGCTTTTCAAGAGAAAGGCCGGGACGCCATTCTGTTTTTGGCCGAATTGGTCGGCGTTCAAAACCCCCGCCACAGTTCGGGCAAACATTGTTCAGCCTATTATCGACGCAGTCAGCACAAAACGTACACTCGTAAGTGCAGATGCGTGCCTCTGTGGACGCCGGTGGCAAATTTATATCGCAGTATTCGCAGTTTGGTCTTAATTCCAAAGCCATTCTTAACACTCCTGATCTCACTGTTTCGAAGGTACGGGCTCAAACTCAGAAATTCAGCAAAAACCTGACAAAATTACCAATAGTGGAAGATCGGACGGACGGGTATAGAAAATTACGATCTGAAGTGCAAATAAACGCACCGCGCCGACCTCGGAGACAGCCATGAACCCGGTCAAGACACACGAAAACGCGGAGCGTGAAATCCGCGCAATTAGACAACCATATTAATTAGAGGAGCATGAGGTCACATTGAGCTAACCCAGCCTTGCAGGCTCCGTCCCGGGGAAAGGCAGCTTTTTGCCAAGACAAAACCGGCCAATCCCCGCGAGTAACCGTTATATGCATTTACCCACGACCGGGTCGATAAGCTCCTTGACTTTCATTACAAATGTTCTATATTTGTTCTAAAATAATCTTTGCTCTTTGACAAGGCGAATATTGATCGGTGGGTGTCTGGTTTTTTCGATGCAAACCGGCGGTGAAAACTATTTCGGTATGCCCGTAGTGGCGGGCGGGCGCGGGTTTGTGCGCTTGAAGGACGGTGTTTTGTTGGCGGCCGAAATCAAAATGACGACAAATGACGACTTTTTCGCCCCTGGCGGACGCCGAATTCATTTGATATCAATTAGTTAGGTCTGTGTCTGCGAAAAAAAATGACGACTTTAGGACGACTTTAGGACGACATTGCGACGACTCCCGGACGACTTTAGGACGACTTTGCGATGACTCTCGGACGACCCGACGATCAGGACCGTCTGGCTCTCAGGCCCTGTTTTCGACATTTTTCCCTGCTTGTCCGTTGCCTGCGAAATTCGCCGGGACGAATATCCGGCCAGGAAAAGTGAAACACAAATTGGCTTCCGGAAAACCATAACATTTATAGAAATTCCCCGGAAAACCGCCAAATTCCCTAATATATTCAAAAAATTGTAATTAAAGTATGGTCAGGGATGCAAACAGTTTGGTAGAACCACCTGCCTGAATTTTTTTAGGGGTTTGCTTTTAAACCGATGGGTAAGGGGCGACCGCGACAGTATCGGACGCTGAAATCTTATAAAGACACGCCGGAAATTTATTCCGGAAATAATTTTAGAGGGGCAATATGTCGAAATTAGTATCACCGCACGGAGGCGGCCAATTGAACCCGCTTCTTCTGGCCGAAGTCGAACGCGCCGAAGTCCTGAAACACGCCGAAACCTTGAAACAGGTTCCGATGACCAGCCGCGAAACATCGGACGTTATCATGTTCGCCATGGGCGCCTATACGCCGCTGAATGGTTTCATGGGCGAGAAGGACTGGCGCGGATGCTGCGAGGACATGAAACTTGCGGACGGTCTGTTCTGGCCGATCCCGGTGACCCTTGCTGCGGAATCCGATCTGGCCGACAGCATTGAGAGCGGCGAGGAAGTCGCTCTGGTCGATGCCGAAAGCGGCGAGATCATGGCGGTCATGAAGGTCGAGGAAAAATACGCCATCGATAAGGAACTGGAATGCCGAAAAGTATACGGCACCACCGACGCCAAGCATCCCGGCGCGCAAAAAGTTCTGGAACAGGCGGACGTTAACCTGGGCGGCCCGGTGACGGCGCTTTCAGAAGGCGAATACCCGGAAAAATATCCCGACCTTTTCCTGCGCCCGGCCGAATCGCGCGCCCTGTTCATCGAAAAAGGCTGGCATCAGGCCTCCGCCTTTCAGACCCGCAACCCCATGCACCGCAGTCACGAATATCTGGCCAAGATTGCCGTCGAAGTCACCGACGGGGTATTTATCCACCAAGTCCTGGGGAAATTAAAGGCAGGCGATATTCCGGCCGAAACCCGGACCAAGGCGATCCAGGCGATGATCGATAATTACTTTGTGCCCGGCACCGTTATTCAGGCCGGTTATCCGATCGAGATGCGCTACGCCGGGCCACGCGAAGCCCTGTTCCATGCCCTTATTCGCCAGAACTTCGGTTGCTCGCACCTGATCGTCGGGCGTGATCATGCCGGTGTCGGCGATTATTACGGCCCCTTTGACGCCCAGCACATTTTCGACACGCTGTGGGACGGGGCGCTTGAAACCGTGCCTTTGAAAATTGACATCACTTTTTACTGTAATAAATGTGATGGTATGGCGACGGCGAAAACCTGCCCGCACGGCAAGGAGGACCAGATCCAGGTCTCCGGCACCGAGCAGCGCCGCATGCTGAGCGAGGGCGAGGAGGTGCCGACGGAGTTCTCCCGGCCTGAGGTGATCGCGGTTCTCAGGGAATACTACGCGTCGCTGAATGAGTGACGTGCCGAGTTACGCCCACTTTTGGGCTACCCGGCCACGCTAAAGGTCAGCTCATCGGCCCGGTCTTTGCTCACGAGTTCATCCTCAATGGCGTTCCGTCTTGCCATTTCGAACATGTGCTCGGTTGTGTTTAGAGTGCCGAATCCGTCTGCCAATATCTGATAGGTATGGAGTAGTTTTCCATCAGTATCTCTAACTTCAATATTTGCCATCATTTTCTCCCATCATCAGTCTGACGTATATAGCGATGATCTTGTCGATACAAAGTACTTTGAAAAAGTGAATAAGCCTTGTTGCTTTCTGATTTTGTACTAAGGCTTAGTGGAATGGATTTTATTGATGCCCAAAACACCTGAAAAAATCGAAAAAGAAGACGGAACAATCGAGTGGCGCCTTGATGGAGATCTGCACCGTGAAGACGGCCCCGCAGTCGAAAAGTCCGATGGAACCCGGGTCTGGTTTCTCCATGGAAAGCAGCACCGGGAAGACGGCCCTGCCGTGGAACATGGGAACGGAACCAAAGAGTGGTGGCTGAACGGCCAGCTGCAGCAAACACCACAAAAAATCGAGAAAGAAGACGGGTTAATCGAGTGGCAACTTAATGGAAAACGGCACCGTGAAGACGGCCCCGCCGTCGAAAGACCCG
>JABMOG010000157.1 GCA_013204265.1 Rhodospirillales bacterium
CCTCGTGTCGGGGGTTCGAATCCCTCCTCCGCTACCATTCTCTTTATTTTTTTATCGTTTTGTTTCCCCCATGCCGTGTGTGGGTTAAACTGTGCTTCGATTGAGCCTGTTGCCTAAAGAACGACCCGGATAAAAATATGGAAAAAAAGAAACGCAATCTGATCCTGGTCATCACCTTCCTGTTGGCGGGCGGGTTTCTGGCGACCAGCCTGATCAGTTTTTTCGTGGCCCAGACCTCGCTGCGCGACCAGATGTCCGAAGACACCCTGCCGCTGACCAGCGACAATATCTATTCCGAAATTCAGCGCGATCTGCTCAGGCCGATCTTCATATCCTCCCTGATGGCGCAGGACACCTTCCTGCGCGACTGGGCTCTGGACGGCGAAAAAGATGAACAACAGGCTATCCGTTACTTGACGTCGATCCAGAAGCGCTACCAAACAGTGACCAGCTATTTCGTTTCGGAAAAGACGCGGCGCTATTTTCACCCAAAGGGGGTTCTCAAGACGGTTCGCGAAGACGATGCGATCGACAACTGGTACTTTCGCGTCCGCAATATGAAGGATGATTACGAAATCAACCTCGACCACGACACGGCGGACCCAGGCAAGCTGACCGTTTTTATCAATTACCGGGTTTACGACTTTATGGGGAATTTTATCGGGGCGACCGGGGTTGGTCTGGCCGTCGAAGCGGTTCAGGCGTTGGTCAACACCTATGAAAAACGCTATGGCCGCACGATTCTCTTTCTGGATCGGGAGGGCCAGGTGACCCTGCATGGGGAATCCTATCGTGGGCCTAAAAATATCCGGGCTCGCCCCGGCATGGAGACCATTGCGACGCAGATTTTGACCTCCACAGGAGGCAACTTTACCTACACCAAAGGCGGCAACACGGTGTTCGTGAACAGCCGCACGGTGCCCGAATTCAAGTGGCTGTTGCTGGTCGAACAAGACGGCAGCGAGGTCGAAGCCAGGCTCATCAAGACCCTTTTCCTCAACATTCTGGTCGCCATCGCCATTACCGCGCTGGTGCTGTTCGTCGCCAATTTGACGGTCGGGGGCTATCAACGCCGGCTCGAGGAAATGGCCTCCAAGGACAAGCTGACCGGGGCGCTGAACCGCCAGGTCTTCGACGGTATTCTGGACCGTGCGATGAAGGCGATTGAGCGCGACAAAGGCAATCTTTCCATGGCGATGCTGGATATCGACCATTTCAAGCGTATCAACGACACCTACGGCCATCTGGCGGGAGATATCATTCTCAGAGGCGTCGTCGATGTCATCCGCCGCACGGTCCGCGAAAGCGACGTCATCTGCCGTTGGGGCGGCGAGGAATTTCTCCTTCTGTTCGTCAATTGCGGTGCCGATCAGGCCCAGGCGCTGGCGGAAAAAATCCGCGGCGAGGTCGAAAAACATTCCTTCCCGCTGCGCGAAGGCCGGGTCACGGTAACGGTAAGCCTCGGCGTTTCCGTGTTCATTTTGGGCGAGTCTGAAAAGGAATTCGTGTCCCGCGTCGACCATGCCCTGATCGAAGCCAAGCGGGCCGGGCGCAATCGGTCGCATCTGGCAGTTTGATTTAAGGAGACCCCCAATGGACGCTTCTCCCCCGCCTTCCGGCACAGACGATCTTAAACCCTTCGGGGGGGCGCAACCGGTCGACATGTTGCCGGAAATCTTCATTGCCGACGCCTTCGCCGAGGTCGATGAGCGCCTGTGGGTGCCGCTGGCGCCCGGTCGCTGGTCGCGGCCGCTGTGTCTGAATGCGTCGCAGGGCTACTGGGTTCATTTGTTGCGGGTGCGCGGCGGCGGGTTCCTGTCGCGCCATCGTCATCCGGGGCCGGTACACGGGCTTGTCATCAAGGGCTCGTGGCGTTACCTCGAACACGACTGGGTGGCAAAGGCCGGGTCTTATGTGTTTGAGCCGCCGGGCGAAATTCACACCCTGGTGGTCGACGACGATTGCGACGAAATGATTACGCTGTTCCACAACACCGGCGCGGTTCTGTATTGCGACGAAGACGGCGTCACCACCGGGGCGACGGACGTGTTCGACCGCATCAAGGCCACCCGTGCACATTTCGAGGCCGTCGGCTTGGGCGCAGACTTCGCCAAACAGTTTATCCGTTAAGCATTTACCCGGATAACGATCTTGCCGAAATGCTTTGCCGCCGCCATGGCGTGGTAGGCGGCAGGGGCTTGCTCGAAATCGAACACACGGTCGATGACGGGGTGTAACTGGTGTTTGGCAATGCAGGCGGCCATGTCGCGGAACATCTGAGCCGGTCCGACATAGATTCCCTTAAGCGTTATGGACTTCCGCATGATGTCGGTCGGCACGATCATTCCGCCGGGGTCGGTCAGCACGCCGATCAACTGGATGCGCCCGCCGACGCGCACGGCGGCGATGGATTTCTGCAACGTGCCCGGCCCGCCGACCTCGACGACCCGGTCGACGCCCCGGCCATCGGTGATGTCGAGGACGGTTTTTTCCCAGTCGGGATCGGTGTTGTAGTTGATGGTGTGTCCGGCGCCCAGTTCGCGGATGCGGTTCAGTTTTTCGTCGCTCGACGAGGTGACGATGGTGGTCGCGCTCAACACGCTGCAAAACTGCTGGGCGAACACCGAGACGCCGCCCGTGCCCAGCAACAACACCGTTTCGCCGGGGGCGACCGGAACGTCGGCGGTTAGCGCGTGCCACGCGGTCAGCGCCGCGCAGGGCAGGGTGGCCGCTTCCTCAAGGCTGAGGTGCCCCGGTACCGGGACGACGGCGGCGGCGTTCAGCACGACCTCCTCGGCCAGCACCCCGTCGATGGCCCCGCCCAGGGCCGAGCTCATGGCGGCGGGGTGGATGCCGCCCGTCTCCCAATCCTGGAAAAAGCAGCCCATGACCCGGTCGCCTGCGCGGACCCCGCCGGCGCCTTCGCCGAGCGCGGTAATGAGCCCGGCGCAGTCGGAATTGGGCACCGTCGGATAGGGCAGCTTGCGCGCCTCGGGGTTGCGGATGGTCGACAGGTCACGGTAATTGATCGACGACGCGCCGACGCGGACCAGCACCTGTCCGGGGCCGGGCTCCGGTGTCGGGCGTTGGTTCATTTCCAGCGCATCGATGCCGCCGGCGGAGGTGATCTCCCAGGTGTTCATTGCCTCGAATCCCTGCTCAGACGACGGGCGTCATCCCGCCATCGACGTTGATGGCGGTGCCGGTGATGTAGGACCCGGCGTCGGAGGCCAGGAAACAGGCGATGTTGGCGAATTCCTCGGCTTCGCCGACCCGGCCCATGGGGATGATTTTGGCCATTTCGGCATAGAAATCATCGAGCGACTGGCCATCGCCCCGGGCGTCGTTGCGGCGCACCCATTGGTCGCTTTTGATGCGCCCGACGTGCAGCGAATTTATCAGTACGTTATGGGGCGCGAATTCGCTCGCCATCGCCTTGGTCATGGCCATGCCGGCGGCGCGGGTGACGGCGGTCGGCGCGCCCTCGGCCGGCGGCGCCTTGGAGCCGGAATTCAAGACGTTGATGATGCGCCCCCAGCGCCGTGATTTCATATCGGCCAGGGCGAGGCGGCAAAACCGGATGGCGGCGAACAGCTTGAGGTCGATGTCGGCCTGCCAGATCTCGTCGGTAATTTCCTCGAACGGGCCTTTTTGCGACGAGCCCGCGTTGTTGACCAGAATGTCGATCGGCCCGAGCGCGTCTTTGGCCTCGGCGAATATACGCTGGCATTCGCCGGCATCGGTAATATCGCCGCTTATGGCGATGACTTTGGTATCAGCGACTTTAAGAATGGCGGCTCTAGCTTCGTCTAGTACGTCGGCGCGGCGGGCGACGATGGCGACGTTGCCGCCGGATTTGGCAAACCGCTCGGCGATGGCGTAGCCAATCCCCAAGCTACCCCCGGTGATAAAGGCGTTGCGTCCGTTTAGGCGTATGTCCATGGGGAGTCCTCTTTTGATGGTGCGGGTATTTAACCTACGCCGCCGGTGATGTGGGTGATGGCGGTGCCGACGCGGCGCACCATGTCGTAAAGGTCTTCGATGGGGTCGAACAGTTCGCGGTGTTCGCGCTCATAGCCCTGGTCGGCGTCGGTGTGGTAGGTCGCGGCCTCGCCGAAGGCATCCGGGTCGGGCGTGACCTCGGAGACCGGGAAACCCTGGCGCAGGATGGCGACGCCGTGCGGGATATTGAGGTGCAGCAGTTCATTGATGACGTCGTCGGCCGAACGCGCCAGGTTCGAGAATCGGGGCATGCGGGCGATGAGCAGGAAAATTTCACGGATCAGGGCGATGCGCACACCGTGCAGAAGGGCCAGGTCGGACGAACAGTCCCCGGCGTATTCCGGCAGCAAACTTTCAGCCTTCATGTCGGCCAACGCCTGGTCCAGATAGACCGTATCGTTGAGGAATATCCGGTACACCTGGTTCATTTTTTCGTGCCGTGTCGAATGGCGCAGGATGTGGGCGAGGTGGCGCATTTGTTCGACCCGCGCCGGGTTGGCCTCAACCGTCGAGCGCCGGATCCAGATGGTCGGATCGAACAGCGAAATATATCCGTGCAACCGGTCCAGGTCGGACAGGTGGCGAGCATAGACCGCCATCGACAGGAAACGCCGCAATCGGTCTGATTTGCGGAAAATTTCGTTGAAACGATCCTGGTCCTTGGCAATGGCTTTGCCTAAGCCGCTGATGGAATTGGACAGATAGCCCAGTTGTTGCAGGATGGCGTTGTGGGGAATGGCGCGCACCTGGGAAGGGTGTTCCATGTCGACCTGGCCGCCGTCTTCGTGCTGGCGTTTCATGTTTCTGGACCCGGTCGGATACAGCAAATTTAGCCCGAACAGGTCCAACGTCACCGCGTAGTCGGGGTTGTCCATCAGGCGTTCGTTGAAGCCCTTCACGGACAGAAAGAAATCCAGAGAATAATCGTTGTCTTCGTAGAAAGGATCGCCGCCCGCATCCGCATCGGACCCGCCCGGTGTGCCGGGGAGAGCGTGGTCGAGCAGGCGGCAGACGGTGGAAAAAGCCAAATCTGGGTTGGCGAAATACACATACCCGTCACCGCCCTGGAAGCTGACTTCCTGTTTGACCCGAACCCCGGCCTTGGCGAAGGCGTCACGGGCCGCAGGGGGATAGATGTAATCCAGCCGGTCGGAAAAATGCAACGGATGCGCGCCGCGACCGATGGATTCTCCGTGGGTGTCGAAAATGACCACTTCGATGTCTGTCAGACCCCGTTCCGCCAACAGGTGCGCCAGCTTGATCCGTGTGCGTTCCAGCGCCAGCGAGGCCGGAATTTGGCCGATAAAACGCCCGGCGTCGGAATAGCCGGTCTGGATGCACAGCCGCCCACGGCGGCGAATGGTGTCGACGTATTGCGGGTTGTCGAGCAGCTCGGCGATGATTTCGTGGCCTTGTTCGAGCGCGTGCGAGGTCTCGAACAGGGGCGAAATGTCGATCCTGCCCTCGATGCCGAACTGCTTGGCGAAATAGAGCGCCGACAGGACGGTAAACGCAGTGTTGCATTCGGCGATCAGGAAGCGGATCGGCTCCTCAGAATCAACGAATTTGAGGAACTGCGTCATCAGCATGAGCAGACGCTTGGCCGAGGTGCGCTCGCGCATGATCGAGCCGAAATTTATTTGCACAGGTGTGACGTTTTCCAGCAACGCGCTGATGTCGCGCAGATAGCGGCGCCGGTTGGCCGGGTCTTCGGGTGACGTCGTCAGCGACACGTCATGGCGGATGGCGTTGGCAATCTGGCTGGCGTTGAGGCGGACGTGGGTGTGCGCGAAGGCGAGGCCGAAATTGGCCATCTCGGCCCGCAGCACCGCCAGTTCTGGCGCGCCGTCCTCTCCGTTGTCGATTTCTTCGCTCAGTCGCCCGATCGCCCAGCCGAGGTCGATCATCCGGGCTTCCAGACTTTCCACCAGCGCCCGGCTGAAGGCGGCGACGGCGTCGGTGTCGTCGGGGTCAAAGTCGAGCCGCCCCAGGTCGCCGTCCAGCATCGTCGCCGTGGCCCTGAGCCGGCCTCGAACGTCATCCAGCCCTTTGGTGTCTTCGAGTGCGCCGAGGTAATCCTGCAAAGCCAGTTTTTCGACGGTCATGCGTTTTTTCAGGGAATCGGCCCAGCTAATGTCGGCGCGCCCATCGAGGTCATAGCCGACCCAGGTCGCCACGGTCAGCAGTTTCGGCGTCAGTTTCTGCCAATCGTCAGGGTAGGTGTTGTGGGCGACGGCAAAAACAACCCGGTAGACCCGGCGCAGCGCCCGGCGGATGTTGCCGATGGCCATCAGGGCGAAGTCCATTTCGTCGTCGAGAGTTATTTTTTCGGGCGAACCGTGCGGGGTGGTAGCGGCCTCGGCGATCAAATCGGCCAGGGGCTCATTGCTCAAGTCGTCCGGCCCAGTGTTGGCAGTGGGCGTTGCGCCGTCCCCATTGCCGCGTATTGCCAGTTCGGCGAGGATGCAGGTCAGGCGTTTCGAGATGGCAAAGGTCGGGTGCGCGGTGATGACGATGCCGAAGGCTTCGCGCTCGACAATTTTCTGAAAAACCTCGAATGCCACCGGCGTGCCGTCGGCTCCGCGCGTTTGCGCTTCTATCAAGGTATGGAGCAGGGCTTCATTTTCTGCGCCGGAACATTCGCCGACATAATCGCGTAATTTCCGCGCCCGGTAGGTGAAGGCGCTCATCGTCAACAGGCGGACCAGATCGGACAGCCCGCCTAAGTCCGTGCGCCCATCTTGAACCAGACTGGAAACATGCAGCGCCAAATTGCGGGTCGTCGACTGAAGGTGGTTTGACGCCGCCTTTTCCTCAAGCTCCGTCAGCTTGCCCGCCAGCTCAGTGCGCAGGCGCGACGCCTCGGGGAACAGGCGTTCCTCGATCTCGCTTAAAGCCGCGGGTGTCATGGCGTCGTTGTTCGGCATTCCGGGGTCCCGGTTATTTGGCTGGGCCAAGTGGCTAAGCGGTTGGTTTGGCACTTAAATATAGAAAATCGCCGGAATTGTAAAACACCGCTGGCCGCGCTTGGCGGTCTGTATGGGAGGTGTTTTGTCGCTTTTCGGTGGCGGCGGCGGGCGTGGCGGACTAAAACAGCCTCGGAAATCAACGCAATTCCCCTGGAAATGCCCGTGACACTTCTCGACAAAGCCGTCGCCAGCCGCCGCACGTTTGCTATTATTTCGCATCCCGACGCCGGTAAAACGACATTGACGGAAAAGCTGCTGCTGTTCGGCGGCGCCATCCAGCTTGCCGGTGCGGTCAAGGCGCGGGGCAATCAACGCCGCGCCCATTCCGACTGGATGAAGGTCGAACGCGAACGCGGCATTTCGGTAACCTCGTCGGTGATGACGTTCGAATACGAAGGCCTGACATTTAATCAGCTCGATACCCCCGGCCATGAAGATTTCAGCGAGGATACCTACCGCACCCTGACGGCGGTCGATTCCGTGATCATGGTGATCGATGCCGCCAAAGGCATCGAAGCGCAGACCCGCAAGTTGTTTGAGGTTTGCCGCCTGCGTGACATGCCGATCATTACGTTCATCAATAAAATGGACCGCGAGGCCCGCGACCCGTTCGAAATTCTCGACGAAATCGAACAGGCCCTGGCGTTGGACGTGACTCCGGCGAGCTGGCCAATCGGCATGGGGCAGGGGTTTCTGGGCTGTTACGACCTGTTCAAAGACCAGCTCGGGCTGTTGTCGCGCTCAAAAGGCGAAATGCCCGAGGAAAGCCTGGCTTGTGAAGGCCTCGGCGATCCCCGGCTGGACGCAGCCCTGCCTGAATTTGAGGTCGCAACCCTGCGCTCGGAAGTGGAAATGGCCCAAGGCCTGTGCCCCGCCTTTGATATGGACGCCTACCGCGCCGGCAATCAGACGCCGGTCTTTTTCGGCAGCGCCATCAACAATTTTGGCGTTCGCGAGTTGCTGCAAGGCCTGGTCGAATTGGCGCCGCCGCCGCGAACGCAGCCGGCCACCGTCAACGGCGTGGCGCGGACCGTCTCGCCCAATGAGGACAAGGTCAGCGGCTTTGTCTTTAAAATCCAGGCCAACATGGACCCCAAACATCGCGACCGCATCGCCTTCGTTAGGTTATGCAGTGGCCGGTTTAAGCGCGGCCTGAAAATGAACCATGTGCGGTCCGGCAAGATACTGAACGTGCATAACCCGGTGCTGTTTCTGGCTCAGGACCGGGGCCTTGCCGAGGAAGCCTGGGCGGGGGATATCATCGGCATTCCCAACCACGGCAATCTGCGTATCGGCGATTCCTTAAGCGAAGGCGAGGCATTGACCTTCACCGGCATCCCCAGCTTCGCACCCGAAATGATGCAGAAAGTCCGGCCCGCCGATCCGTTGCGCGCCAAGCATCTCGGCAAGGCCCTGCAGCATTTGGCAGAGGAGGGCGCGGCCAGCGTCTTCAAACCGTCACACGGGGGCGACTGGGTCGTTGGTGTGGTCGGGCCATTGCAGTTCGAGGTGATGGCCGACCGCATCCGCACCGAATACGACGTGCCGGTGCATTTCGAGCCGACCGAGCTGTATACCGCCCGCTGGTTCGAGGCCCCCGATGAGGCGACCTTCAAGAAATTTGTCGCCGCCAACCGGGGCAGCATGGCCGAAGACCACGACGGGGTCGGCGTCTTCATGGCCCGCAACGCCTGGCACCTCAACACCACGGTCGAGGACTGGCCGGATATCCGTTTCCTGAAAACCAAGGAAACAGTTCCGCAGTAGAGGCGTTTGGGGTTTAAGTACTCCTATGATTTACGTCACCGACTCCATCACCCTCAATGAGGACGAGATCGAGGAACGCTTCATCCGTTCGCCCGGTCCCGGCGGCCAGAACGTCAACAAGGTGGAAACCGCCGTTCAGGTGCGTTTCGATGCGCGCAATTGTCCGGCCCTGAGTCAATCCGTGTTCCGTCGTTTGAAGACTCTGGCGGGTCGGCGCATGACGCTGGACGGCGTCATCGTGCTGACCGCGAACAATTTCCGCAGCCAGGACCGCAACCGCAAGGACGCCATCGAGCGGCTGGTGGAATTGATCCGCGCCGCCGCCGTGGTGCCGAAAGTACGCCGGGCGACGAAACCGACGTTGGGCGCGAAAAAGCGCCGGATGGAGGGCAAGCGTCAACGCGGGGAGGTCAAAAGTACCCGTTCGCGCCCCGGCCCGGACGATTAAGGCGATGGCGAGCTTTGTCTATATCCTCGGCAGCGACAGCTCCGGCAGGCCGCGCACCTACGTCGGCTGGACCACCGATCTGGACAAACGTCTGGCCGCCCACAACACCGGCACCGGCGCTAAATCGACACGCGGGCGGCGGTGGGTGTTGTTATATGCGGAACGCTATCAAAACCGGGGCCAAGCGATGAGCCGCGAATGGCACCTGAAACGCGCAAGAGCCTTCAGAAAGGCGCTGACCAGGGCCTTTTAATCGAACGTCGCCTCATTATCCCAGACGTTGTTCGGCATCGGCAGCCCGGCGAAGGCCCCGTCGCCCAGCGGCCGGTCCACGCTTAGCCCAAGTTTTTCGAGGGTCAGCATTAGTTGTCGCGTGTGCTGGCCCGAATGCCAGCCGGTGCGCTCCAGCACCTCGTGCAGGCTTACATCCCCGTAATAGACGTTTCCATCCTGGCTGAAATCAGTGTGGTGCCCGGCTGTTTCCCACCACGCCTTGAGCCGCGACTGCACCGCCGCGCCATAGTCCAGCAAATCCTGTTTGGTGACCATGTCGACTGGCAGGATGCTGATCAGGGCTTCGTAAGTGTAGGGCGCGTCCAATTCGACATGGTCGAGGAACACATCCGGGATGTTGAAGACGTGATAGGCGAGTTGGCGATAAGAACGAGGCCGTCCCGGCAGGATGGTGTCGAGGGCGTCCTCCGGTATTTGCGCGGCAAAGCGCCGGGCGCCGACAAGGATACCGTCGATGCGCTCAATCAGGTCGGGCGGGGGCAGAATTTTATGCCCTGCCCATTCAAACCCGGCGACCCGGGCGACGTCCCGAAATACGGCGCCGTTGGCCCAATCCGAGCCGCGCGCGACTATCGGAACCAGTTTGACGCCGAAGGCTTCGAGTTCCCGGAAACCGCGTTCGTCTTCCAGGACATTGATGGAATCGAATTCCATGCCGTTGGCGATCAAAAATTCTTTGGTCTTGAGGCAGCTCGAACAGCCCGGCTGCCAATAGACTTTCAAGGGGGTCTGTGTGTCGGTTGCCATTGGGTATCAGTATCCGCCCTTGCGCCGTGTTTCCGGCAGACCGGCAATGCAGGTCGCCTGTTTCGACGGCTGTTTCGGGAACAGGTCGTAGAGTTCCTTGGTCGAAATTTTTTCGCCCCACAGTTCCGACATGGCCTTGACCATGTGGCGTTCGTTGGGCTGGTTGCCATTGTGGTTCTCAAACTGATCGCGCAGGTATTTGAGCAGGTCGAAATGTTTTTCAGTCAACTCGGCAATACCGTCCCCGGCGGCGATTTCCCGGGCGATATCTTCGGTCCAGTCCGTGTAGTTGACGAGGTTGCCGTTTTCGGTGGTTTCCAGATCAGAATAGCTCATTGTGTTCCCCTTCGACTTTGACAAACATTATACAAACCCCACGCACTGAGCCATGATCGTCAATCGGCTCAGGTATTATATTCAAGTTTTATATAATAACGATATGCAGTCCCGTAAACCCTATGTGTATAAGTTTTTTGCAGGGCTATAGACCCTTTGGCTTTTCCTCTATCTGCCCAGAATTTAAGCACTGGTCGCATTGCTCTGCCTAGTATCGTGCCAGGAACACCGGACCATGGGCGCAAGACAGGGCGCTTAATATGGGCTTGAGAGATGGTATGAAACTTGCGTATATCCAATCAAGCGTAGCGTCAATCAGGATGGACTCGAACTTTTGACCATCCGCATCAGGCCTGCGCAAGGCCCGGGACGGCCACACGGATGAAAATTGACGCCGACATCGAAAACACAAAACAATCGGGAGACTTGCGCGACCTCTTAAAGGAGCTTCGCGCGATCATGAGAGCCGATGGTGGCGACATGCAGCAACATCTGCAAGCCATCGTTGCCCTTATCTCCGAGCATTTGCGTGCCGAGGTTTGTTCCCTCTATCAGATCGACGACAGTGATGGCAGCTTTGTCCTGAAGGCGACAAAGGGTCTGCGGATGGAAGCCGTAGGGCGGACTAGGCTGCGACCGGGAGAGGGGCTTGTCGGCACCGTGGCGGAGAGCCGCCAGCCACTGGCCCTGGAGAACGCCCAGGCGGATGAACGCTTTGCCTTTCGTCCGGAGACCGGTGAAGAAATCTATCAATCGTTTCTCGGCGTTCCCTTGGTTCGCGTGCAAACCCTGCACGGCGTTCTGGTCCTGCAGCACCGCCAGCGGCGCAATTACACCGAAGAGGAAATCGAGGACTGTGAAACCATCGCCCAGTTCCTCTCGGAAATGCTGAACCGGGGCCCGGTCGAAGCCATTGCCCAGCCTGACGCCGACCTTGATGGTTCCCATTGGATTTCCGCCGTAGCCCTCAGCCCCGGCCTCGCCATTGGCAACGTGGTGCTCTATCTGAAGGATATTCTCATTCACCGCTGGCAGGCTGCCGATTCGGGGCCTGAGTTGGTCCGCCTCGAAGATGCGCTCCAGAACCTGCAGAGCAAGTTGGAATTGTTGCTGCTTTTACCCGACACCGTGGCCGATCCGGAAAAGCTGGAAATTCTGCAAACCGATTTGATGCTCGTTCGTGACAAGGGGTGGCGGCAAAAGATCGTGGACGCCATCGGTCAAGGCCTCACGGTTGAAGCCGCGGTGCAAAGCGTTCGCGAAAACCTCAAGGAACGAATGCAGGCGATCAGCAACGCTTACATTCGGGAACGCCTGCAGGATATTGACGAGCTCAGTTACCGCTTGCTGGCCGAACTGACCAACCAGAATCCGAGTAGCCTTAACGATGGCTTGCCGCCCAGTTCGATCCTGGTCTGCCGCTCGCTGGGCCTGCCGGAGCTTCTCCATCTGGACCGGGAAAACCTGGCTGGCCTTGTCGTCACCGATGCGACGTCGTCTTCACATTTGGCGATCATCGCGCGCAGCTTGAAGATTCCTGCGCTTGGACAGGCCCCGGAAGCCCTCGCAAAATTGCAGGACGGGGACCGCATCGTTGTTGACGCCATAAACGGCCAACTCATCATTCGGCCCAGCGATTCCGTTGTCGCCGAATTCGAGACGCACATCGTGGCGCGCCAAAAGCGCGACAGTCAGGCGCGATCCCTGTCCGGTATGCCCTGTCGTAGCCGGGACGGGATTGTGATGCGCCTTTTGGCCAACGCCGGCCTGCTGCTTGATCTCGATGAGATTGTCCCGTTGGAAACCGACGGGATCGGTCTCTATCGGACGGAAATGGCATTCCTGATCCGCGACCACTTTCCGAGCGTCAAAGAACAAGCACAACTCTATCGCCGGATCTATGACCGCATGGGTGACAAACCGGTCGTGTTTCGCACCCTCGACATCGGCTCGGATAAGGAATTGCCCTACTTCGATGACCATCGCAATGAAGCCAATCCGGCCCTCGGCTGGCGCGCCATCAGGATCGCGCTCGATCAACCGGACCTTTTGCGCGACCAGTTGCGCGCCCTGTTGACGGCGGCGGAAGGCCGTGCGCTTCAGGTCATGTTTCCGATGATCACCGAGGTCGAGGAGTTTGAAGCCGCGCGCGCGCTTTTGTTCGATCTTCTGAAAGACCATCAAGACCAGGGCGGCCTCGCGCCGACGCGCCTGGAGGCCGGCGTGATGATTGAGGTTCCGGCCCTGCTGTGGGATCTCGACAGACTGCTGGGGCGGGTCGATTTTGCGTCCGTGGGGACCAACGACCTCTTCCAGTTCCTGACCGCGGCGGATCGTAATAATGCCAGGACCAATGATCGCTTTGATGTGCTGAAACCCGGCAACCTGCGAATGCTCTCCATGATCGCCGAGACCGCTTCGCGTCTCGACACGCCGGTCAGCGTCTGCGGCGAAATGTGCGGCTCACCGCTCGGGCTGCTGGCGCTCGTCGGATGTGGATTTCGGGCTTTCTCGATGAGCGCCGTGCACATTGCCCATATCAAGGCCGTGATCGGCTCTCTCGACGTGGGCATCGTTGAAGAGCGAATACAGGCGCTTTCTTGTTTGCAGGTCGGCAGCGTCCGCAAGGAGATCGAAATTCTGGCACAGGACCTCGGGGTTGAAATTCTTTAGCCGCGCGATCTCAATTAGTTCGTTTACTGTGTTCCCCGGCCTATACCACGCCGGTTAAGGCTCTGATTTAATACGGGTTTTTAGCCGATGATTCACCCTACGGCCTGGAACAGGCGTTTCCGTTCGATCGGTTTTTGACGAAGATGGTACGAGTTTAGTAGGCTTTAACATTAAGTGGCGCGCAGCCAAAACCTGCTGGATCAGAAACTGAAATTGCCTCGCGCAGACCTGTTGGACGACCAAAAAAAACCTCAATTGGCGGCGGCTGAAGGATCAAACGGGGCAATAATCGCCGGACGCTTTGTCTACGCGTGAAAATTTGATCGTGAATTGCAACCACGCGGGATTCGAGTCATTGTGCCTGCCAATCGGGACAAGTAATACGGGGAAGCCTGACGCAGCAGGGCTGATCGGCTTGAGAAGGGGGAGACAAGGGCGTGCGTTTTTTTTCGAAGACGTTTCTGGTAATTTTCGTGGTGTTTGCCGCCCTTCGGCCGGAAACGGCCCAGGCGGCGGGCCTGAGTGACGGCAACACGGCGTGGATTTTGACATCGACGGCGTTGGTCCTGTTCATGACGTTGCCGGGATTGGCGCTTTTTTATGCCGGGCTGGTGCAATCGAAAAACGTGCTGTCGGTGATGATGCATTGCTTCGCCATCGCGTGTCTGGTGTCGGTGTTGTGGCTGGTGGCGGGCTATAGTCTGGCCTTCAGTGAGGGCAATGCACTCGTCGGGGACTTAAGCAAGGCGTTCCTGGCCAGCGTCGGTAAGGACTCGCTGACCGGAGATATCCCGGAATCCGTGTTTTTCATGTTCCAGATGACATTCGCCATCATTACCCCGGGGCTTATCGTCGGGGCCTATCCGGAACGAATCAAGTTCGCCGCCGTACTGATGTTCAGCGGCCTGTGGCTTTTGCTGGTTTATGCACCGGTCACCCATTGGGTGTGGGGCGGCGGCTGGCTGGCCAGCATGGGTGTGATGGATTTTGCCGGCGGATTGGTGGTCCACGCCACTGCCGGAAGCTCGGCCTTGCTGTTGGCCTATATGCTGGGTGCGCGCAAAGGCTTTCCGACCGGGCTCAGGCCGCCGCACAATCCGGGGCTGTCGATGATTGGGGCGGCGATGTTGTGGGTCGGCTGGTTCGGGTTTAATGCCGGCAGCGCGCTGGCCGCCGATACCAGCGCCGGCATGGCGATGCTGGTCACCCACATTGCCGCCGCGACCGGGTCATTGGTGTGGATGGTTATTGAATGGCTGAAGTTCGGCAAGCCCAGCCTGATCGGTATTATCACCGGCATGGTCGCGGGCCTGGCGACGATTACGCCGGCATCGGGCTTCGTCGGGCCGTAGGGAGGGCTGTGCATCGGGCTTGCCGGCGGGCTGATCTGTTTTTGGGCGGTCGGACTGGTCAAGACTTTGTGGCGTATCGATGATTCGCTCGACGTGTTCGCCGTGCACGGTGTCGGCGGCATTACCGGTACCCTGTTGGCGGCGGTATTTGGCACCGTCGCGCTTGGCGGCGGCGGGCTGGCCAAAGGCGTTACCATGGGCTCGCAGTTTGGTGTTCAGGCCATCGGGGTTATCGCCGTGGTCGCCTGGTCGGTGGCGGTGTCGTATATCATCATCAAGCTGACCTCCGCGTTTGTCGGACTCAGGGTTAGCGACGACGAAATTACCCAAGGGCTCGACGTCTCGGCGCACGGCGAAAGCGGTTACAGCCTGTAAGGACAAGAGGCGAGGACGGGCGTTAGCCCGGACAGGGATGAAAGAAGATGGCGAGGACGGGCGTTAGCCCGGACAGGGATGAAAGAAGAAGGGGGAGAGACAATGAAATTGGTCATGGCCATTATCAAACCGTTCAAACTGGACGCTGTCCGCGAGGCCCTCACGGAACTGGGGGTGCAGGGTCTGACGGTGTCGGAGGCCAAGGGCTTCGGTCGCCAGAAAGGACAGACGGAAATTTACCGTGGCGCCGAATATGAAATCGAATTCGTACCCAAGGTGCGGGTCGATGTCGTCGTCGACGACGCCGAGGTGGACCGTGTGATGGAGACCATCCGCGAAGCCGCCAACACCGACAAAATTGGTGACGGCAAGATTTTTGTGCTCGAAGTCGCTGAGGCGATGCGCATTCGAACCGGCGAAACGGGTTCGGACGCGCTCTGATTTTAAGGCGTGCAAAAACCGGGCGCATCCTCTAAGCAAGCCGCCTTCCTTAGGTGCCCCATTCCTACTTTCCGAAGGGAAGCGGTCGCCTTTAGACAACGCAAAATGAAAAGAAACTCCCATGACCTATGAAAATATAATTGTCGAAACAAAAGATGGCGTCGGCGTCATCACCCTGAACCGCCCCGACGCCATGAATGCGTTGTCCCAAGGGCTGATGACAGAAATGACCGAGGCGCTGGATGGTTTCGAGGCTGATCCGGACATCGGCTGCATCCTGGTGACTGGTTCTGAAAAGGCTTTCGCCGCCGGTGCCGACATCAAGGAAATGCAGTCCAAAAGCTACATGGACGCCTACCAGGAAGATTTCATTACGCGTAATTGGGAACGTGTGACGACGTGCCGCAAGCCGGTGGTCGCGGCGGTGGCGGGCTATGCGCTGGGCGGCGGGTGTGAGTTGGCGATGATGTGCGATTTCATCATCGCCGCCGACAACGCCAAGTTCGGCCAACCCGAAATTACCTTAGGCGTTCTTCCCGGTGCTGGCGGCAGCCAGCGCCTGACCCGTCTGGTCGGCAAGTCCAAGGCCATGGACATGTGCCTGACCGGGCGCATGATGGATGCCATCGAGGCCGAGCGCGCCGGGCTGGTCAGCCGTATTGTGCCGGTGGCTGAGTTGCGAGAAGACGCCATGAAGACGGCAACCAAGATCGCCGCCATGTCGCGTCCGATAGCGATGATGGTTAAGGAATCGGTCGACCGGTCCTACGAGACGACGCTGGCAGAAGGCGTGCGTTTTGAGCGCCGCCTGTTCCATTCCGCCTTCGCCACCGAAGACCAGAAAGAGGGCATGGACGCCTTCGTAAACAAGCGAAAGGCCGAGTGGAAAAACCGCTAAGAAGGAATGAACCACAGAGCACACAGAGAGCACAAAAACAGGGAAGAAAAGAGAAAAGGGGATGTGGGGATTATTGGAAATATGGGGATAAGAATAAGAAATGCGCCGGAGGCGCGAAAAGACCATGCTTCCTTAATCTCCTTATAACTTCTCTTTCTCTGTGTGCTCTGTGGTGAACCTCGCTAACGCTTGCGGGCCAGGGTTAGACCGTCGCCGATGGGCAGCATGCTGAGGCTGATGCGGGCATCTTTCGAAAGGGCCGCATTGAAGGCGCGGATGGCTTCGGTGTCTTCGTCGTGGCGCGAAGGGTCGGCGACGGCGCCGCTCCACAGAACATTATCGACGCAAATCAGTCCGCCCTGGCGGGACAGGTCCAGGGCGCGTTGGAAATAACTCAGATAGTTGACCTTATCGGCGTCGATGAAGGTGAAGTCGAAAGTGCCTTTTTCGCCGTCACTGAGCAGCCCGTCGAGGGTTTCCAGAGCCGGGCCGATGCGCAGGTCGATCTTATCGGCAACCCCTGCCTCCTGCCAAAAAGGCTTGGCGCGGTCGGTGAACTCTTCGGAAATGTCGCAAGCGATCAATTGGCCGTCGTCGGGCAATTTGCGGGCGACTGCCAGGGCTGAATACCCGGTGAAGGTGCCGATTTCCAGACATTTTCTGGCCCCGGTCAATTCCACCAAAAGTCCCATGAACTGTCCCTGTTCGGGACCGATCTGCATGTTGTGCTGGGGCAGCGCTGCGGTTTCTTCGCGCAGGCGCTTCAGGACGCCGGGTTCGCGTGAAGACACCGAGGTCATGTACTCATAAAGGGCATCGGTCAGGGGTGTGGTGCGGTTGGACATAGTTGGGTTCCGGGGTGGTTCTAATTTAAAGAGCTTCGACGGTGATGGCCGCGCCGTCCCAAACACCGGACAAGGTGCGCACGTCTTCGAGCGCCCGGCCCCAGATGTTGCAGGGCGAGGCCAGCCGAATTTCGTCGCCTTGGGAGACAGGGGTCGGGCCGAAGCCGATGGCGATAGCGCTGCCGGCCAACCAGAAGGCCAACTCGCCCGCCTCGACCACATCGCGGGCATCGGTCTCAATTTCCGCGCGGACAGGGGTGTCGAAATAAACCTCTTCGCCCCAGGTGCGCGCGGTGGACGCAAAGGGCAGGGTCTGAAAGATCGCGTCGGCCGTCGGTGTGTCAAACATCTCGGCGGTAATGATGAGGCCGCCGATGGTCATTTTTATTTTTTGCATCGTCGTCTCACTGGAGGGTGTCTTGGATTTCTTCTTCGGCAATGTCCGGCTCGGGTGCGGCGCCGGCCTGATGATGGACCATTTTCCATTTCCCGTCTTCCTGGATGAATACGTTGGTCGCCACCAGATAGCCTTGGTCGAGCACCTCGTGGCAAATGACATAGGCGATTGGACCGAGCACCCGGACGGTCGCACTTTTGCAGACGATGTTGGTGGGGTTGGGGTTGCCGAGAATCTGTTCCCAGCTTTCGAGGACCTCTTCGCGGTCCGACAGGACGTCCCAGCCGGGATGAATGCAGGTCACGGGCGATTTTTCGGCCCAGATCAACTGCATGGCTTCGAAATCCTGGTTGGCGAACGCCAGGTAAAAAATATCGTTGGCGAAAAGTACGGCGGCGTGTTCGGGCATGGCTTCACTCGGTGTCTGGGGAAAAAAACAGTGTAACGCCTCCGGGCGCGTCCTGGCTATCTCCTATCCTTAGTATAAAACCGATACGGTTGTTCCGCTGTTCATGCAAGGGAATGATTTTATGTGATAAAAACGGCAATATAGCATGACACAAACGTCAACCGGCTGTAGTAGGGATAGCCATGATGGCCGAGCCAGAAATCGACGCCTGGGAAGATGCCTTCCCGTTAGAGGTTAAAGGGGCGCTTGACGCCCACTCTGACCGGGTGGTCGGCGTCACTATTGCCAATGTGCCTGCCGGTGCGCGTCTGTCGGCGGGAACCGACGACGGAGGTGGGCGTTGGTCGCTGAGCGAGGCCGACCTCGAAGGTTTGAGCATATTGCCCCCTGTTGCCGGAACTGGAAAAACCACGTTGACCATCAGTCTGTTGGTCCGCCCGGAAGCAGGCGCCGCCCAGCCGCCGGAAACCGTGGTCTTCGGATTGACCCTGCCGCCGACACCCGCATACCTTGAGCCGCCGGAAAAAACCCCGGAACCGGAGCCCGGTTTCGAACCGGAACCAGAACCGGAGCCCGAGCCCGAGCCCGAGCCCACTTTTGACGAGGATCCCTTTGACGAAGACCGGGCGATCGCCCTCGACATCGACACCGGGTATTCGGTGGCAGATGCCCCTGCGGACCTGACTATCATCATCAGCGGCGTTCCTCGCGGGGCGGCCTTCTCTGCAGGGGTAAACAATGGTGACAGTACCTGGAGCCTGAGCCTGGTGGATATGGAGGGCCTGCGCCTTTGCCCGCCGGTCGATGCCGCCGGAGATTTCATTATCGGTATGGCCGTCACCACGGGGGGCGGGTTGGTTTCTTCGGGAAGCCTTATGATCGAGATCGACGAAGTTTCGGAACCCGCATTGGAGCCGGAGCCTGCGCCCCCGCCAACACCTGAAGCAGATGTTGCGTTGCCTGAGAAAATTGCCGCCGAGGCACCGCCTATTCTTCCTTCCGATCTTGACTCCACCGAGCCGACCCCAGGTCCCCGTCCTGTCGCCTACTGGAAGCTGGATGGGCAGTCAGCCTTTACCGTCGACGATGAAATGGGCCGCCACCCAGGTCAGGTTTTAGGCAAATCCGAGGACGCCGATGTGTCCTTCCTTGCCGATTCCGTTTTTGACGGTGTTGATGATTATTTCCGGGTTCCCTCCACCTCCGACCTGATGGCCGGGGGGGGGACGTTGACGGTCTGGTTTTTTGCTTTCGCTGCCGGATCGGGGACCATCGCGGCAAAGGGCGTGCCTGGTGACGTTGGTCATTTTGCCCTGAAAATCCAGGACGGCCACCTGCAAGTCGTGGTTTGTGGACCCGACGCCGACCATGTCATTGATGGCGGTGTGGTTAATGCCAACGAATGGAACCAGAGCACGGTGACCTGGGCGGCGGGCGCCATAAAGGCCTTTCTCAACGGCGCACGCGTGGAGTCCGGCAAATACACGGGTGACCTGGAGGCCAGCCCCTGGTGCTTCGGCGCCGCCGAGGGCGTGGACGGAGATGTCGGTGGTTTCTTCCATGGCGAGCTGGATGACATTGCTCTCTATACGGAGCCGCTGAGCGAGGCCGAGGTGCGCGATTTATGCCAGATCGGGGTCGAGGGTGTGATGATGGGGGAAGCCCCAACGGATGTCGATTCGTCGCTCGATTTTTCCTCCATCCTGACGGCGTATTCGGGGCCGGAAAGCCTCGGGACGCTGGATGTACCGCCCTTGGATGACAAGGAAAGCATAGACGATATGCTCGGCGGACTCTCGGCGGCGATCCCTGAA
>JABMOG010000020.1 GCA_013204265.1 Rhodospirillales bacterium
GGAACGGCGTCTGGATTGAGGTTGACGCCCCGCAAATTGACCAGCACACCGTCGTCGAAGATGGCGCTCCGGGGCCGCGTGTCCTCGGCCAGGAGCGCGTCCGCTACCAGCGGATCAAGGCCGCTCTCGCCTTCGAGCCAGCCCCGGACCGCCGGCGCCGACCGGTCCAGATGAACCCAGATTATCCCGTCGCCGGGTTTCCACGCGCGTACCCCCGCCCAGTCCGTTTCCCGGCAACCGCCGTTGCCGTCCAGCAAGCAGGCAAAAATCAATCCATCGCTGTCATCCATGATCGCCCTGTTCCCCTTTAGGATGATGTCCGGTAGAGTTTATCCGGAAAAACTTCTGACTAAAAATTATTTGACGTTCAGAGTTATTATTCTTGCAATTGCACGCACCCTATCCATTTTATACAATGGCTTTCTCTGGGCACTGTTTCTATCATTACTGTTGGAGAACCCCTTTGACGCACCGCATCTGGTTTGCATTTTCGGTTATGAGCCTTTTCTTCCTTGGGCATCTTCCCGGCGCCAGGGCCGCAGATCGTGTGACCATAGGCTATATCGAAAATATTCTTCTCTATCCCGGCGCCATGCCTTTTCAGGTAAAAATTGATACCGGGGCGAAGACGTCTTCTATCGATGTCCGGGAAATTTCCGAATTCGAGCGCGACAATAGCCAATGGGTCCGCTTCACCATAGCTAATAATGAAGGCCGGACCGCCACCTTGGAGCGTCCGGTTTTCCGGACCGTAAAAGTGCGCCGCGCCGACACCGCGAAGCAGACGCGCCTTGTCGTCAAACTGGGGATTTGTCTGGGCGGATATTTCAAGAACGCCCAGGTTAACCTCAACAAACGCGCCGCCATGAGCTATAGAATGTTGATCGGTCGAAGCTTTCTGGCGGACAAGTTTTTTATCGATTCCTCTGCAAAAAAACTGACCAGCCCCGATTGCCCCGAAGCCCCCCGAAAATGATGAATCGCCACGTTTACCTCCTTGCCGCCGTTCTCTTTTCCATCGGCATCGGGTTTTTCAGCTACAAGACCCTGGTCATCGGTTGGCCGGTGACGGCCGAGCAGAAAACGGAATTGTGGGAGGTGGAAGCGATGGTTTCCTTCAACGCCAAGGGCGGACCAGCAAAACTGTCCCTGCATCTACCCCATAACGCCAGCCGTTTTGCTGTGATTGACCAGAGTTTCGTTTCCCGGGGATACGGCCTCTCGACCGTCGATAACGGCGTCAACCGTCTTGCAAACCTGTCGGTCCGGAAGGCATCCGGCAAGCAAGCGCTTTATTACCGCTACACCGTTACCCGGGGGGGGGCCGGCATTGCTGAAGATCCGGGCGGGGAGCCGGCCGTCGTTAACCCGAAATTTTCCGAACCTGAAAAGATTGCCGCCCAGGGAATCATCCGCGCCGCCGAGCTATACTCGGCGGATACGGAAACTTTCGTGGTACAGATTCTGCAGCGACTGGCCGGCGCCGGAAAGCCGCGGGCCAACATGGTCCTTCTCGGCCCAAATCCAACGGAGCGGAAAAAAGCCGCCGTCGCCGCCAAGGTTCTCGGACTCGCCAAACTTCCCGCCCGAAGCGTCCACGGACTGGCTCTCGGGTTGGACCGCAGACACGCCAAATTCAGCCACTGGCTTGAGGTCCACAACGGCAAGGCCTGGATTCCGTTTCTGCCGGAGGCAACCGGGCCGGGACTGCCGGCCGACTGGTTTGCGTGGTGGCGGGGCCCTTTTCCTTTTGTTTCCGTTTCCGGCGGTGATTTGCCCCAGACCACCGTCACCGTCAACCGGGTCAAAAATTTAACCCTTAATCTAATTCGCTCTTTTGGCGAAACAGCAAAAAATCCGGCACTGACCTGGTCGCTGTTCGGGTTGCCGCTGCAAACCCAGCTTGTATTTCGGGTGCTTCTGACGGTTCCCTTAGGCGTTTTTCTGCTGGTGCTGCTTCGAAATGTCGTCGGCGTGAAGACCTTCGGCACCTTTATGCCGGTGCTGATTGCCCTTGCCTTCCGCGAAACGGGGCTTGTTTGGGGCATCATCTTGTTCACTGTACTCGTCTCCGGGGGGCTTGTGGTCAGGCTTTACCTTGAACACCTGAAATTACTGCTGGTTCCCCGGCTCGGCGCCGTGGTGATCGTCGTCATTCTGCTGATGGCGTTACTCAGCCTTGTCACCCACAAAATTGGAATCGTCAGCGGCCTGTCGGTGGCGTTGTTCCCGATGGTCATTCTGGCCATGACCATTGAGCGTATATCCATCGTTTGGGACGAACGCGGCCCTGGCGAAGCGATGACGGAGGGTCTGGGAAGCCTGATCGTGGCGGTTCTTTGCTTCATCGCCATGAGCAACAATCAAATCGAACATCTGGTGTTTGTCTTCCCCGAATTACTGCTGGTCCTGCTGGCGGCAACAGTGCTGCTGGGCCGGTATTCGGGATACCGTTTAACCGAGTTGTTCCGGTTTCGTGTTCTTAGCGGTAAGGGGAAATAATGTTTGGTGTCGCCCGGGGGCTTCACGAGCAAGGCGTACTCGGCATCAATGCCCGCAACGCGGTCTTTATGCTGCCTAACAATCCC
>JABMOG010000021.1 GCA_013204265.1 Rhodospirillales bacterium
AGCGATTAGCAACATCAAAAAATCCAAGCTGGCTCATATTCTATCCCTTTGATCTCAAACTCATGCTATCGTGATTCTATCAGATCAATGAGCCAGAGAGGGCATTTTTAGAGATGCCCATAAATCAGTTGTGTGTTCTTGAAGGTAAACAAACCCTCCATTATTTGAATATTTCCTTGGGCAGTGCCTTTTGCAGGGTGTCGCGGGCCCGGATCGCCTTCTCGTCACCCAGATTGGCGGCACGGTCGATCCACATGAAGGCCTGCAGGTCGTCTTTCTTAACGCCCTTGCCTTCGTAAAAGAGAAATCCGAGATTGTATTGCGCGGCGGCGTGATCCTGATCACCGGCTTTTTCGAACCAGACGGCGGCTTGGCCGTAATCTTGCGGAACGCCTTGTCCCAGGTAACTCATAATACCCAAATTGTATTGCGCCCCGGGATGGCCTTTTTTTGCGGCCTGTTTGAACCACTGGGCAGCCTTCTTGAAATCCTTGTCGACGCCGATGCCTTTGTAAAAAAGCAGGCCGCGTTTGTGGTCTTGATCGGCGGAAGGGTCCTGGGTGGGTTTCTTTACAGGCGTTTTCGCTGGCGCTTTTCGGGGGGCTTTACGGGCGACCGTTTGCGGTGGTTTTTGTTTTGCCTGCGCAGGAGGTGTTTGGCTGACCACGGGTTCCGGTTCCACCGGGGTGGGGGACACACTTGGAGGCGCCTGGCTTGTTTGGGGTAGTGCCGCGTCCGGCGGCAGGGGTGGGGGTTGCGAAAGCTGGGGCTGGGAGGGGGGCAGCGCCCTTGGTTGCTCAGGCTCAGGTTGAGACGCTGGTTTGCGCATCAATCCCGGGGCCAGATCGAGAACCACCTTATTCATCGGCTTTCTGGGCGATGAAGATCCGAACAGTTCCAGATAAATAGAGTCCAGGCTGGTAAAGGCATCACCGGCGAAATTGGCCAGCGTCGAAGCCATCGCACGTTTTCGCGCGAGGATATCGTCCGTCGACTCGGCGGCGCCGGGGATCGCTTGCAACAGATCCGCCAGCGTATCGTCATCGATCAATAGGGCCGCACTGGGCACGGCCACCAGGATGGCGACGACCAGGCTGGCGAGTATTTTTATGGCCCGTTTTCCCATCAAAGCGCCTCGTCCTATCGCTTGGCTTTTTCCAGTCCCGCCTGGCGCAGCCCCGATAGGGTCGCCATCGGGGAAACCGCGTCGGGATCGATACGGATTTCGATGATCGCCGGTTTGCCGGATTGCTTGGCGGCTTCAAAAGCGGGTGCGAAGTCCGAGGTTTTTTCGACAATCGCGCCGAAACCACCGAATGCCTCTGCATAGGCCGCGAAATCCGGGTTAACCAGTCCCGTGCCGGAAACCCGGCCGGGATAATCACGTTCCTGGTGCATGCGAATGGTTCCGTACATACCGTTGTTGCCGACCAAAACGATGATATTGGCGCCGTACTGTACGGCGGTGGCAAATTCCTGGCCGGTCATCAGGAAATCCCCGTCACCGGTAAAGGCCACAACGGTGCGGTCCGGGTAGGTCAATTTTGAAGCTACCGCCGCCGGAAGGCCGAACCCCATGGTGCCGCTGGTTGGTCCCTGCAACGTGCCGTAGCCTCGGTAATGGTAAAAACGGTTGGCCCAGGAGGAAAAATTACCGGCGCCGTTGCAGACTATTGTGTCGGCGTCGAGGTTGCCGTTAAGCCAGGTCATGATCTCGCCCATCTGTACGTCGCCGGGAATCGACGGCGGCTCGGTCCAGGCCAGATACTCGTCGCGCGCGGATTTTGCCCAATCGCTCCAGGTGACCTTGACCGGCGTCATCTCCTTGAGCGCGGCGGCAAAGATTTTCATCCCCGCATTGATCGCCAGCGCCGGTTGATACACCCAGCCCAGTTCCTCCGCGCCTTGGTGGACGTGGATCAAGGTCTGTTTCGGTTTTGGAATGTCGATCAGCGTATAACCGCCGGTCGTCATTTCCCCTAACCGGGCCCCGACCACCAGCAAGACGTCGGCGCCCTGGACGCGAGCCTGCAATTTAGGATTCTGTCCGACGCCTAAGTCGCCGCAATGGCTGGAGTGTGTGTTGTCGTTGCGGTCCTGGCAGCGGAAGGTCACACAGACCGGAATTTCATTGGCTTCGGCGAAAGCCTGAAAATCCTTGCAGGCCTGATCGTTCCAGCCGCCGCCGCCGAGAATGGCGAGCGGCCGTTTTGCGTTCTCCAGCAGGTCGCGCAGCCTGGACATATCGGCCTCGCCGGGATGGGCCTGGACTTCGACGGCCGGCGCCAGGGCGACGGGGGCTGTGCGGGCGCGCAGCATGTCTTCGGGCAGGGCTAGAACCACAGGGCCGGGGCGGCCCGCCTGGGCGCGGTAGAATGCGTGGCTGATATATTCCGCGACCCGGGATTCATCGTCAATTTGGCCGACCCATTTTGCCAGTTGCCCGAACATGCGGCGGTAATCGACTTCCTGAAAGGCCTCGCGTTCCGAATGCTCGCGGGCGATTTGTCCGATCAGCAAGATCAACGGCGTCGAATCCTGCATGGCGATATGAATGCCGCCCGACGCATTGGTGGCGCCGGGGCCGCGGGTGACGAAACAGACGCCGGGCCGGCCGGTCAGCCGGGCATGGGCATCGGCCATCATGGCGGCACCGCTTTCCTGGCGGCAGACAATGAGCTGGATTTCGGGTACGTCGTGAAAGGCGTCAAGGGCGGCGAGGTAGCTTTCGCCGGGGACGCAAAAGACCTTGTCGACGCCGTTGATGCGCAGGCTTTCGACAAGAATCTCCCCGCCGGTTTTCAGGTTGTCTTTGGTATTGCTGTCTTTTGGTGACATCTAAGGGTTTCCTCGTACCCCGGTCGTCGCCGGGGCCTAGTTTGTTGATTGAATGGTCAAGACGATAACCCATTCCGCCCGAGGGGACACCTGTCTCTTTGGCATATCCGTGAAATTCGCGCGCACGGCGCGGAAAAATCAAAAAAATATAAAAAAAACACTCAAGAAAGCCTATAAATCTGCGAAAAATATAAAATTTTTTACATGTGTGACGGTCGTCACATCGCATTTGACGAAAATTTTAGATATTAGATGCAGATATTCACTCAACTCTCTCCTCGCCGGACCATCTCCTTGGCCCGGCGATTTTTTTTGTTCGCCCCGAGAGTCCGCTAGCGGTCTAGCTTCTTTCGAAGAATCTGTATCAGTTCAATTTTTTTAATTCTTTGGGCGATGCCCGGATAGTCGGGGGCAAGCCTTTGGGCTTCTTCAAGTTCTTTTATGGCGGCGTCAAATTGCTTCATGTTTTGGAGAACGGAGGAGAGATTTACGTGGGCGCGTGGGTTTCCTGGAACCAGGGAAATGGCGTTTTCTATATATACTTTTGCCGTTGTGAGGTCATTTTCCAGAAAAAATACCAGCCCCAGATGCTCCAGGGCAGATGCGAAATCCGGAAAAATCTTTAGCGACGTTTGGAAGGCCTCCCTTGCCGCAGGAAGGTTGTTTGTACGCAGGTAGATGAGACCTTGTTCGAATTTTGCCTCGGCAAGGGGTTCTGCCTCAAAGGCTTTCTGGAGTTTATTCAACGCCAGATCGTATTTTTCCAATCGGGAAAGGTGTATTCCTTCTTCGAGTAGGCGCATGGCGCGGCTGATTACTTTTATCGTTCCAGGCGCATAGATATCGGCGCTACCGGAATAGGGGGCGATTTTGCCGGTTGGGCCGGTCGCCCCTACGGACATGGCATTTGGGGCTTCGCAAGCTGCCGGATAGTTGGCTACGTCGGGGCCTTGGTTTCCGGCCGCTATAAAGAAGAAAACGTGGGGTTGGTTGCGTATTGCCTGGCAAAGGTCCTGGTGTTCCTCAGCGGTTCCCAGAAAGCCCAGACTGAGATTGGCCGTTCGGATGTTGTTCCTGCCTATCCAGTCAATGGCCCTGATTAAATCCTGTTTCTTTATCTCCCCGTTTCGGTCGGCCACTTTCACATTAACGATAACGATTTTTGGCAGGTCCACCGGGGAGGCTTTGTCGGAGGCCATTAAACTCGCTGCTGTCATATCGGAGGCATTCAAAAGGATAAGAGAAACGACTGTCCCGTGGCCGGTGAAATCGTTTGGACCTTCCGAGGTAAAATCGACCTCTTCTGCAACCCGTCCCTGAAGTTGGGGGTGGTCTTCGGCGACACCGGAATCGACTACTGCAACGGGGGTTGTCTTGTCCCCTTCCTTAAGGGGCTGTATTTTCATGCCGCTTAAATACAAATATTCCCCGGTCACCGGGTGGCGAATTGAGATTTTGGAATTATCCAGGAGTTTCCCTTTTTCCTCGCTTTGGGAAGAGGAAAACGGGATGACGGTGATTAGAGCGCTAAGAAAAGTTATTATTTTAAAGCAACGCATTTTGTCCTCCCATCATTTGCTAGGGGAGAAAGTCTTGCCCGGCATTTGACAAAATTTCGGGATCTGTAAGTTTGAAAATATTATCCACCAGGAAACTTTCTACGGTTTTCCAGTCAGCGCCTTGATTATTATTTTGGCCGAAATATTTCAGGAGTTGGGCACCCGCCATAACGGGGTCGCAAACATCGTTTCCTCCGGGGGCTGTTTCTGGAAGATTTTCCGGCCACTTGTCCTGCTCGGCATGCTTCTCCGTATCTTGATTGGCGTAGGCATGGAATCGCTTTATGGGCCCCCTGCAATAGCGACTCTTGCCGGAATCAAGGACCGATCTTTCGACATGACTTAGCGAAAAGGAGTCCTGAATAAGGTGAAGAATGGTGCCCATGGCGATGCGCCGAACGGCCCGATCATGAAACATTTTTGAAATTGTGCCGTCGTAAACCGAGGCGTCCTTATCGAACAATTCCAGAAATCCGGGGATAGGAATTGTCCGTCGTCATATAAATTGGAACAGGTGGCGGCCTGATCTAAGAGAGGATCTGGCTCATCTGGTTGATCA
>JABMOG010000158.1 GCA_013204265.1 Rhodospirillales bacterium
GCTCAGCTCCGCACAGGCGCAGCATGTCCTTCTTCTCCTGGCTTTGCGTCTCCGGGATGATGATTAACGTTCGGTAGCCGCGCGCATTGCCGCACAATGCCAACCCGATTCCGGTGTTGCCCGCGGTGCCCTCGACGATCAGGCCGCCGGGGCGCAACACGCCACTGTCTTCGGCGTCGTTGATCATAAAAAGCGCGGCGCGATCCTTGACTGAGCCGCCGGGGTTGAGAAATTCGGCCTTTCCGAGAATTTCACAGCCGGTTTCCTCAGATGCTTGGCGCAGGCGGATCAAGGGTGTGTTGCCGACTGCTTCCACGAAGCCGTTTAGAATCGTCATGGTATTTCGGTGTCCTGCCAGGATGTTTTTGAATGCTGAAAGATAAAGGCGGGGGCCTTGGTGTTCAAGTGCGCCAGGGGGGCTTTATTCGCTTAGCCATTCGGCCCGAAGGCGCTCGCGGTTGGCCTTGAGCCATTGCAGGGCGACGATGGTCATGGCGTTAATAATGCGGCCCTGGTCCACCAACTCGAAAGCCTCATTGGCGGAAGCCGAAAAAACACGGATATTCTCATGCTCGTCGGTCATCCCGTATACGCCCCCGGCGTTTGTCGCATCGACCTGCGCGCAATACAGGAACACGCTTTCCGACGACCCGCCGGGGCTAACCAGATAATGAAATAATTTGGTTAGTTTGGAGACGCTAAGCCCGGTTTCTTCGATCATTTCCCGACGCGCGACTTCATCCGGATTTTCGCCTTTTTCGATAATCCCGGCGACGCATTCGATCAGCCACGGCGAGGCTCCGTCGTCGAACCATTCGGATGCCAGCGCGGCATAGGCACCGGGGCGAAATTGTTCGATCAGTACCACTTCGTCGCGCACGGGGTCGTAAGGCAGAACGGCGACGGCGTGGCCGCGCTCGAAGATTTCGCGCGACATCTCCCCGCTCCAGCCGCCTTCGAACAAACGGTGTTTCAGGCTATAGTGGTCAAGCTGGAAGTAGCCCCGAAAAGGGGTTGTCCTCTCGACGACCTCGACGTCGTCAGAGGTCATCGGGGGCAATGGTTGCAAAGTCATTGGGTGTCTCGCATGCCATGGACGTGATGGTCTTTGTCAACCATGACACCGGTTTTGTCCAGCCGGGCCGAAAACCAAAAGGGTCTCACTATCAGTGGAAACTTGGTAGTCTGGAACAGCATTCAATTCACAGGACAAGGTTAGGGTAGGCATATGGCTAACAATTCCAGGAAAGTGACATTCATGGGCTCACAGGGCGAGGAACTGGCCGCCCGGCTCGACCTGCCGGCAGGCCCACCCAAAGCCTATGCCCTGTGGGCACATTGCTTTAGCTGTACCAAGGATATTTTCGCCGCCGCCCGGGTTGCCGACGGATTGACCCGGCACGGTATAGCCGTTTTTCGGTTTGATTTTACCGGGCTGGGCGCGAGTGACGGGGATTTCGCCAACACCAACTTTTCTTCCAACATCGGAGATCTGGTCGCGGCGACCGACTATATGCGCGAACATCTGGAGGCGCCGAAATTTCTCATCGGGCATTCGCTGGGCGGAGCCGCTGTTCTGGCGGTTGCCGCCCAAGTGCCCGAAGCCGTGGCGGTCTGTACAATTGGCGCCCCGGCCGACCCCGCGCACGTGGCCGAGAATTTCACCGAACATCGCGCAGAAATCGAAGCCCGCGGCGAAGCCGAAGTCCTGCTGGCCGGGCGGCCTTTCCGTATTCAGAAACAATTTTTGGATGATATTGAAAGCCATACGCTGGAAGATCATATCCGTTCTTTGAAAAAGGCCCTGCTGATTTTCCACTCACCGGTCGATAACACGGTCGGGATCGATAATGCGGCGCGTATTTTCAAGGCCGCCAAACATCCCAAAAGCTTTGTTTCCTTGGACGATGCGGACCACTTGCTGAGCCGCAAAGCTGATGCGGTCTATGTTGCCAACGTCATCGTCGCCTGGGCCGACCGTTTTCTGGAGGCAGGGGAGGCGGGGTTGCAAACGGGCGACGCCATGACGGAACCCGGAACCGTGGTCGTTCGCGAAACCGAAACCGGTAAATTCACCAGTTCCGTTTCCATTGGCGGCCGCCACACCATTTTCGCCGACGAGCCCGTTTCCATCGGCGGCGATGACCTTGGTCCGACGCCTTATGAATTGCTGTTATCGGCCTTGGGCGCGTGCAAAACCATGACCATGCGGCTCTATGCCGAACGCAAGAGCATCGCCCTGGAACGCGCCAGCGTGACCTTGCGCCATGACAGGATTCACGCCGACGACTGCGCCGAATGCGAGACGGAAAACGGCATGATTGACCGAATCCAGACGGAAATTGAAATCATCGGAAACATGGATGACGAACAACGCCGCCGCGTCGCCGCCATTGCCGAACGTTGCCCCGTACACCGCAGCCTGACATCCGAGGTCAAAATCGAAAGCACCCTCAGGGAGTAGTGACCCTGAATTATTTTTTCACAGGCGTCGGCATTGGTTTTTTAACCGCCGCATCGGTCAGCTTGTTCAAGGCGCCCGCCATATTGGCGAAAACCTTGTCGCGGTTAGTGATGTGGTGGCGCCCAGCCAGGTATTTCGGGTCGTTATAGGCGATCGAAACCCCGCCCTTCTGGTTTTTCCAGACCAGAACCTTCAGCGGAAGGTCGATTCCGATGTGCTGATCGCTTTGCATCAGGGGGGTGCCGATTTTTGGAGTGCCGAATATGATGACCTGGGTCGGAGCCAGTTTGGCTTTAATTTTATCGGCCCCGGCTTTGTGATTGATCTTGGCGAAGACGGTAATGCCTTTCTTTTTGAAGACTGCTTCCAGACGGTTCATGGTTTCCTGAACGCTATAGGCACTGGACTTTGTGATAAGTCCGTCATGGGCGGCCTCGACCGCCGACAGGGGGATTACAAAGGACAACAGGGTGGCGCAAAAAATAAATCTTGATAACACGGCAAAACCCCCAAAAAGTTAAAACGCAAACATCAATTAAACATTGGTGAATATACATACCAGTTTAGCGACAGTCCGTAACGCTTTTCCCGTTCAATATTTGGTGAGCCCCTTTTAAGACGCGGCCTTGATGATGCGGCTTTCCGGGAACAGGACGGTAACCACGGTGCCGACGCCCGGCTCGCTTTCAATGACTAATTCACCGCCCTGAGCTTCAGTCAGCTTCTTGCTCAACGGCAGGCCCAGGCCTGAGCCCTCGAATTTGCGGGATAAGGATCCGTCCACCTGGCCGAAGTCGGACATGGCGATCCCGATATCTTCCGGCGCAATGCCGATGCCGGTATCCGTAACGGTGATGCGGAAACGATCGTCGTCTTTAAGGCTTGCCGTCAAATTTACCGAGCCGCCGCTGGGAGTAAATTTTATTGCGTTGGATAAAAGATTGAGAATGATCTGCTTGGTCCTGAGTTCGTCGGCGTATATGCCCGGCAGGCCCTTGGCAATATCCATGGTTAGTTGCACCCCGTTCTCAAAGGCCCGGTCCTGGACCAGCCGCTGGCATGATCCTATCAAAAGTGGAATGTCGAGATTCCTCTCGTCCAGTTCCATCATTCCGCGCTCGATACGCGAAACATCCAGGATATCGTTGATCAGGTTCAACAGGTGCTTGCCAGAATCATTAATATCATTGGCGTATTCCAGGTATTTTGGATGTCCCATCTCGCCGAACGCCCCACTTTTCAGAATATCGGAAAAACCGATTACCGAATTCAACGGGGTGCGCAATTCATGGCTCATATTGGCCAGAAACTCGGTCTTGGCGCGGTTGGCGAATTCGGCATCTTCCTTGGCTTCGTGCAATTTTATCTCGGCCGTGATCCGATCGGAAATGTCCGTGCCGGTGCCCCGGTAGCCTAAAAATTTGCCGGCGGAATCAAAAATCGGCTTTCCGCTGATGGAGATGCAGAGGGTTTTGCCATTGGGTGCATTCAGGTCATAGACAAAATCCTGAAACGGTCGGTGATTATCCAGGTCGTCCAGGTGACTTCGCCATTTTTTACTGTGCTGATCTTCACCCGTTAATTCCCGCCGCGACTTGCCGATGAGATCGTCGGGTTGGTAGCCGGTCGTCTTGAAATTGAGGCCGGAAAAATATGAAAACCGGAGGTCCTGACCCATTTCCCAGAACCAGTCAGACGCAACCTCGGCATAGTCTTTGAACCGCTGTTGGGTTTCACGCAACGCCTCTTCGGCATTTTTGATTTCGGTAATGTCAATGAAAGACAAGGCGGTACCCCCTTCGGGCGTGCGCACCTCGTTGAGGATGAACCAATCGCCGCCGGAAAGATGTAAAATTGTTTGGCCTTGCGGGTTCTGATGTTGGTTGATTCGCTCGACAATGAATTCCTCATCGCGGCCCAGGGCATTTATGAATCTGCCGTTGCGCACGTTGTCGCGAAGGGTGTCTTCAAATGTACCGCCGTTCTCCAGAATCTTCCGCGCGCCGGGGCTAACGTTCAGGTATACTTCATTCAGCATCACCAGCCGGTCGTCGGCGTCGAACAAGGCAAAACCTTCCTGCAGGCTTTCGATGGCGCCGCGCAGGCGTTCCTCGCTCCGGCGCAACGCCTCTTCGGTTTTTTTACGCTCGGTAATATCCGTGGAAACCGTTGCCGTCGACCCGTCGGGCAGGCGCTGTTCATTGACCAGAAGCCAGGCGCCTTTGCGAAATACTTCAAATGGCCCGGAAGGGTTCCGGTGCCGTCGGATACGTTCCTTCAGCCACTCTTTTTCACGCCCTTCGATACCGTCATACTGGCCTTTATCGATTAATGCTCGCTGATGATCTTCAAAGGTCGACCCCGGCAAGATCGTATCGGGCGTTTCTGAATTTATGTCACGGAATTGTTTATTGCATGTCACCAATCTGTCATTGGCGTCATACAGCACGAATTGTTCCGACAAACCTTCAAAGGCCTCTACCAGCCTGGAGGCGCTTCCCTGGGCGATCATTCGCTCCGTAATTTCGTCGGTCAGTTCCTTTGTTCGTTCCTCGACCCGGTGTTCCAGTTCGTCGCGGGCGTGGCGTAATTCGTCCTCGATGCGCTCGCGCTGGACCATAACGGTTGCGACATCGCGGGCCATGGCGTTGAAAGAAACGCTCAGTTCATGGAATTCCTTCGGCGCGAATCCCATTTTTTTAGGAACCCGTGATTCCAGGTTGCCGCCTTCGATTTCCCGGGCCGCGCGGACAACGGCCTCGACGGGGCGTACCAGCACCCCCGAAATAAACCAGCTCAACGCAGTGGCAATAAACAGGCCAATGACGATCAAGGTCAGCACCGCACGCCGGACCACGCTAACATGCTCTTCAAATTCTTCAATCGGTTGCGGAACCATGACCCCCCAACCGGTGCGGGTGACGGTCGAAAAACCGGTAATCATGTCGCTGTTCATGGCAGGGGAAAAAAACGTCGCAACTCCGGTCTCACCCGCCATCATCCGCGCCACTGGCGTGATTTTGGAAATATTTTTAAAAGTGTTCTGCCATTCGGACTTAGGGTGGGCGATGACAGTACCGGTCCTGTCGACAATGGCCGAATGTCCTCTTTTGCCGAAGGCAATGGATTTTTGCAATTTTCGAATATAGCCGAGGTCCAGTGCCCCAATTGCCATGCGCCCGGCATCGAGGCGGCGCACCAAAAAAATCGTGCCACGGTCACGGGCATCCTTCATGACGTTGCTGAAAACAGTTTCCCCAGGTTTCGAAATGACGCTGAGTTTGTCCCACAATGCCTGCGGTATTTGCTTCTTGGAATCCTCATCAAACGGTAAAGCCACAGCAATGCGGCCATCGGGTTCGACAATGTAGATATGCCGGAATCCCAACTGGCGTCCCAAATCAACACCAGCAGAAATATTCGGCGCTGAAATCATGGATTGGGAAAAGAAATCAAACGCGACTTGTGTGTCCAGGGCATAGCGGTCCAAAGCCGCAGTAACGTTTTTCGCTACCAGCAGATGATTCTCCGAGGCCGCCGACATTTCTTTTTCGAACGCCGTTTGCTCGACCCAGAACCCGAAAATCAGCAACGGCACCGTTGCGATAAGGATGAAGGCTGCAGCCAAAAAAATTCGTAAACGTGGTTTCAAATCTACCCCCCAGAGCAGTTTAAGCAAATTTCACCTTCTGTTAAAAATCTTAACATTTAAATTGAAATGGCAGCAATCAATTGAAATCAATGGCTTGACTGAGAAATTGCCCCTGAAAACGGGGGAATAGTGTTTTCCCTTTTTTGAAGTTTGGTCATACTAAGACCATGGTCGGAAACGCCCTCTTGACCAATGACCAGATGTACAAGGCCGACGCCCTGGCTGAACAGGGCGGCGTAGCATCGTTGACCCTGATGGAAGCCGCCGGCGAGGCCATTGCCGAGGAAATCCACAACCGATGGGCTGTCCGCCGGGTGGTTGTCCTGACCGGGCCGGGCAACAACGGCGGTGACGGTTTTGTCGCCGCCCGCCTGTTAGACAAAGCCGGATGGCCGGTGCGGCTGGCTGCATTGAGAGACGCAGACGCATTGACAGGCGATGCGGCCGTCAATGCCGGGCGCTGGCAGGGGGAAACAGAACTACTCACCCCCGACAAATTGGACGATCTTCTTGAGGGTAACCCGCTGGTGGTCGATGCGTTGTTCGGGGCAGGGTTAAGCCGGCACTTGGGGGGCGCGGCACTGGCGGCAGTGCAGGCCGTCAACGAGCGGAATCTTGACTGTGTGGCCGTTGACATTCCAAGCGGCGTTCACGGCGACAGCGGGGAAATTCGGGGCGGCGAAGGCGGCACCCTGAAAGCCAGCGTGACCGTAACTTTTTTTCGAGCCAAGCCGGGCCATTTCCTGTTGCCCGGTCGGGAACATTGCGGCCAACTTGTTGTTGCTGACATCGGCATTCCTGAAAGTGTCCTTGAAGACATCGACCCGAAAACCTTCCACAACGGACCCGGATTGTGGCTCGGAAAATTCCCCTGGCCGGAAGGTGCCGGGCACAAATACGACCGCGGCCACGCCGTTGTCTGCGGCGGTGCGGAAATGACCGGGGCCGCACGGCTGGCGGGCATGGGCGCCCGGCGCCTGGGAGCTGGACTGGTGACTATCGCCGCACCAATCAGCGCGTTTGCTATTTATGCCAAGGAGGAACCCGGTACCCTGGTGCAGGCAGTGGATGACGATGCCGCCTTTCGGAAACTTCTCAGCGATCCGCGTATAAACGCCGTTCTCGCCGGACCGGGGCTGGGCTTGTCCGGCGCCACCCGCGAACGTGTATTAAGCGCACTGTCTACCGGCAAGGCCACGGTCCTGGACGCTGACGCCCTGAGCGCCTTCGCAAGCGATCCCGAAACTCTGTTCGGGGCTATTAATGGCCCCTGCCTGATGACGCCGCACGAAGGCGAATTCAAACGCCTGTTTGCGATCACTGGCGACAAACTTAATCGGACGCGCCGGGCGGCGGAGGTCTCGGGCGCCGTGGTATTGTTCAAGGGTGCCGATACGGTGATCGCCGATCCGGAGGGCAACGCCGTCATCAATTCCAACGCCCCCTCCGATTTGGCCACCGCCGGTTCCGGCGACGTTTTGGCGGGCATGGCTTTGGGCTTGATGACACAAGGCATGGCACCGTTTCAGGCCGGTTGTGCGAGTGCTTGGCTTCACGGCGCTGCGGCTGGTAAAATTGGGCCGGGTCTTATCGCCGAGGATTTGCCCGCAAACCTGCCGATGGTTCTGCGGGACCTGAAGGTCACAATATCTTAACTTGAAATTATGCCGTCACCGGATGATCCTTAAAGCATGGATAATCAAACCGACATAGAGAACGCAGATAGCAAGAAGGCCGAAAAGCCGTCTGGATTTCTCGACCGCACGCTGAAAAACCTGAAAAATGCATGGCGCGATATAGCTGGATCTGCCTATGACGCGGGCAAGGCAAGCTCTCGGCCGGACCTTCCTGATAGCGACCAGGAACAACTCCGCGAGCAGATGCGCGCGTGTCTGGAAACCCGGGGCGGTGAGGTATCCGCCCGGGGCCGTGCGGCAGCGCTGGGCCATGTCTACCTGGCCCTCGACGCAAAGGGGCGGGAACGTTTCCTGAGGTTGCTGGCCCATGATTTCGATGTCGACGAAGGCCCCGTTGATGCCGCTATGGACGAGCTTCGTAAAGCAACGGACACGGATTCCCGGCACACCGCGCAAACCGTTCTGAAGAAAGCACTGGTAGCGCCTCGGATAAAATTATTAACCCAATTTAATGCATTACCGGATGGTATTAAATTTTTAGTGGATATGCGCGCCGAGCTTCTCGCGCTGAAATCCGGAGATCCGGCGATGCAGGGGGTGGAGCACGACCTGCGCGATCTTCTGACCTCTTGGTTCGATGTGGGTTTTCTCGAACTGCGGCGCATCTCCTGGGACAACTCCTCCGCGGCCCTGCTGGAAAAACTGATTGCCTACGAGGCCGTGCATGCCATTGATGGGTGGGACGACCTGAAAAACCGGCTCGATTCCGACCGCCGCTGTTTCGCCTATTTCCATCCCCGGATGCCGGACGAGCCGTTGATTTTTGTCGAAGTCGCCCTGGTTAACGGCCTTGCGAACAACATCCAGGCGTTGCTTGATGAAAATGCTCCGGTACTCGATCCCAATGCCGCCGATACGGCGATTTTTTATTCCATTTCCAATGCCCAAAAAGGATTGGCAGGGATTAGTTTCGGCAACTTTCTCATAAAACGGGTAGCCGAATCCCTGAGCACCGAATTCAAGGGTCTGAAGACTTTCGCCACCTTGTCGCCGGTGCCCGGTTTCATGAAGTGGTTGAACCAAACCTTGGCGGACGATGCCCCTGGCCTGTTAACCAGCGGCGAGGCTAGAGCCTTGAGCGCAGTGGCAACCAACGACCAGGCACCGAGCCAAACTTTGAAATATTGGCTAGAAAATCCATTCTGGCCGGAAAACCAGAGTGTATCCGAAGCCTTGCGGGCGCCAATAATGCGGCTCGGTGCAATTTATCTTTTAAACGAAAAAGGCTTGAACAAGAGGACCTTAGATCCGGTCGCGCATTTTCATCTGACCAATGGCGCACGGATGGAAAGCTTGAATTGGCGTGGCGACCTGTCACCCCGAGGCGTCAAAGGCGCTGCCACGCTGATGATTAATTACCGATATGACCTGTCCCGCGTCGAGGATAACCACGAGGCCTACACATCGAACGGTGAGGTCGCGGCATCTAGCGCGGTGCGCGGCCTTCTGAAAGGCTGATCGGGGCGCACCCACAGGCGCATTGACAGGCGGGGGGCATTGTATAATGTTGCGCGCCCGTGGGTAATTACGGGGTCTGGATACCAAGTTTCCGCGGGCGTGGTGGAATTGGTAGACACGCAGGCTTTAGGTGTCTGTGACGCAAGTCGTGGGGGTTCGAGTCCCTTCGCCCGCACCATACTGTTTTTCAAATTGAAACCGAGAGTTTTATGCAGGTTACCGAAACCAAATCAGAAGGCTTGAGCCGCGAATTCAAGGTCGCCCTTCCGGCCAAAGACATCGAAGAAAAAATCAGCTTCCGTCTGAATGAATTAGCCAAAACAGTCAGCCTGCCTGGGTTTCGGCCCGGTAAGGTCCCCGTCGCCGTGTTGCGCAAAAAATACGGACCGTCCGTTATGGGAGAAATCCTGGAGCGCGCGGTCAACGATTCGTCGCAACAGGCAATGGCCGAAAAGGGCCTGCGTCCTGCCATGCAGCCGGAAATCGAAATCGTTTCCTTCGAAGACGGCAAAGATCTGGAATACACGATTGCCGTTGAGGTCCTGCCCGAAATCACGCCGGCGGATTTTTCCAAAATCACTCTCGAGCGTCTGGTGCCAAACACCAATGCAGCGGAAATCGACAGCGTTCTGGAAAATCTGGCTAAAAGCAACGGCTCGACCAATATCCTTACCGAAGACCGCAAAAGCAAAGACGGCGATGTCTTGTTGATTGATTTTCTGGGACGCGTTGACGGTGTTGAATTTGCCGGTGGCAAGGCCGAAGGGTACGAGCTGACTTTGGGCTCGGGAACTTTCATTCCCGGTTTCGAAGATCAGCTGACCGGCACCAAGGTCGGGGACAAGGTCGACGTCAAGGTGACGTTCCCGGAAAACTACGGCGCTGCTGAACTGTCCGGCAAAGACGCGGTTTTCGAGGTTACCGTCCATGAATTGAAGGAAACCTTGCCCTGCGCCATCGACGACGAACTGGCCAAGAAAGTCGGCATGGAAACCCTCGACACCCTGAAGGCTTCCATACAGGAAGAACAGGAGCGCGAGTTCAACGCCATGGCGCGGATGACGCTTAAACGTGAATTGCTGGACAAATTGGCTAAAAGCCATGACTTCGAAGTGCCGAGTAAACTCCTGGAACGGGAATTCGATTCCATTTGGTCGCAATTTGAGGAAGAGCGTAAAAAGGCCTCTGCCTCCGGCCAGCCCGCCCCGGATGACGAGGGAAAATCCGAAGACGAGCAAAAGCAGGATTTCCGCGAAATCGCCGAACGCCGCGTCCGTCTGGGACTTTTGATGTCCGAGGTCGGTCGGGTTAACAACGTTGAAATATCCCAGGAAGACCTGAACCGTCAATTGATGGTCGAAGCCAAAAACCACCCCGGGCGCGAAAAGGAAGTGATCGATTACTTCAAAAGCAATCCCCAAGCCATGGAACAGTTGTCGGCGCCGGTGTATGAGGAAAAAGTCATCGATTTCATTCTTGAAAAAGCCAAGGTGACAGACAAAAAAGCCACCATGGAAGACTTGATCAAGGCCCTGGAAACCGATGACGACGCACCAAAATCCAAGGGAAAAGCCAAAAGCAAAGCCAAACCCAAGGCGAAGCCCAAAACGACCAAGAAGACGGACACATAATCTCGCCCTCCTGGGCACAATAAGGCACAACGAGGAAAGCCCCCGTAATGAGCGACCCGATTGATACCTACATGAACAACCTTGTTCCCATGGTCGTTGAGACCACCAACCGCGGTGAGCGAGCTTATGACATCTATTCGCGCCTGCTGAAGGAACGCATTATCTTTCTTACCGGCGGTGTTGATGATGGGGTCGCCAGCCTGATTTGCGCGCAGTTATTGTTTCTGGAATCGGAAAATCCGACCAAAGACATCTCGTTCTATATCAATTCGCCTGGCGGCATTGTGACCTCAGGCTTGGCAATTTACGACACCATGCGCTAC
>JABMOG010000022.1 GCA_013204265.1 Rhodospirillales bacterium
CGAGGCAATGTCCTTAGCCGTAGAAACGGCCCCGGTAACAGCCCCCACGACGGCGCCGCCCATATCGGGCAGGACCGAGGGTGCTGCCAGGGTGCCGCCGACGTTGACCGGAAACATGGCGATTTTCAGTAAGCTGACCTTCTTGGCCCTCGGGTCAACCCGCAGGGCCAGGGTTTCGTCCTTCAGGTTGATGTCGCCGGTACCGATCATACTCATTCCCCCGGTCTCAAAAACCAGGGTCTTGGCGTTCGCCTGGCCACCCCGGATATTAAAGTCGAGGACGGCGCAACGGATTTCCTTGTCGCCCTTGCTATTGATAAAAGGCAACGCCGCCAAAATATCGGACGAAACAATATTCAATAGGCCGCTGTCGATCTTGCCACCCTGGGATACGGCGCGGGCATGCCCGTTCAACCCCGCCATGATGGCACGCACCGATGCGCCCCGGCCTTTGACATTGAGTGTAACGTCGACTTTTCCGGTCGCGATATCGGTCAATTTTAACTGTTGCAGCAACGCCCCGTAGTCGGTGCCCCGAACATCCAGATTTACCGCCAACGCCGAAGGCGCGACCGAACCATCGACCACCAAACTGGCGTCAACCGTGCCGCCGTTGACCACGGCTGTTAGAGATTTAACGTCCAATCGCCCGCTGTTCAGTACCAGGGACAGTTTGATGTCATCGACGGCAATGGCATTTTGAACCAGCCGTTTAATCGCCAGCTGCAACCGGGCATCAACGGCCTTCAGGCCGGCCAGCGGCAACGGATCGCCGGGGAATACGCGAACTTTCGGCGCGGAGGAAGATTTCTGTTTCGGCAACAGGGCACCCAAGTCAATGGTCGAGGCCGTCATCAGGTCGGCGTCGATGGTCGGTCGTGCAACCCCCGTCAGTTTCACTGCGGCCCGGCCCTGGAGGTTAATATCGCCTACAGAAGCCACCAGATTTTCAACACTGTATCCACCCTTCGGGTCCCTTAGTCTGCCCGTCACACGGACAGGTGGAATTTCTGGCAACGACACACCGGCAGACTTGGCGACGGCGGCGATGTCTTCGGCATCGACGGAAACCTTAAAATCAAGCCCGCGCGCCTGACGCGGCTCGGAGATCGCGCCCTCTATATTCAAGGACAGCCCCGGCACGGTCATGGCCAGGCTTACCGGATACGGCGCGCCCCCGTCGATCAGGGTCTTGATCGACCCGAGGCGGCCATCAGCCTTAAAAGCAAGATCGTTGACGGCTCCACCGACGCCGATGATCATGGGGGCGGCAGCGGTTTCGGCTTGAAGGTCCAGATGGTCCAGCCTGAGGGACGTTTTTTCGCCCGTTCGTCCATCCCGGTAGGTCAGGGTTAAATCCTTGATGCGAACCTTTTGCACCTCCGGCAGGTTGCTCGAAGCCGAAGTTTCGGACTTGGTTTTAGTTTTGGCCGCAGAGATTTCCCAATTGCCACGCCCTTTGGCATCGGTTTCGATCAACAGGTCCAGCCCATCGAGCACCACCCGCTTGATCCGGATATCGCCACTCAGCAATGGCAGCAATTCCACTTCGGCGGCCAGGCGTTTCAGACTCGCCATTTCTTTTTCGGTGCCCCAGGAAGCGTTGGCAAAGGTCACATCCTCCACCGCCACCGCCGGATTGAGGGATATCTCCAGGTTCAGCGAACCGTTTATGGTCAGGTCACGCCCGGTAAGACCCTTGACCTGTTCGGCAATCAGGCCCCGGTATTCGTTAAAGTCGAGAGATTTAAGAATGGCGATCCCCGCCACCATCCCGCCAATGCCAAGCACGACCAAAATGGAGAGCGCTTTCATCCAGGATTTCATGTGGAAATGCCTCGTATCGTCTTGAGTGTTTCCGGCAGCAAATGGAATGCGGCGATAATGGCGTGCGCCCCGGCGGATTGCAGATGATCTTGGGGATGATACCCCCATGTCACGCCGATTGCCATGGTGCCCGCATTCACGGCCATCTCTATATCGAACGTGGTATCGCCGATCATAACCGTGCTTTCCGGGTCTGCCCCGGTGTCGCGCATGGCGTTCAACAGCATCCCTGGGTCCGGTTTTCCGGGCGCGCTGTCGGCGGTTTGCAGGGTCTGAAACCGGTCAACAAGCCCGTGGGTTTCCAGCGTCATCATCAAGCCCAGGTGTCCCTTGCCGGTGGCGACCCCCAACAACCAGCCATCTTTTTCAAGGGCATCCAAGACATCAAGAGTGCCTGGATACAGCGGGTCGGAGACTTTTCCCTTCCGGCGCAGTTCTCGAAAGGCTTCTTTGTAACCGTTTTCCAGTTTTATATGTTCCCCTGGGTCCGTATGCGGCAGCAGACGTCCCATGGCTACACTGAGTGGCAGGCCAACCACGCGGCGTACCGATTCCGCATCCGGTGCAGGATGGGAACGAGCCTTAAAGGCCGCCACCATAGAGGAAATAATCGACGCTTGGGAGTCGACCAGTGTTCCGTCGCAATCGAAAACAGCCAAACGTAGTGGAGAAGTGTCGACCATAAAAAAAGAGTGCCGCCCTATTTGGAATCTAAAGAGTCTTTATCGGACAACAGATAACCGACCCCGCGCACCGTTTCAACGGTGATGTCCGCACCGATTTCCTTTAGGCGCTTGCGCAGCCGCGAGACATGAACCTCGACCGAATTGGAGGACACCTCTTTACCGAAACCGTAAATCTTGTCTTCCAGAACGTCCTTCGGAACGACTCGGCCGACCCGGCGTAATAGGTGTTCCAGGACGCCCATTTCCCGCCTCGGCATGGAAATGGCCTTACCATTAATCAGAACCTCCCGCGCCGTGGTATCGAAAGAAACATTGCCGGCGGTCATGATCAGTCCCAAAACTTCACTCGGACGGCGCAACAGAGCCCGGATTCTGGCCACCAGTTCTTCCATGTCAAACGGCTTTAACAGGTAATCATCACCACCGCTGTTGAGGCCTAGGACCTTCGCGTCCGTCCCGTCCCTGGCGGAAAGAATCAAAACCGGAGTTTCATCACCCTTTTCCCGCCAGGATTTTAGCAGGTCCAGGCCGTCAAGATCGGGAAGACCAAGATCGAGTATAACCGCATCGTAATTGACTGATGAGATCGCGTCTTCACCGGCGGCGCCGGTATTGACGACATCGACGGTAAAGCCTTCTTTGCCAAGGCTGTCCTTAACGAAACCGGCGAACCTCTGGTGGTCTTCGATTAATAAAATTCGCATACTTATTCCTTGAGCGATTCAGACGTAACTCAGGTGATACGGGACAAACCGTAAGTCAGGCCGCGTACTGGATTCGCATTGAACCCGCACATAAATTCCTCAGACCTCAAGAGAATAACGCCCCAAATTGTCCGTTTTATTATCGGATCTTCAGATTCAACCAGGGCGAAGGTGAACACTAATACATTGTAATACTAAAGATATATTTGTGAAGCAATTCTTGCAGTTTTCCAAGGTTATACGGAAAGCTGACTCCCCATGAGCTAGATCATTTCTCAAACCAAGGGGATGCAAGAAAAGGGTCACCTTCTTTTTTGGGATCGAACCCGAAAACTTCGAAAGTTCGGCGGATATGATCGGGTAAGGGTGCAACCATTTCCATCCAATGCCCGGCGGGATGCGGAAAACGGAGCGCCCGGGCATGCAGGTGAAGGCGACTGGCGATGTCCTTGTTGTCCAGAAAGGCTCCTCGCCGTCCGTATTTTCCATCGCCCAGAATTGGCGTTCCCAAAGCCTGCGCATGCACCCGTAATTGATGTGTCCGTCCGGTCAAGGGTTCGAAAACCACCCACGCCGCTTGGCTCCCCGCCTGGTCAGCCGTGTGGTAAAGGGTCAACGCGTTCTTGCCTTCCGGCGCGCTGGCAACCACTTTTTCACCGCCCGCCCCTGACAACTTGGCCAAGGGCAAATCAATCTTGCCGTGTTCCGGCGTCGGCACCCCGACGACAACCGACCAATAAATCTTTCGGACCTCTTTGCCCCGGAAGGCCTGGGTAAGCATCCGCGCGGCGAGAGAATGGCGCGCCAACAGCAAAAGGCCACTGGTGTCTTTGTCCAGACGATGCACCAGGCGTGGTTTTTCTTCCATCTCGAAACGAAGAGCGTCCAACATGCCGTCGAGATGGCGCGCGAGGCGGCTGCCGCCCTGCACGGCTAACCCCGGAGGTTTGTTTAGGATAATAATATCGTCATCCCGGTGTAGAACGCACCCCTGGATGTCCTTGGCATCGGCTTTGCTGATAACAGGTTTGGCTTTTTCATTTTCGGATTTCGGCAGGCTGAACACATCAATATTCAGTGGTGGTATACGAATTTCCTGGCCTTCTTCAAGACGGGTGCCTGACTTGACCCGTCCTCCGTCCACCCGCACCTGTCCGGTGCGCAGAAGTTTTTGTAGGCGAGCGTGGCTGAGGTCTGGAAATTGCTGTTTGAACCAGCGGTCAAGACGCATGCCGACGTCTGCGCCTGCGACTTGAATTGTAGTCACCTTGCTCATTTCAAAGAAAATCCGGAGCAGATATGAAACTAAAGGGCATCATCGCTGCCCTTGCTTTCTAAAACGGCATCTCGAGCATCGTGAAATTGGGCCGGCGCAACCTGAAGAACCTTGTCGCCGACCACCGATATTGCCCAAGCCCCCAACGGCGCGGTCAAAACGATACTCAACACGGCCACCGCAAGAATTACCTCGCCCGGCCCCGGAGCCATTCCCGCAGCCATCATGGCCACCAATGCCACGCCGCCAATGGCGGCCTGTACGGTAGCTTTGGGCACGGAAGATATAGCCACGAAGATACGTTCCGAAAAGTTCAAGGAACTACCAAGCATGCTGAGATACGTGCCCGCCCCTCTTGCCAGCAACCCAACTCCGATCAAAGCCGCCCCGGACATACCCGAATTAAAAGCCACTTCGATATTTACCTGGGTACCAATCATGGTGAACAGAACGATTTCCGCCAAAATCCAGACTTTGGCCAGTTTGGCAGACAACTGGTGAGCCATGTGCTCGTCTTTTTCCAGCAGGTAAAAGCCGATAGCAACAACCGCCAGCAGGGCTGCAAACGGTACCCAGGGCTGCATTAGATGTTCGGCCCGGACCAAAAGAACTGATAACCCCAGCAATACAAGAACCCGTTTTGTGGCACGCGGATTGAAATGGTCAAAGACTTTAAAAAGACCAATGCCGATAACCCATCCGGCGGCGAGGCCCAACAAGATGGAAATGGGGATGCCCGCCAATTGCCAGGCGATGTTGACGGATGTTCCCGTGTATATTCCCACCAAGACGCTGAAAATTACGATCACAAACACGTCGTTTATCGTCGCCGAAGCTATAATCATGGTTGGAATTCCTTTTTCCGCACCCATGCCCCGTTCTATGAAGCGGATCATCAACGGAACCACTACCGCTGGCGATATTGCCGCCAACACCGCTCCTAATACCGCAGAATCCAGTAACCCCAGGCCCAATAACCAAGGCCCCAACAACATAACCGTCACTCCCTCAAAGACCGCTGGCACAGTGGCCAGTATCAAAACCCGCCCACCGACCCGGTTCAAGGTTTCCTTGCTGATCTCGAACCCGGCGCGCAGCAGAATGACGATCAACGCGATCAGGCGAAGTTCATCGGAGACCCGCAAAAGTTCCGGTGTCGCCCAGCCCAGCACATACGGCCCCAGCACAACACCCAGCAACAACAACCCGACAAGACCCGGAATATTCATTTTCCGAAAGGCCCAGTCCACGATAAAGCCCAGGATCAGAAATTCGGCAATGCTGGCAATCATCTATTTTTGACCCTTTTCGCGGCGCAATTTATCCCAGTATTCCAGCCGCTTGGCGATATCTCGCTCAAAACCACGCTCCACCGGTTGATAGAATTTCTGCCGTTCCATGCCATCAGGAAAATAGTTTTGACCGGAAAAAGCATCCTCAGTGTTATGGTCGTATTCATAACCGTCCCCATAACCGAGATCCTTCATCATCGAAGTCGGCGCGTTGAGGATATGTTTAGGCGGCTCCAGTGAACCATTGTTCTGAGCCGCCCGGGCCGCCGCCTTCGATGCCATGTAGGCGGCATTGGATTTCGGGGCGGTGCCGAGATAAATCACACATTGGGCGATCGCCAGTTCCCCTTCGGGTGAGCCCAGCCGCTCAAAGGTTTCCCATGCGGCAAGGGCATGCCCCAAGGCCTGCGGGTCGGCAAGGCCGATATCTTCCGATGCGAAGCGCAACAGCCGCCGGGCGATATACCGGGGGTCTTCGCCGCCAGCCAGCATCCGGGCCAACCAATACAGCGCCGCATCGGTGTCGGACCCACGCAGAGATTTGTGCAGGGCGCTAATCAGGTTGTAATGACCGTCCTGGGATTTGTCGTACAACGGTACCCGGCGTTGCACCACCTCGGTCAACCGTGCGGTATCGATATCACCCTCCCCGGCCTGGGCCTGCACGGCCTCGACCATATTCAGCAAAAACCGGCCGTCGCCGTCGGCCATGGCGCGAAGGGCGGCGCGGGCGTCCCTATCCAACGCCAGGGTCTTGCCATTTTCCGTTTCCGCGCGGACCAGCAACTCTTCCAGCGCCGCATCGTCAAGCCGGTTTAACACCAGCACCTGAGTTCTCGACAACAACGCCGCATTCAACTCGAACGACGGGTTTTCGGTCGTCGCCCCGACCAGAATAACGGTGCCGTCCTCTACATAAGGAAGAAAGCCGTCCTGCTGGGCGCGGTTGAAACGGTGTATTTCATCGACGAAAAGCAGCGTCCCCAACCCCATTTCCCGCTTGCCTTTCGCCGTCTCAAAAATCTTGCGCAGGTCTTGAACACCGGAAAACACGGCCGACAGCCTTTCAAAGTGAAGCTTCGTCTGGTCGGCCAGAAGCCGGGCGATTGTGGTTTTACCCGTTCCCGGTGGTCCCCAGAGAATAATGGAGGTCAGCTTGGCGGAATCGATCATCCGTGCGATCGGGCAACCTTGCCCGAGCAAATGATTTTGGCCGACCACGTCGGAGAGTTTGGCTGGGCGCAACCGGTCGGCCAGGGGCCTGGGAGCGGCGGATTCGAAGAGTGTACTCATTTCTTCCTCCCCCCTCCTTCCAGTCTTTGGTGTTCAAACAATCAGGAACAATTGGGCCGCTCAGCCCAAATGAACCCTGAAATGGTCCAGCGTGCGTTCCCACGCCGTATCAGCAGAGGCCTGATCGTAGTGCTTGCCACCGGCACGGGCGAAGGCGTGATCCTGGCCTTCGTAGGAGTAAATGGTCACCTTGCTGTTACCCGCCAGCGCCGCCTTGATTTGGTCTTGCTGATCCTTCGGCGCGTAATCGTCCTCGGTCGGCATATGCAGGATCAACGGAGCCTTGATTTTCTCGTCCAAGTGTTCGGTCAACATCACTCCGTAGTAGCCGACCGCAGCATCAATATTGGTACGGGTCGCCGTCAAGTAAGCCAACCGACCACCGAGACAAAAACCAACCGCACCGACTTTGCCCGCACACTGGTCCAGGGAACTGAGAGCGCTGATCGTCGCTTGCAGGTCGGAGACGCCTTTGTCCAAATCGAATCCATTGAACAACTCAAACGCACGGGCCCATTCTTCTTCAGTCTGGTCGGTAAGAATGATTCCCGCCTCCTGGCGCCAAAACAGGTCCGGGCAAAGCGCTACGTAACCAGCTTCGGCGAAACTGTCGGTAATTCCCCGCATCACGTCGTTGACGCCGAAAATTTCCTGAATGACAACGACACCGGGCCCACGCCCGGAATCCGGGATTGCCAGATAGCCCATGAATTCGCCACCATCGACGGCCTGGATGGTTATTTCGGAACCGCTCATAATTTACTCCTCCCCGCAGGAATGGTTTTCGCAACCTAGCGAACGTTAGCGCAAATTCAGGTCCGGCACCATAAACCCAAAGGTGTTCAAAATTCAGCCGTCGATGACCAGACTCAAGGATTTTCCGTTCCGGTCTACGGTTATGCGCCACCGTTCCAACGGGTTGCTCAATAGAGCCTTGAGTTGACCTACGGTCTCGACCCTGGTGCCGTTGACGTTGGTGACCACATCCCCGATTTTGAATCCTAAACGGTTGGCCGGTGAGGCGCGCAACAAATCGACGATCATCACGCCCCGGGCAAAAGGACTGCTCCCGATTTCGATAGCAAAGGCTGGCGACAGGTTGGCGACCCGCGACCCTGCCAATGGCTGTTGTCCCTTAAGGTCGGTGACATCCTTGGCCGGCGTATCCGGGGGTGGTGTCACCTTCAACTTCAACGCCAGCGGTTTGTGGCGCCGCCAAACACTGAGTTCTACCGTATCATTGACGGAAATCGTCGCAATTCGGAACTGCAACGCCTTGGGGTCGTTGACCTCAAAGCCGTTAACAGCAAGCACAACATCGCCGACACGAAGCCCGGCCGCCTCAGCGGCGGCTCCTTTGTAAACATTGCTGATCAGAATTCCGGTGGGGCGAGACATAGTCAGAGAGGCAGCTATATCCTGTGACACGGCCTGGCCCTCTGCCCCCAACCAGCCGCGCACCAGTTTGCCGTCCTCGGTAGTTCCGTTAATTACGGCCCGCACCATATTGGAAGGAATGGCAAACCCGATCCCGAGGGACCCACCGCTTTTCGAGAAAATAGCGGTGTTGATGCCGGCCAGTTTCCCATTCATTTCAACCAAAGCACCGCCGGAATTCCCTGGGTTGATAGCGGCATCAGTCTGGATGAAAAAGTTGAGGTCCGTGCGGGCGACGCTTGTCCGGGCCAGAGCAGAAACAATGCCGCTGGTCACGGTCTGGCCGACCCCGAAAGGATTGCCAATCGCCAGCACAAGGTCCCCGACTTCCAGTGTATCGGAATCGCTTAGCTCAAGAAAAGGCAACGATTGCCCCCCGGCATCAACCCTAAGAACAGCCAGATCGGTACGATCATCGGAGATAACGAGCGACGCCGAAAACTCGCGCCGGTCGGACAGCACGACGTTGATTTCGTCGGCCCCTTCAACAACGTGCTTGTTAGTGATGACCAAACCGTCAGAGCGCACAATGACGCCGGAGCCCAGTGATTTTTGCAACCTTTTCCTGGACAAGCCCTTGCCGAAGTCCTCACCAAAAAACCGTCGGAAGAACGGATCATTGAACAGAAGCTGCTGGCTCCGTTCGCGGACCACTTTGCGGGCGTAAATATTGACCACGGCGGGTGCCGTTTTTTTGACCAGAGGCGCATAAGACAACTGCACCTCATTCCAGGTTTCCGGGAGTATTCTGGACTCAGCAGCGATTCCTGAATTCGTTATTAAAAAAAATCCGGTTACAGCACCAAGAAAAATTTTAAAAACGGGTTTCATATAGGCACACTTTCTTGTCTGCATTACCCCGAAAAATAAAAAAGCAGCCTAGGTGGCTGCCTTTTCAAATCCTGAATTCTTTGAAAGGCGGCCCCGAAATTAAGAGTTGTCTTCCGCCGGCTGGTCTTCCATTTCCAGGGCATGGCGGGCCTTGTCGTCGGCGCCCTTGGCATCCACGTCCCGGTCCACCAATTCAATAACCGCCAACGGCGCATTATCACCATAGCGGTAACCTGCCTTCAAAACACGAGTGTAACCGCCGCTACGTTCCTTATAACGATCCGCCAGCGCGCCGAACAATTTTGACACAGCGGCATCGTCACGCAGAAACGAATAAGCCTGGCGGCGGGTATGCAATGTGGCGCGTTTACCAAGCGTAATCATCTTGTCGGCGACGCGGCGCAGTTCTTTGGCTTTGGGTAAGGTCGTCTTGATTTGCTCATGGGTCAGCAAGGACACAGCCATATTGGATAACATGGCCTTTCGGTGACTGCTGGTCCGGTTCAGCTTACGGGCGCTCATACGATGACGCATGGTTAGGCTCCTTCATGTTTCCGTGCGCGTGCCATTTTACACGCACGGGATTTGTTATTTATTCGTCCAGTCGGGTTGTCCCGATCAGAACGGGTCTTCCAGTTTTTTAGCCAAGTCTTCGATGTTTTCAGGCGGCCAATTGGGAATTTCCATGCCTAGATGCAAACCCATGTGGCTCAAGACTTCCTTGATTTCGTTGAGTGATTTACGACCGAAATTCGGTGTCCGGAGCATGTCCGTTTCGCTTTTCTGGACCAGATCACCGATATAGATGATGTTGTCGTTCTTCAGACAATTGGCCGAACGCACAGAGAGTTCCAATTCGTCAACCTTGCGCAACAGATTTCGGTTAAACGGCAGTTCTTCTTCGAGTTCTTTGGCTTTCGCCGCTTGGGGTTCGTCGAAGTTGATGAATAAGCTCAACTGATCCTGAAGAATCCGGGCAGCCAGGGCCACCGCATCATCTGGAGTTACGACGCCACTGGTCGTCACCTCGAGACTCAGTTTGTCATGATCCGTCACCTGGCCGACGCGGGAATTATCGACTTTATAGGATACCTTGCGGACTGGTGAAAAGACCGAATCGACCGGGATCAAACCGATGGGGCTTTCTTCCGGACGGTTCTGGCTCGCTGCAACATAGCCCTTACCGTTCTCGACGGTCATTTCCATGTTGAGTTTGGCACCCTTGTCCAGATGGCAAAGCACCAGGTTGGAATTCATAATTTCCACGTCGGCACCGCACTCAATATCACCGGCTTTGACTTCGCCGGGGCCGGTCGCTTTCAAGTAAATACGCTTTGGCCCTTCGGCGGACATCTTGATGTCCAGGGTTTTGATGTTCAGCACGATATCCGTGACATCTTCGCGAACCCCCGGAATGGCGGAGAATTCATGCAAAACGCCTTCAATCTGCACCGACGTAACCGCGGCCCCTTGCAACGAAGACAACAGAACCCGCCGCAAGGCATTTCCCAATGTCAGGCCGAAACCCCGTTCCAATGGTTCCGCAACGATGACGGCCGTACGCGAAGCATCTGCGCCCGGCTGCACATTCAATTTTGACGGCTTAATCAGTTCTTTCCAGTTTTTTTGAATCACTTGTGTGACCTCACGCTCACGACGTTAAAGAAAGGCGCCTTTTTCGGAACCTTTCAAAATAAACACTGCCGTCCTCTTTCCGGGTCGGCTGATCTTGGGGATACCTCAAAGCATCCCGACCGCGCGAAACGCGGCTAATTAGTTTGGCCTTACACCCGCCGACGTTTGCGGGGACGGCAACCATTGTGTGGTATCGGCGTCACGTCACGAATGGCGGTAATAGTGAAACCGACGGCCTGCAAAGCGCGCAAGGCCGATTCCCGACCGGATCCTGGTCCCTTAACCTGGACCTCAAGAACCTTCATGCCGTGTTCCATGGCTTTACGTCCGGCATCCTCACCTGCAACCTGAGCCGCGTAAGGAGTAGATTTGCGTGATCCCTTGAAACCTTGGGAACCGGCCGATGACCAGGCAATAGCATTTCCCTGCGCATCGGCGATGGTAATCATCGTATTGTTGAACGTGGCATTCACATGGGCCACGCCCGATGCGATGTTTTTACGCTCACGGCGGCGCGGCCGCTGGGTCGCTGATTTAGCCATTTCAATCCTTTACTTAGCCCCTAAGAGGCTTTTTTCTTGCCGGTGATGGCTTTGGCCGGACCCTTCCGGGTGCGGGCATTGGTATGGGTGCGCTGACCGCGCACGGGCAGGCCGCGGCGGTGACGCAGGCCTCGATAGCAACCAAGGTCCATCAGCCGTTTGATGTTCATCGCCACTTCGCGGCGCAAGTCGCCTTCGACTTGGTATTCTTGTTCAATGGATTCCCGAATCCGCCCCAATTCGTCATCGGTCAGGTCGTTGACCCGGCGGTCAGAGGGAATGCCCACAGATTCGCAGATCTTGCGCGACGAAGTATGTCCGATACCATGAATATAGGTAAGCGCAATAACGACCCGTTTTCCGGTCGGAATGTTAATGCCAGCAATGCGCGCCAAGGCTTGTTCTCCTTAAAGCTTGGAAAAAAACAAAAATTCGTATCCGTTGGGTGGCCGGAAGAGCCGGATTATAGGGCTTGACTGCTTCAAGTCAACACGCCCACCAGCACTTTTATTACCCCTTAAATCAGCCGACAATCCCGTTCAGTTGATCCGTCACATCATCAATAGCAGCCATCCCGTCAACGCCCTTTAACAGCCCTTTTTCCTTGTAATAAGCCAGAATTGGAGCGGTTTGGTCGTGATAGGCATCAAGCCTGGAACGGACGGTTTCGGCGTTATCGTCGGCGCGGCGGGTGAACTCGGTTCCACCGCACTGGTCGCAGACCCCATCGGTTGATGGCTTTTGAAATTCATCATGGTATCCCGCCCCGCAACCGGCGCAGGTATAACGCCCGGTAATCCGGGCCACCATGGCGTCGTCATCGACTTCAATTTCGATAACGTGGTCAATCTGAATGCCTTTTTCCGTCAACATCATGCCCAAAGCCTCGGCTTGTGGCGTGGTACGCGGAAAACCATCGAGAATGAAGCCGTTTTGGCAGTCATCCTGATCGATACGCGACGAAATCATGGCAATTATCAGGTCGTCGGACACCAGTCCGCCGGCTTCCATGATTTCCTTGGCTTGCTTGCCAAGGTCGCTGCCCGAAGCAACAGCGGCGCGCAACATGTCGCCGGTCGACAACTGTATGATACCACAGGATTTCTCCAGACGCTGAGCTTGAGTTCCCTTACCAGCCCCCGGGGGGCCCATCAAAATTATATTCACTACCGCCGTCCTCTTAGCTTGGATTTTTTAATCAGGCCTTCATATTGATGAGCCAGTAAATGTGACTGTACCTGGGCCACCGTATCCATGGTCACGGTGACGACGATAAGAAGGCTGGTGCCACCGAAATAAAACGGAACAGAATATTGGGAAATCAGCAGTTCCGGTAACAAAACAATTGCCGCCAAATAGGCTGCGCCGACAACAGTCAGGCGAGTTAACACCCAGTCCAGATAATCGGCGGTATTTTTGCCTGGGCGGATACCAGGAATGAAGCCGCCGTATTTCTTGAGGTTGTCGGCCGTTTCCACCGGGTTGAACACCACCGCCGTATAGAAAAAGGCGAAAAACACCACCATCGATAAATAGAGAATAAGGTACACCGGCTGTCCGCGCCCCAGGTAGGCTGCGGCCTGCGTCAGCCATTCCGGACCGGTGCCGGCGGAAAAGCCGATAATGGTGATGGGCATCAACAGCAGGGACGATGCAAAAATCGGTGGAATCACGCCAGCCGTATTTATTTTAAGCGGCAGGTGAGAGCTTTCTCCGCCAGTCATTTTGTTGCCGCGCTGGCGTTTCGGGTATTGGATAATAATGCGGCGCTGGGCGCGTTCAATGAACACAATAAAGAATATAACCCCCACCGACATGATCAAAAGCGCGATGATAAAGGGTGTCGACAATGCGCCGGTGCGTCCCAATTCAAGGGTTCCGGCCAGCGCGCTGGGAAGGTTGGCGACAATGCCGGCAAAAATAATCAACGAAATTCCGTTACCGACACCGCGAGCCGTAATTTGTTCGCCCAGCCACATCAGGAACACGGTGCCACCGACCAGCGTCACCACTACCTGGAAGCGGAAAAATGCGCCGGGATCTGTCACGGCCGCCCCAGCGCTGGAACTCATGCCTTCAAGACCGGCGGAAATGCCGTAGGCCTGTAGGGCGGCAATCAATACTGTGCCGTAGCGGGTGTATTGATTGATTTTCTTTCGCCCGGCCTCACCTTCTTTTTTCAAAGCTTCCAGCCGGGGAGAAACCGCCGACATCAACTGCATAATAATGGAGGCTGAAATATAAGGCATAATATTGAGCGCGAAAATTGTCATCCGCCCAAGTGCGCCGCCAGCAAACATGTCGAACATTCCCAACACACCGCCCTGGTTCTGGCGAAAAATGTCCTGCAGAACAGTCGGGTCAATCCCCGGAAGCGGAATGTAAGTGCCCAGGCGATAGATGATCAATGCACCGAGCGTGAACCAAATGCGACTCTTCAATTCCGTAGCCTTGGAAAAGGCTCCGAAATTCATATTGGAAGCGAATTGTTCAGCAGCGGAGGCCATGTGTCCTTATTCGCCCTCTTCCATAGCAGGTGTGTCTGCTTTAGCAGAACTTTCTTTTTTCGGCTCTTCTTTAATTGCAGGAACCAGTGCGGCGGCTTTGGCCGGATCGGCAGTGTCCTTGAACTTGCGGTGACGGGCCCTGCCCTTGCCTTCGGGTTTCGGTTTCGTCGGGAAAACGGTGATACTGCCGCCGGCCTTCTCGATGGCGGCGATTGCACCTTTAGTGGCGCCGGTCAATTCAATCGTCACTTTGGTCTTCATTTCACCCGTCGCCAACAGGCGAACGCCGTGCTTGCTTTTGCGCACGACACCGGCGGCACAAAGAAGATCTTCGGTCACTGGTTTTTTGGCGTCAATTTTACCGCTGGCAATTGCACTTTCCAGAGTCTTCAGCGTCAGTTCCGCGAAATCCTTGGAGAACGGATTGTTGAAGCCACGCTTAGGCAGACGCCGGTACAACGGCATTTGCCCGCCTTCAAAACCCAAAAGGGAAACACCGCTACGCGACTTCTGCCCCTTATGGCCACTGCCAGAGGTCTTGCCGGTACCGGAAGATATACCGCGCCCGACCCGTTTGCGAGGATTGTGGGCGCCGGGTTTCTCTTTGATTTCGTTCAATCGCATAATAATTCCTTCCGTCAACCTTCGTCGACACGAACCAGGTGATGCACTTTGTTGATCATACCGCGCACCGAAGGCGTATCTTCAAGTTCGCTGGTTTTATGCATTTTATTCAAGCCGAGTCCGATAAGGGTGGCACGTTGATCACCGGGCCGCCCAATGGCGCTGCCGATTTGCGTAACCTTGACGGTTCCGGATTTTTTGCTATCTGCCATTTTAAAACTATTCCTTCACCGTAGCTTCGGCCGGGCCGCTGCCACGGCGCGAAACGATATCGGCAACTTTTTTACCGCGCCGGGCGGCAACGTTACGGGGTGAAGAACAACTCTTGAGCGCTTCGAACGTCGCCTTGACCATATTATGGGGGTTCGAAGAACCAATCGATTTTGCGACAACATCCTGCACGCCCATGGTTTCGAACACCGCGCGCATCGGACCACCAGCAATAACGCCGGTCCCCGGAGGGGCTGAACGCAAAACAACCTTTCCCGCACCGAAACGGCCATCAACGTCATGGTGCAGTGTGCGGCCCTCGCGCAGGGGAATTTGAATCATGCCACGTTTGGCCTGATCCGTCGCCTTGCGAATGGCTTCGGGAACTTCCCGCGCCTTGCCGGTGCCATAACCGACACGGCCACGGCCATCACCTACAACGACCAGAGCGCCGAAGGAAAACCGGCGGCCACCCTTGACGACCTTGGCAACACGGTTGATGTGCACCAGTTTGTCGAGTAACTCATCGCCTTCTTCACGCTGGTTATCACGGCCACGGCCACGACCGCGATCACCGCCGCCGCCTCGTCCGCCACGCTGTTGCGGTGAAGGGCTCTTTGTTTCGGCCATATTCATTCTCTCCTAGAAACTCAAGCCGCTTTCGCGGGCGGCTTCGGCCAGGGCTTTGACCCGACCATGAAATTTACATCCGCCGCGGTCAAAAACGACTTTCTTGACGCCTTTGGCAATCGCCCGCTCGGCAATGGTTTTGCCAATCAGCCCGGCAGCTTCAACGTCGGCACCGGTTTTCAGGTTGCCGCGCATAGTCTTTTCCAGGGTCGAGGCGGAAGCCAGCGTAATTTTCGCAGCATCGTCGATGACCTGCGCGTAAATATGCTTGCCGGAACGAAAAACGGACAACCGCGGACGCAGCGTAGACTTGCGTTGAAGTTTTTGACGCGTACGCCCCTGGCGGCGGTGGAATAACTGCTTTGAATTGGACATTACTTCTTCTTGCCTTCCTTACGAATGACGTATTCGCCTTCGTATCTGATACCCTTGCCTTTGTAGGGTTCGGGCGGGCGGAAACTCCTGATTTCAGAAGCCGTCTGCCCTACCCTTTGTTTGTCCGGGCCGGTGACGGAAATGTGCGTCTGGTCGGAACACTCAATTTTAATACCTTGGGGCACCGGAAACCGGACTTCGTGGCTGAAGCCTAGCTGCAGAATAAGATCTTTACCCTGCACCTGGGCCCGGTAACCAACGCCCTGGATTTCCAGGTTACGAGAGAACCCCTTGCTGACACCAGAGACCATATTTTCGATGATGCTGCGCGACGTGCCCCACATTTTACGGGCAAACATGGTATTGTTGGTCGGTTTTACCGTTATCAACTTGTTGTCCATGCCGATTTCAACATCATCGGTCAGGATTATGCTGAGTTCCCCCAGCTTCCCTTTGGCCGTGACAACTTTACCGGCTACGTCAACAGTGACGCCATCGGGAATTTCGACGGGATTTTTACCAATACGAGACATAACTTCGTTCCGTTCTTTCTTCTACGAGCCTTAAAAGACCTGGCAGAGGACTTCGCCACCGACGTTTTGGTCACGGGCTTCTGAATCCGACAATACGCCACGAGGCGTCGACAAAATTGAAATACCGAGACCATCGTAAACTCTGCTTAAATCCTTGATGCCCGAATACACACGCCGACCCGGCGTTGACACACGGCTGATCTCGCGGATCACGGGGTCGCCTTCGTGATATTTGAGTTCGATTTCGATTTCGGCAAGCCCGGTGCGAATTTCACTCTGGGAAAATCCACGGATGAAGCCCTCACGCTTGAGAACATCGAGAACATTTACGCGCAGCTTGGAAGCCGGCGACGTAACCATGGATTTCCGGGCCCGCTGTCCGTTTCGGATGCGGGTGAGCATATCGCCCAAGGGGTCAGTCATCGTCATCTATCGTATCTCCTTACCAGCTTGACTTGACCATGCCGGGAATCTGCCCGGCGGAGGCCAAGTCGCGCAAAGCAATGCGGCTGATTTTAAATTTTCTGTAATTTCCACGCGGACGGCCCGACAACAAACAGCGAAGCCGGTGGCGCACGGGAGCCGAATTGCGGGGCAATTGGGCCAACTTAATACGCGCGTTAAAACGCTCTTCCGGAGACAAGGTTTCATCCTTGGCCAGGGCTTTCAGCCGCGCGCGTTTGGGGGCAAATTTAATGGCCAAACGGGCACGCTTGTTATTTTTTTCAACAGAGCTTTTTTTAGCCATTATTCATCTCCATCGGATTTTGTTTGCTCGGCGCTTTCGGCAGCGGCGTCTTCAGGCCCATCTTCTTCCTTCAGGGCCTCTCTGGCAGCCAATTGCTGGGCTTCATGCTCGGCGCGTTTGGCGACTTCTTTTTCTTTTTCTTTTTCCACGTCACGGCCACTGAACGGCATGTCAAAACCCTTGAGCAAGGCGCGCGCTTCATCGTCGGTTTTGGCCGTGGTGCAAATAACCACGTTCATACCGCGGACCTGGTCGACCTTGTCGTAGTCAATTTCCGGAAATACGATCTGTTCTTTCAAACCCAGCGCGAAGTTGCCGGAACCATCGAAACTTTTCGAGGAAATGCCACGGAAATCCCGTACCCGCGGTAAGGCCACGGTAATCAGGCGGTCAAGAAATTCATACATCCGGTCGCGGCGAAGGGTTACTTTGCAACCGATCGTCATGCCGTCGCGTAACTTAAAGGCGGCGATGGATTTTTTAGCCTTGGTAATGACCGGTCTCTGGCCGGCAATCTTGGCCAGGTCTTCCGCCGCGGCGATGACCTTTTTCTTATCCATAACGCCTTCGCCAACGCCCATGTTGAGGACGATCTTGTCCAACCGCGGAGCTTCCATGGCGTTCTTGTAACCGAACTCCTTGATCAGGTCCGGTTTCACGGTTGTTTTATAATGTTCCTGTAAGCGGGTCATGCTTTTAAAACCTATTACGTATCAATGACTTCGCCGGATCGTACGGCGAAGCGAACCTTGCGTCCGCCGTCCAGAACCTTAAAGCCGACGCGGGTGGCTTTTTGGTCTTTCGGGTCGATATGCGCAAGATTAGAAATGTGAATCGCGGCTTCTCTCTCAACAATGCCGCCCTGCTCGGTTTGGGTCGGGCGAAGGTGGCGCTTGATCATGTTGACGCCCTGAACCAGAACGCGGTCGTTCTTGGTATGAATTCTCAGCACCTCACCGGTTTTGCCTTTTTCGCGCCCGGCGGTCACGATCACCCGGTCGCCTTTTTTGATTTTGAATTTTCCAGCCATCACAGAACCTCAGGCGCAAGGGAAACAATTTTCATGAATTTTTTGGACCGCAGTTCCCGTGTGACTGGGCCAAAAATACGGGTCCCGATGGGTTCGCCCTGCGCGTTGATCAAAACCGCGGCATTGGTATCGAAGCGGATAGCAGAACCGTCGGGACGCCGAATGTCTTTGGCGGTACGCACTACGACCGCTTTGGCGATTTCACCCTTTTTGACGCGGCCACGCGGAATGGCTTCTTTAATGCTGACGACAATAACATCACCAACGGACGCATAGCGGCGCTTGGAGCCACCCAGTACCTTGATGCACTGGACTCGGCGCGCGCCAGAGTTGTCGGCAATCAATAAATTTGTTTCAACCTGAATCATCGTCTTTAGTCCTTAATCCGTCCTTCAAAACCGGGGCATCAAGCGCCTTCGGTAAGAACTTCCCATTTCTTTCTTTTCGAGATCGGCTTGCACTCGCGAATGCTGACGACGTCGCCCATTTTGCAGCTGTTGTTTTCATCATGAGCGGCATACTTCTTGGACCGGTTGATGAACTTTTTGTACAGAGGATGTTGGATCCGACGTTCGACCTTGACGGTCACCGTCTTATCCATCTTGTCGCTGACTACGACACCTTGCATTACGCGTTTCGGCATTAATCTTCTCCTTAGGACGCCGGAGCCGCAGTGCGGCGGCGTTCATTTATAATCGTCTTGATCCGGCCGATATCGCGGCGCACTTCGCGCACCCGCACGGTATTTTCCAACTGGCCGCTAACCTTCTGGAAACGCAGGTTCAAAGATTCCTTGCGCAGGTCCAGTAGCTGTTGTTTCAATTCATCTTCGCTTTTGGCGCGAACGTCTTCGGATTTCATAACCTTAGCCCTCCTCGCCCAAACGGGTAACGAATTTAGTTTTTAATGGCAGCTTGGCGGCGGCCAACTCAAATGCCCGCCTGGCAACGGCGGCGGTGACCCCGTCGATCTCAAACATCACGCGGCCCGGCTTAACCCGGCAAGCCCAGAATTCAACAGACCCCTTACCCTTACCCTGGCGAACTTCGGCTGGTTTTTGGGTTACCGGAACGTCCGGGAAAATCCGGATCCAGACACGGCCCGCACGTTTCATGTGACGGGTCATGGCGCGGCGTGCGGCTTCAATCTGGCGTGCCGTAACCCGTTCCGGGGCCAGCGCCTTGAGGCCATAGGAACCGAAATTCAGCTTCGTGCCGCCTTTCGCCTTGCCATGGATGCGGCCTTTGTGGGCCTTCCGGTATTTTAGATTTTTCGGACTTAACATCGGTCTCTTCCTAAATTTTTCTCAAGTCACCCTCAACGCTTAGCGCTGCGGCTGTTGCTCTTGCGCCTGTTTATCGAGCGCATCGGGTCATGGGCCATGATTTCGCCCTTATAAATCCAGACCTTAACGCCGCACGCGCCGTACGTGGTGTGCGCGGTAGATTCACCGTAATCCACATTGGCCCGCAAGGTGTGCAGAGGAACCCGGCCCTCGCGGTACCATTGGGTGCGGGCGATTTCCGCACCGCCAAGGCGTCCGGCGCAATTGATTCGAATACCGCCGGCGCCCATGCGCATGGCGCTCTGCACAACGCGTTTCATGGCACGGCGAATGGAAACACGCCGTTCCATCTGTTGGGCGACGTTTTCCGCAACCAACTGGGCGTCAATTTCGGGCTTACGAATTTCAACGATGTTGAGATGCACTTCCGAGCCGGTCATCTTGGAAATCTCCCGGCGCAGATTTTCGATGTCTGCGCCCTTCTTTCCGATGACAACGCCAGGCCGCGCCGTGTGAATAGTCACGCGGGCTTTTTTTGCGGGGCGCTCGATCAATACTTTGGATATGCCTGCCTGAGCTAGTCTTTTAAAGAGGAATTCCCGAATTTTCAGGTCCTCATGCAAAAGTTCGGCATAGTTCTTGTCGGCGTACCAACGCGAATCCCAAGTCCGGTTAATGCCCAGACGCAGACCGATAGGATTTACCTTCTGTCCCATTAAGCTGTCTCCTCGCGCTCGCGAATAATCAGGCGCATATTGCTAAAAGGTTTCTGGATGCGGCCTACACGGCCCCGCGCACGTGCGCGCCACCGTTTCAAGACCATGGCTTTTCCAACAGTGGCTTCGGCCACAAACAGTCGATCGACATCCAGTTGGTGATTATTTTCGGCATTGGCAATCGCGCTTTCCAGCAGCTTTTTAACTTCGCCGGAAATACGACGGCGTGAAAATTCAAGTTCCGTCAACGCTGCTCCGCAGGTTTTTCCGCGAATGGTTTCGGCCACCAGGTTCAGCTTCTGAGGGCTGGTACGAAGTTGCTTGGCAAATGCCATGGCCTCGTTGTCGGCGATAGAGCGACCAAATGATTTTTTACCCATGATTTAAACCCTCCGCGCCTTCTTATCTGCCGTGTGGCCCAGGTACGTACGGGTCGGGGAAAATTCACCCATTTTGTGACCGATCATATCCTCGGTCACCAGAACGGGAACGAACTTGTGGCCATTGTATACGCCGAAGGTCAAACCAACGAACTGTGGCAAAACAGTCGAACGCCGGGACCACGTTTTGATAACGTCGTTGCGGGTCGAGGCACGCGCGGTTTCTGCTTTCTTCAACAGATAACCATCGACAAAGGGGCCTTTCCAGATAGAACGTGGCACGTCGAAAGTCCTCCTTATTTCTTAGCGTGACGGCGACGCATAATCAGGCGATCCGTCTTTTTGTTGGAACGGGTTCTCTTACCCTTGGTAGGCTTGCCCCAGGGCGTAACTGGATGACGGCCACCACTGGTGCGGCCTTCGCCGCCGCCATGGGGATGGTCAACCGGGTTCATGGCAACACCGCGTACCGATGGGCGTTTGCCGAGCCAGCGATTGCGTCCCGCCTTGCCCAGCTTGATGTTCTGCTGGTCGGGGTTGGACACGGCGCCGATGGTGGCCATGCATTCGCCCCGGACCAAACGCAGTTCGCCAGAGCTGAGCCGTAGCTGGGCATACCCCTGGTCCTTACCGATGATCTGGGCGTAAGTGCCGGCGGAACGGGCGATCTGTCCACCCTTGCCGACCTTCATTTCGATGTTGTGAATAATGGTGCCGACCGGAATGCTCTGCATGGGCATGGCGTTACCGGGCTTGATATCCATGGCGGCCCCAGAGATCACCTTGTCGCCTTCGCGAAGGCGTTGCGGCGCCAGAATATAGCTGAGTTCGCCGTCAGTGTATTTAATCAGGGCGATAAAAGCGGTCCGGTTGGGATCGTATTCAAGACGCTCAACGGTCGCCTCTACGTCATACTTGATGCGTTTGAAATCGATGACCCGGTAGCGGCGCTTGTGTCCGCCACCACGCCGACGCGCAGTGATCCGACCGTTATTGTTCCGCCCGCCGTTGCCTGTCAAACCTTCGGTCAGGGAACGTTCGGGTTTACCCTTCCAAAGACCGGAGCGGTCAACAAGCACAAGGCCTCGTTGTCCCGGCGTGGTCGGATTGAATTTTTTCAATGCCATGATCGTCTCAATTTCAGTCTAGATGCCGCTCATAATGTCGATAGTCTGGCCTTCGGCCAGAGTTACGACGGCTTTTTTTGTTTCAACCTGCTTGCCGATAAACCCTCGGAAGCGTTTAACCTTACCCTTCTTGCGCAGCGTATTGACCGCCTTGACCTTAACCTTGAACAGGTCTTCGACGGCGGCGCGAATTTCGAACTTATTGGCGTCCACGGGTACCCAGAAGACCACCTGGTTAAATTCCGAAATCAAGGTCGCTTTTTCCGTCACCACCGGAGCCCGGATCAACTCAAAGATCCTCTCCTTGCTGGGTTTGAAGTCACGGCTATTGTATTTTTTCATTTCAGCCGCTCCACAAGTTTTTCAACGCCGGAACGGGTCAACACCAAGGTGTCGCGGCGAAGGATGTCGTAAACGTTAGCGCCATTGCTCGGCAAAACATCAAAATTGGCAATGTTACCGGCGGCGTGGACGAAATTGGTATCCAGGTCCAGGCCATCAATAATCAGGGTTTTACCCCAATTCAGGGCTTCCAGCTGTTTAACCAATTGGCCTGTTTTTGGCTCTTTCATCTTGGCTTCGTCCAGGATCACCAGCTTGCCTTCGGCTTGTTTTGCGCTGAGTGCTGATTTCAAGGCCAGTACTCGAACTTTTTTCTGCAGCTTGTGGGCATGCGAGCGGGTTTTAGGACCAAACGTCACACCGCCGCCGCGCATATGTGACGCCACGGTCGTACCTGCACGCGCCCGGCCACTGCCCTTCTGATTGAAGGGTTTGGCTTTCCTTGCGGCAACTTCACTGCGGCCCTTGGTGTTGGCGTTGCCGCCGCGGCGTTTCGCCAATTGCCAGTTGACGGCACGAGCGAGAATATCGCGGCGCACATCGACGGCGAACACGGCTTCATCCAATTCGATGGTGCCGGACTTCTTATTGGCGAGGGTGATGACTTCGCTTTGCATAACGGATTATTCCTCTTTTCCCTCGTCAGCTTTTTCTTCAGCTTTTTGATCCTGGGGCGCTGCTTCGACAGCGGCTTCGGGGGCATCATCCTGAGCCGCCTCAACTGCGACGTTTTCCTCAACAGATTCTTCAGCCGGCGCCTCGGCGGGGGCTGTTCCCTGGCCCTTTATGGCGCAAGGGAAAGGAACGCCATCGGGAAGCTTCTTCTTGATCGCATCGGAAATGCGCACATAACCACCACGAGACCCCGGAACCGCACCGCAAACCAACACCAAAGAACGTTCGGTATCGATGGCGGCAACCTTGAGGTTTTGGGTCGTGACCCGCACGTTACCCATCTGGCCAGCCATTTTCTTGCCCTTGAACACCCGGCCCGGGTCCTGACATTGCCCCGTTGAACCGAGCGAACGGTGGGAAATTGAAACGCCGTGGGAGGCACGCAGGCCTGCAAAACCATGGCGCTTCATGCCGCCGGCAAAACCCTTACCGATCGAAGTACCACACACGTCGACGAATTGGCCGGCAACGAAGTGGGCCGCCGACAATTCAGTGCCGACATCGACCAAAGCATCTTCGGACACTCGAAACTCGGTCAGCTTGCGCATCGGCTCAACCTTGGCCTTGGCGAAATGACCACGCATGGCCTTGCTGACATTCTTGACCTTGGCTTTGCCCAAACCCAGTTGAAGCGCGTTATAGCCATCGTTTTCCTGGACCTTCTGGGCGACAACCTGACAGTCGCCGACTTCCAATACGGTCACGGGTACATGAGTGCCATCGTCAATGAATAAACGTGACATTCCAAGTTTGCGTGCAATTAAACCGGTGCGCATGACGTAATAATTCCTGAACTTTTTTCTCTAATCCGTTAAAGCTTGATTTCCACATCAACCCCGGCTGCGAGGTCGAGTTTCATCAAGGCGTCAACGGTTTGTTGAGTGGGCTCAACAATGTCCAAAACCCTTTTGTGGGTCCTAATTTCAAACTGTTCGCGCGACTTCTTGTCGATATGCGGCGAACGCAGCACGGTAAATTTTTCAATCCTGGTCGGCAGAGGAATGGGACCGCGAACCTGAGCGCCCGTCCGTTGCGCCGTGTTGACGATTTCTTTCGCCGACTGATCGAGGACGCGATGATCGAACGCCTTCAGACGGATTCGGATGCTTTGTTGATCCATTTACTTAAAGTCCCATAAAAACCGCCGGCTTCATAATTGAGGCCGGCTGGTTATTTCCTATTCTATAACTTTGGCAACGACGCCGGCGCCGACGGTACGGCCGCCTTCGCGGATTGCGAAGCGCAGCTTTTCTTCCATCGCGATCGGCACGATCAGCTCGACTTCCACCGAGATATTGTCACCCGGCATCACCATCTCCGTGCCTTCCGGAAGCTTGACGATGCCCGTCACGTCGGTGGTGCGGA
>JABMOG010000159.1 GCA_013204265.1 Rhodospirillales bacterium
GTCTTTGCCTTTTTCAAACAAATCCGATTGGGGCGGGGGGCGGTCAATCATCCATTCCCAGGTCAGCACCGGCAAATCCTGAAGTCGCACAGGAAAACTCTTGGCAATCATCGACACGCTGTTCTTCGTCTCGACCTTGATGCAGGCATTCCCGCAGGACCGAAATAAATTCGGGATTTTATCGTCGAACCTGATTTCTTCCCAGCCACCCTGGGCAAGTACAGGGTCCAGGGTCAGGCCATCGCTTTTGGCGAAGGCAAGGCCGCCCAGCCCAAGAAAGACGGTGAACATAGCGAAAACCGGAAATCGAATTTTATTCATCTACCAGAAACCCCACCGGGCCTCCCTTCGCTTGTTGCTGACCAAGGAAGATGGTAATTCTTCCTTGGGGAGCGGGTATGGTCCCGTAGTTCAGTTGGATAGAACGCCAGATTCCTAATTTGGAGGTCACAGGTTCGAATCCTGTCGGGATCACCAGCTTCCCCCGCCACCCACTGTCGTTACACCTTGTCGTCATCCTCCACAATCGACCAGATTTTGGCATGCTGGTCATCGCCCTGTTTCGGGATCACGCGGATACGCTCGGCAACGCCATCAGCCGTGAATTCCCGCTCAATCCCGAGCAACGTTCCAACCGGGTGATCGCACAGGCCCGCCGCGTAATCCGTTTCACCGCGCGCAGCAATGATGGCGGACGCCATATCAGGTGCTCCGTAATGATCCATCAAATGCCCGGCCAGGATCGAGACCACACCTTCAAGGTGTTCGTCGGAGATTTCCGTCACCTGCACAAATGTGGTTCGCCCGAAGCTGTCGGTGCCAAGCCAGCCGTTGCGGAACGCCAGCTGTTCCTTGTTGGTCAATCCCGCTGGCTCGGTATCGGCGAAGGCGAAGGTTCCCGTCACCGACCATTCGCCGTCCTCCGCCGCCAGGGGAAAGGCATTCGCGTCCGAGACATCAAGCCGAATGGAGCGGGGAAAGTTCAACTTCTCATCCTTTTTGTTGACGTGCCGACACATTGACGGAAACACACCACACCCCGGCCCATCCATCAAGGTTTATCCACCTTGATGGATGGGGCCAGGAACGGACATCCAAGGCGGCTTTGCCTCCGGGCTGAAAAGCGGTTAATTCTGTTTGCTCAGAACATTGAGGAGCCGAGAATTTGAAAGCCCGATCTCATTTTATTCCCGTCCCAACGGGTCGTTTGCTGATCCTGGCATTTGTTGTGATTCTTTTGAATCCGGGACACGTCAACGCAGAAGCGTTCTCGCCGGACATATTGAAGTCCGTTGTCAGCGTCCTGCCAGAATGGCCGGGATACGGGGGCGGAGATGCAGCCAATCCAGGGCGCCCGAAAAACCCCGAGGGGTCCGCCGTCGCCATCTTGCCCGGCGGTTATCTCGCCACCAACGTCCATGTTCTCGGTGCGGCGACGAAAATTAAAATCAGGCTGGACGACGGCCGCCTTCTGGCCGGGACCATCATCGGCCGCGACCCGCGCACGGACATCGCCCTGATCAAGGCCCCCATCGACTTGGCCGTACCGCCCTTCGGGCCGGAACCCAAACTGGGTGGGCGCGTCTGCGCCATCGGCAATCAGTTCGGCTTAGGGCTATCGGTGACCTGTGGCGTTGCCTCGGCCCTGCACCGGACCGGCACCGGGTTTAACCCGGTCGAGGATTTCATCCAGACCGACGCAGTCGTCAATCCGGGGGGCTCAGGCGGCGCCTTGGTTGATGACGATGGGCGGCTGGTCGGCCTGGTATCGGCGATTTTCACCAAAGACAGCGACGCCAACATCGGCGTCAATTTCGCATCCTCCCTGGACCTTGTCCTCCGGGTCGCCCGTGACCTGAAAAAACACGGTCGGGTAGTTTATGGAAAATCAGGGGTGGTCGTGCGGGCGTTGACCGAAATTGAGCGCGAGGCCTTGTCCGGGGCCATGGTTGCTCGGGTTACCCTGGATGGTGCCGGGGCCAAGGCCGGATTGCAACCGGGGGATATCCTGACCACGGTCGGCAGGCGACGGATCCTTAAGACCAGTGACGTGCCGGGCGCCTTTCACTTGAACCGACCGGGCGCCTCCATTCCGATTAGCTTCCTGCGCGATGGACGGCCAAAAACAACGACCCTTGTTCTGGCGCCCTGACAGAACACTCCGATGTTAGGAATAGCGTTTCGCGATCAGGTGATCGAGCGCCAGCGGACCGGGACCCCGCCCGATGATATAGGCCAACGCCATCACCCACAAAATATGCACCGGCCAGGCAGCCGGATAGACGAACAATTGAATGACAATAGTCATGCCCAGCAACGAAAGGGCACTGAACCGTGAGGCAACACCGATGATTAGGAGGATCGGAAACACGTGTTCGGCCACCGTTGCCATATAGGCGGCAAATTCTGGCGGCAGAAGAGGCACGTTGTATTCGTTTTCGAACAGGAAGAAGGTCGAATCCTTGATCGTAAAACCATCGACCTTGGTTTGCGCCGATTTCCAAAAAACCGTTGCAACACTTACCCGGGCAATGACAGCCAACAGCCAATGCGGCGTGGTGTTGCAGATACCGACAAAGCACTTGATCAGACCGCGGACGGTTACCGGTCCTTCGGAATGGGGATGAGAAGCCGTTGGTTCGCTCATGGGGCATGTTCCTCTGTCAGGTGAAATTCCGTAAATACGCCGAAAACCAGTAAATCGGTCAGTGTTTGCTGCGGGTCCCATTCGCCGCTTGTGGCGGCAAATGCCAGGGCCAGCGTTTCCCCGCCAAACAATCTGGAAACGAACTCAAATGCCTCAAACGAAAGCACCCTTGTCTCGACCTCGTACTCTGGCCGAAAAACGAGACAGCAGGTGTCCCGAGCCGATATATCAAGGGTCCCATCAGGTTCCCCACCGTTCTGGTGCGCGTTCCAGATATCTTCGACCGGAAAGATTGAGCGCAGCAAACGGACGGACGGGTGAAATTTAAATTGAACTTGGCCCAATCGCTCCGGCGGGATGTCCTTCAGGGCCTCCGCCGCCAGCGGTTCGGCGTCCGGCGCGGACAGGGCCTGATAGCGGGCCAGTTCCAATCGCGCTACGCCGCCGAGGTAGGGCACGGACTCTGCGGGCACGAATCCGTCCATAAACTCCGGGAAATCCCCGCCGTATTCCGCCAGCACCGGGGAATGGGGCGGGTGACTGCGGATGAATTCCTTTGCCGTATGGGCGAAAAATTCATCCCCCACCAGCATTTTCACGACCGGGTACAAATCGCTTAAGACTTCCGTCAATTGGGCAAACACGTTGTTGCGGTAAACCGCTAAACCTACCGCGACAGGAACACCGCCCGGCACGAAATCGTCTTCCGGCAAAGCCCCACCCCCGGCCCACAGCGCATTTACGAACCCGGCCTGAAAGTCATGCAGCGTATTCATTGGAACCCGCCGTATTTGTTTGCTGCAAAATGGTTCTGGCCTTTTCGGCCTCGGTCACCAGTGTCTCCAGGGACGGCACATCGGTATCCCATTCGATCAGCGTCGGCACCGAGCCTAGCCGGGCGATGGCGTATCGGTACAGGTCCCAGACCGCGTCGGCGACAGGCCCACCGTGGTCATCGATCAGGATCGTTCCCGCCGGGCCGGATTCAACCTTGTGGCCGGCAAGATGGATTTCGCCAACGACATCCATAGGGATAGCGGCCAGGTATTCTTCGGCATCGAGGCCGGTGTTGTTGGCGCTGACAAAAACGTTGTTCACGTCCAGCAAGATTCCGCAGCCGGATTTGCTGGTCAAAGCGGTCAGGAATTCGGTTTCACTCATTTGGGCCGCACCCCCCATGTCCCCTGGGCGCAAATACAGGGACGGGTTTTCGATCAGGATAGAGCGCCCTAGGGCATCTTGAACCCGGGCGACGTTGTCGGAAACGACCCCGAGCACCTCTTGGCTATACGGCAAAGGCAGGAGGTCGGGCAAAAACATGACCCCGGACCGGGACCAGGATAAATGATCGGATATCAACACCGGCTGAATTTCCTCAACTAGGTGTTTGAGCCGGTTCAGGTGATCGGTGTTGATCGGGCCGGGTGACCCCAGAGACAAACCGACCGCATGCAAAGACAACGGATATCGTTCGCCCACCGCCCGCATTCCACGGACCATAGGGCCGCCGCCTTGCATATAATTTTCCGGATGCACCTCGAAAAAATCGACGGCGGGGCCGGATTCAAGAATCGCGTCGAAATGGACGGGTTTGAGGCTGATCCCCACCGATGCGGAAACCGGACCATCCCCGGTGGGGTGCACCGAAGATGGTCCTTTATGGATCGCCGTCGTCACAAAACCGCCTTAGCCTTTGGGATGCGGCATTGCATTTCCGGCATGTTCTTTAAGAGTGCCGCCCATTTTGACACAGGTACCGGCGGGAACCAGTTTCCAGGCGTTGCCCTGATAATCGACGGTCGATGTGCCGGCGCACGATGTGCCCGGGCCGGCGGCGCAATCATTTTTGCCCTTCAACGAAACGCCGAAGCATTTTTCCTGTTTCACTTTTTCCTTGGCCACCGCATCGGCGGTTGTAACGGCACCGGTAAACGCGGTAGCAAGGATCGCCGCAGACATAAGGGTAAGGGTAGTTTTCATAAGTCGTATTCCTTTGACTAAAATTTAGGTCGCATGTTCGTATTGTAGCACCATAAGAAGATACCCCTCCGGAACGCCAACGGAAAATCACAACGGCTCACCCGTTATCAAAACCCCGTGACTGGCTATTTCCCCTACGCTCTAGCGAAAAAATTCCGGTTCACGGCCTTCTCACGCTTACGTGAACGTATTTGAATTGTGATTTTTATTTTGCCGGGTAGGGTATCCCCGTACTCGCAAGAGGGAAGCGGGAAATCCTGCCCCCAGCGTCTTGCAGAATGATAATCCTAATTTACAGATGAGGTTTTATAATGAATACCAAGACCACCACCACCATTCTAGCCGCCACCGCCGCCATTTTCTTCATGGCTGCCCCTGTCATGACCGCAAGCACCGTCCAGGCTGCTGGCGTACATTGCACCGGCATCAACTCCTGCAAGGGCACCGGTGCCTGCAAGAGCGCGACCAACGCTTGCAAGGGCCAGAACGCCTGCAAGGGTCAGGGCTTCGTCGTGATCGATACGGCCGAAGAATGCGTCAGCAAAGGCGGCAAGGTCACCAAATAAGGCTGACTTTCTGATTCGAGAACAAGGCCGGCAACTGGTATAGTCTCTCTATCCGGTTGCCGCGCCCTTGTTTCGAACCGGACCCTTATGATAGCGGATTTTACATGATGCCGACAAAAGACTTCCTCGGTTTCGGCTTAGGGCTTCGTCCGCCCCATTACGAGGACATTATCAATGACCCAACCGGTCCGGCGGCTCGCGTCGACTGGTTTGAAATTCTCAGCGAAAACTATCTCGTGCCCGGCGGCAAGCCGATCTACTACCTGGATCGGATCCGCGAACGCTATCCGCTGGTCATGCACGGGGTATCGTTATCCATCGGTTCCGTTGACCCACTGGATCAGGATTACCTGAAAGACCTCAAAAACCTTGCCGAACGGGTCCAGCCGGAATGGATCTCCGATCATCTGTGCTGGACCGGGTTTCAGGGCGTCAATTCCCATGACTTGCTGCCCTTGCCCTATACCGAGGAATCCCTGGCCCATGTGATCGACCGGGTGAAAACAGTTCAGGATTTCCTGGGGCGACAAATTTTGCTGGAAAACCCGTCCTCTTACGTTGGCTTTACCGATTCCTCTATTCCAGAATACGACTTCCTGGCCGAAATCGCCACCCGGGCCGATTGCCACATCCTGCTCGACGTGAACAACATTTACGTCAGCGCCTTCAACCACGAATTCGACGCCCAAGATTATCTCGCCGCGATCCCCGTGGACCGTGTCCGCCAGATCCATCTGGCCGGACACAGCTTTGAGGACACCCACATTATCGACACCCATGACCGCGAAGTGATTGACCCGGTATGGAATCTGTACGCCAATGCGCTTCGCCTGTTTGGCCCCGTGCCGACCATGATCGAGCGCGACGCCGATATCCCACCGTTAGCCGATTTGGTCAACGAACTGGACCATGCCCGCACCGTCGCCGACGCGACTTTGGCTGAGGCAGCTTGATGGCAACGCCCCTGACAGATACCCAAGCCCGGTTCGTTGATTACGTCATCAACGACGGCCCAGCGCCGTTAGACATTACAATGTCCACGTCCAATGCCACGGCGGAGAAACTCCTCGGTATTTATCACACCGGTTACCGATTATGCATGTTGGAAGCCCTTGGAGATGACTACCAGGCCCTGAAATCGTTTCTTGGCGATGACCAGTTCGACACGATGGGTCGTAAATACATCGCCGATGCGCCGTCCAAACATTATTCCATTCGCTGGTACGGGCGCGGTATGGCTACGTTCCTGGCAGAAACACCCCCCTGGCAGGGGCACCCCGTACTGAGCGAGTTGGCAGCTTGGGAATGGGCGCTGGGGGAAGCCGCCGATGCCGCAGATGAAGAGTCTATCGATGCCTCCGCCTTCGGGCAAATCCAGCCCGAAGGCTGGGCCGGACTTGTCTTCCGCTTCCATCCCAGCCTGCGGCGGCTTGGTCTTAACTGGTCGGTGCCACCGTTCCGCCAGGCAGTACAGGACGAAGAAGACAATCTTCCCCTGCCCGAAGAACAAGATAGCCCGGTGTCCTGGTCCGTCTGGCGTCAAGGAACCCAAGTCTATTTCCGATCAATGGCCGATGGCGAAGACGCGGTGCTTGACGCGGCGATGGGTGGCACACCGTTCGGCGCGCTTTGTGAATCCCTGGCTGAGACCTACGGGGACGACGCCGCCCCAACCGCCGGCGGCTTTTTGAGATCATGGGTCGAGCACGGCTGGATCACTGCCCTGGAGGCATCCTAATCCGCTGCGACTACCGCCCCGTCCGCAATTAACTCGTTAATTTCATCTTCCCCATAATCGTATTCCGCCAGCACCGTGCGGGTGTGTTCCCCGTAGACTGGCGCGCCGGTGGCGACCCGGCCCGGAGTTTTCGAGAATTTCACCGGCACACCGATCGTTTTGACCACACCTATGCGGCTGTGCTCGACCTCGACGATCATCTCGCGGGCCAGGGTATGGGGGTCTTCGTGCATTTGGTTAACATTCAACACCGGCCCGGCGGGCACGCCTGCATCCTCCAGCCGGGACAGCCAGTCTTTGGTCGGATGGCGCAGGAAGATTTCGTTGAGGATGGCTTCCAGATCCTGAAGGTTGGCCATGCGGTCGGCGTTTTCCCGGAACCGGGGATCGTCGGCGATTTCCGGCGCTTCCAGAACATCCAACAGCCCCAGCCAGTTTTTCTGATTGGCCGCACCCAGCGTGATCCACCCGTCGGACGTTTGAAAGGCCTGATAGGGACCATTCAGGGGATGGGCCGACCCCATCGGGCCGGGCGCAACACCCGTGGCCAGCCCGATCGCCGATTGCCAATAGGTATGGACGATGCCGGCCTCGAACAGCGAGGTATCGATTTTCTGGCCTTCGCCCGTTTTCAGCTTATGGACATAGGCCGCGCTGACGGCCATGGCGCCAAGAAGCCCCGCCGTAATGTCGGTGACCGGCGCGCCCATTTTGACCGGCGGCCGGCCCGGGCCTTCGCCGGTAATGCTCATCAGGCCGCTCATGCCCTGGGCGATAAGATCGAACCCGCCCCGTTCGGCATATGGCCCGGTGCGCCCGAACCCCGAAATGGCGCAATAGATCAGGCCGGGGTTATCCTGTTTCAGGTCATCGTACCCCAGGCCCAACTTGTCCATGGTGTCCATGCGGTAATTTTCGATAACCACGTCGGCGGTCTTCAAAAGGCGTTTCAGAACTTGCTTGCCGCTCTCGTTTTTCAGGTTGACGGCGATGCCGCGCTTGTTGCGGTTCATCATCATGAAGGACGCCGCCTCGCCATCTATATCGGGCGGCAGAAAGCGCCGGGAATCGTCACCGCCGGGAACTTTTTCCACTTTGATGACGTCGGCGCCCATATCGGCCAGCATCAGCCCGCAGGCTGGCCCGGCCATGATATGCGCCAATTCGATAACTTTGAGACCTGCGAGAGGCCCTGCACCGCCCACCATATCAGCGCCCCTTGAAATCTGGCTTTTTCTTATCCAAAAACGCCATGTATCCGGTCTTGAAATCCTCGGTGTCGTAGCATGCGTAGGCTTCTTTTATCTCGTCTTCGCTTAGCGGTGTGGGATCGGCCAGACGGTCTAGGAACTTGCGGTGCCAGCGGTGAACCAATGGCGCGCCGTCGGCAATACGCTGCGCCGTCGCCAAGGCTTCGGCTTCGACCGCATCATCGGCAACGACGCGGCTGACGATACCTTTCCCGAGTGCTTCAGTAGCGTCCAGAATGCGGCCTTCGAGCAGGATTTCATAGGCGGCCTGCGCCCCGACAAGATCACGCAATGCGCCCAGTTCCTGATACCCCATGACCAGCCCCAGTTTACTGATCGGCGCGCCGAAGCGGCTGGATTGCCCACAAATACGGATATCGCAAAGCCCCGCCACCTCAAGCCCACCGCCTACGCACACGCCCTTGATCATCGCCACCTTTGGGATGGGGCAAGCGCGAAAGGATTGAATAGTCGCGTTCATGAATTCGCCGTAGGCTTCGGCTTGCGTGGAATTGGACCGCTGATCGGTGAATTCGGAAATGTCGTTGCCGGGGCTGAACGCCCTGTCGCCAGCGCCGCGCACAATGAGACAGCGCAGGATCGTGTCCGACGACAATTCATCCATCACCGCACCCAGCCGTTCCCACATGCCTTTGGTAAAGGCATTGAGTTTGTCGGGACGATTAAGGGTTACGATAGCGATGTCACCATCGCGATCAACCAGAACAACATTCGTCATGGTTTTGATATCGCAATACCGGGGCCGGCCGTCAAGGCGAAGACCGGCTTAGGTTGTAGAATTATTCCGCTGCCGATTGAGACGCGAAGGCGGCGTCCGTGCCTTCCAGATACGTCATCGCCGCGTTAACGCCGCCTTTGTTGTGCGGAACACCGGCGATTTCCAGGCCCATTTCCACGCCCGCCAGGGTGCCCAGCAACATCAATTCGTTGAATGAGCCCAAGTGGCCAATACGGAAAACTTTTCCGTTCAAGCGAGCCAGGCCGGTGCCGAGCGACATATCGAAACGATCCAGCACAATTTTGCGCAGGGCTTCGGCGTCGTGGCCATCGGGCATAACAACGGCGGTAATGGACGGAGAAGGAATGCCGCCCTGGCTGCAAACCGTAGCCAGACCCCAGCCCTTGACCGCCGTGCGCGTCGCTTCGGCGAGACGCTGGTGACGAGCGAAAACATGGTCCAGGCCTTCTTCGAACAGCATGTCCAAGGCTTCGTCCAGACCGAACAGCAGATTGGCCGCCGGCGTGTAGGGGAAGAAACCGTTTGCATTGTTCTTCAGCATGTCTTCCCAGCTCCAGTAGGCACAGGGAAGCTTGGATGTCTTGCTGGCTTCCAGCGCCTTGTCGCTCATGGCGTTGAAGCTCAGGCCCGCGGGCAGCATCAGGCCTTTTTGCGAGCCGGCAATGGTGACGTCAACGCGCCATTCGTCGTGACGGTAGTCCATCGACCCCAGGGACGAAATGGTGTCGACCATCAACAGGGCCGGATGGCCGGCTTCGTCCATGGCCTTGCGCATTGCTTCCACGTCCGAAACAACGCCGGTGGCGGTTTCGTTGTGCACCATGCACACGGCCTTGATTTCGTGATTGGTGTCTTTCTCCAGGATGGCCTTGGCGTTTTCGATGACGGCGCCGGTATTCCACTCATCGCCTTCGACGATGGGCTCCAGCCCCATACGGGTCGCCAGATCGCGCCACAGGTACATGAATTGACCCGTTTCGAACATCAGCACCTTATCGCCGGGCGACAGGGTGTTGACCAGAGCCGCTTCCCAGGCACCGGTGCCGGACGACGGGTAAATGACGACCGGGTTGGTGGTTTTGAAAACCTTTTTCAGGCGATCCAGGAGGCCGAGCGCGAACTTGGCAAAATCCGGACCCCGGTGATCCACGGTCGGCTGGTCGATGGCGCGAAGTACGCGGTCCGGGATATTAGTCGGTCCGGGAATTTGTAAAAAATGGCGGCCACTTTTAAAAGACATCGTCGAAATCTCCTCGTTGCCATCGTCGCGCCCAAATGAATTGGCCGGAAATGGGTATGTGTTTCAGCTTGGGTTTAATAGAAATCTGCCCCTAATAATAATTGCATTCATTTTTTTGAATGCCAATTGGCGGATTCACAACATTTTTTACAATAAATACGGTTGTCTTTTATTTTTGAATTCAAAATGCTATGGTCAGCGCACCAGAAGATACCCTGTTGGCATACAATATACAATTATCTTATATGTTATGACCCTGAATCAGCAAAACACCAACACAGCCGCGCTTTCGCCGGGAAACGGCCCTCTCGCCGAACGGCTCACCCGCGAGATCGAAGGTGAAGTCCTGTTCGACCGGTTCAGCCGCGGGCGGTATTCCACCGATGCTTCGCATTACCAGATAGAGCCCATCGGCGTCGCCATACCAAAAACCACCGACGACATAACCCGCATCCTTGAAATCGCATCCCAAGCCGGCGCACCCGTTCTGCCCCGAGGCGGCGGCACGTCGCAATGCGGCCAGACCGTTGGCGAAGCTATCGTCGTCGATACGTCCAAATACCTGAATCGGATTCTCGAATTCGACGCCAATGCGCGCACGGTCTGGGTCGAACCGGGAGTGGTGCTGGACCATTTAAACGCCTTTTTAAAACCGCACGGGTTGTGGTTTCCGGTCGATGTGTCCACGTCCAGCCGCGCCACGATCGGCGGCATGGCCGGTAATAATAGCTGCGGCGCACGGTCCATCCGTTACGGCCCCATGCGCGACAACGTGCGCGCCATTGACGCCGTGCTGATGAACGGCGAGGCCATGCGCTTCGGAGAACTGTCGGACAACCGGGCCACAGCTCAACTGACCGACAGCCAACAGGCCCTCGTCGCCGGTCTGCTCGACATAGGCCACCGTGAAGCCAGTGAAATCCAAGAGCACTTTCCCGACCTGATGCGCCGGGTCGGCGGCTACAACATCGACGCCCTGATGCCCGA
>JABMOG010000160.1 GCA_013204265.1 Rhodospirillales bacterium
CCGCATTGGTGCCCGACGCCCGCGTCGCCGTCATGCCGCCGAGCGATGCATCGGCGCCGGGGTCGATGGGGAAAAACAGCCCCGTTGCGCGCAGGTGTTCGTTCAACGCCTTGCGGGTGACGCCGGGCTGGACGCTGACATCCATGTCTTCTGCATTGAGCCGGATGATTTCGTTCATGCCCATCAGATCGATACAGACCCCGCCATGCAGCGCCGCGACGCCGCCTTCCAGCGCCGTGCCGGTGCCAAACGGGATGACCGGCACGCCCCGCGCGGCACACAGCTTAACGACTTCGCTGACTTCTTCGGTCGAATTCGGGAACACCACCAGATCGGGCGCATGGCTCTCGTGATAAGATTCGTCGTGGCCGTGCTGTTCGCGCACGGCTTCGGACGCCGACAGGCGGTCCCCCAAAAGGTCCCGCAGGGCATCGATCAGATCGTCATTTACGCGCTTGGGTGCGGCCATTGCGCCCGCGTCTCCCGTCCCGTGATATCGTTTTGCGGTAACTTAGCGGTCCGGCCGGACGCCGACAAGGACTGTACTAGAGCAAACCCCGAGCGGATGGAATCATTCGCGACGACGAATTTGCGTCTAATAAAAAGGCTTAGAAAATTTTCGGTGAACGCGAGTGAACAGGAAATGCTCTAGGCCACTATCAAGGTAAACCGGGCCGGTTATTGGTCAAGAACTTTGGGCCAGTTTTTGCCGGCTTTAGCAATGTTGCCGGGAATGTCCTGACTCCAATTCGCACGCACCCCCTTTGAGTAGTTGAGGTAGAGCTTGCCGTCGTGAATCGTCCACGCCTCGGGATCGATGGGGGCGGTGTAGCCCTGGCTCACGGCCCAGGCGCAGTATCCGCCGAACTGGGGTTCGTATTTTTCCGGCGCGGCGGCGAAGGCGTCCCGGTTGTCTTTGTTTTGGAAGCGCCATGTCGCGCCTTTCCAGGAATGGGTGAAGCTGGCGGAACCCTTGAGGGCTTTTCCTTCCCGGAAATAGGCCACCGGGTCCGTTCCCTCGATAGCAACGCCGCCCGAAGACGCATTGATTTCAGACGCCGCCAGGGCGCCCGTGACGATGAACACCGACAACCCCACCGCCGCGGCGACCGCGGCCAGCCGTTTGCAACAAAAAAATCTAATCATGGTTTCCTCCTAGGTTAGGATTTTCGGCTCCGGCCCGCCGGTCGCCCAGTCGAGAAGTTCGACCGTGTGGACGACGGGAATACCCATCCCGCCCGCGATCTGCACCAGACAGCCGATGTTGCCGGTGGCGATGACCTCCCCGCCGGTGGCTTTCAGGTTTGCCACCTTGCGCGCCTGCAACCGGGTCGCCAGTTCCGGCTGCAGCAAGTTGTAGGTCCCCGCCGAGCCGCAGCACAGGTGGCCCTCATTGGGCTCCAGCACCTTGAACCCGGCACCCCGCAGCAGATTTTTCGGCTCTTCGCGCAGTTGCTGGCCGTGCTGCATGGAACACGCCGAATGATAGGTGACGGTGGGCCGGTCCGCATCGATCACCTCGCTCAGACCGATCTCGCTCATGATTTCGGTGATGTCGCACGCCATCGCCGACACCTTTTCGGCCCGCGCTGCCCACTCGGCATCGTCTTTCAACATCCAGCCGTAATCCTTGACCGTGGTGCCGCAGCCCGACGCATTGACGACGACGGCCTCGACCCCGGCTTTTTCCCAAGCGGCGATATTGGCCTTGGCCTGATTGTGCGCCTCGGCCTCGCGCCCCATATGGTGGACCAGCGCGCCGCAGCATCCGGCCCCCTCGGCGACGACAACCTCGCAGCCGTGCCGGGTCAACAAGCGGATCGTCGATTCGTTGATGGCCGGGCGCAAAACCTGTTGCGCACACCCGTTCATCAACGCCACTCGCCTGGTCCGTGTGGTGTTGGCGGGAAACACCTGGGGCCGGTCCATCGGCGACCTGGGCGGCACGGGTGCCGCGGCCATCCCGACCATGCCCTTGAGGCGGCCCGGCAACAGCGCCCGCAGCGGCCGCACTAGGCGCGCCCCCATCATCGCGAGGCGGAACAGGCCCGGATTAGGCACTACGAAGGCGAGCAGACGGCGCAGCCAGCGGTCGCCGATCGGGCGCGCAAAAGTTTCCTCGATCCGCGCCCGCGCCCGGTCGACCAGATGCATATAATCAACCGACGCCGGGCAGGTCGTCATGCAAGACAGGCAACTGAGGCAGCGGTCGATGTGTTTGACGACTTTGGCCGGAGCCGAGACATCGGATTCCAGCAGGTTCTTGATCATGTAGATACGCCCGCGCGGGCTGTCCAACTCGTCGCCCAGCAACACATACGTCGGGCACGTCGCGGTACAGAACCCGCAATGCACGCAATTGCGCAAAATAGCATCGGCGGCCTGAATTTCCGGGTCGGCCAGTTGGGCGATGTTGAAGTCTGTCTGCATGGTCTCAGACTCCCTCGACCATGCGCCCGGGATTGAGCACGCCTTTGGGGTCGAAACTGTTTTTGACCCGCGCCGTGAGGTCTCTGAGGGGGCCGGGTTGCGGCTCGAATACCGGCGTGGTGGTGCGCATCTCCGCGTCGGCGCGGATCAGTGTCGCGTGACCGCCGACAGCAGCGACGGCCTTGCGGATCATTTTGCTGTTATCATCAGAATTCGTCAGGCCGAGCCAGACCAGTCCGCCGCCCCAATCATAAAAGATGCGGCCTTCGGTCTCGGCCAGAATGGTTTCCGCCACCCCGGCCCCGTCCATCGGGGCGACTGATAGCCGCCAGACAGGACCATCATCGAGAAAGCCGCCCGCGTCGCAGATTTCCCGCCACAACGCGCTTGAGTTCTGCGAGTGCAATTCCTCGATGGCGCCGAATTCCTTCAACATATTCGTCAGCGCCCCGCACCGGTGTTCGACCGACGGCCCCGGCCCTTCAACGCGAATTGCCGTCACCGCACCGCCCGCGCCCGAGACATAAGAAACGCCCGAGCGCGCCGCCGCATCCGCCGGCAGGTGGGCCGCGCCGGAGACTTCGTTGGCGCTGCCCAACGCCGCCGCCATCGCTGTCATCGCCTGGGCGTCATCCAGCCCGAGGACCAGGACGGTGCGGGTTTTTTCCGCCGCCGGCATGACCTTGAACGAGACCTGGTGCATCACCGCCAGTGTCCCGAAAGAGCCCGCCAGCAGTTTCGATAAATCAAACCCGGTGACGTTCTTGACCACGGTGCCACCCGACTTAAAAATCTCGCCGCGACCGCTGACGGCGTTGAAGCCGAGAAAATGGTCACGCGCCGCACCGGCCTGAATACGCCGCGGGCCGGCCAGATTACAGGCGATGGCGCCGCCGATAGAGCCGCCCTCGCCGCCGCCGTAGAGCACGCTCATATCGGGCGGCTCGAACGACATTTGCTGGTTGTTCTGGCGCAGCGCCGCCTTGATCTCAGCAATCGACGTCGCCGCCAGCGCCGTCATGTACAACTCGCTCGGCTCATAGGCCGTGATCCCGGCAAGCCCGCCGAGATCGAGAACCCGGGTGGCCTCCACGGGGCGCCCGAAGCCCTGCTTGGTGCTTAAGCCCCGCACGTCAAACGACTGCCCGTCGCCCGCCGCCCAGGCGATGGCGCCGAGAAGCTGTTCCATGGTTTCGGGTTTGAGGGTTTCGGTCATAAATTCCGCCCTAGAACCGGGGAATATCCGGGAACGGCAGTTTGCCTTCGTGCACGAACATGCGGCCCAGTTCGGCGCAGCGGTGCAGCTTCGGGTAGACCTTGCCCGGATTGAGCAACTGGTCCGGATCAAAAGCGCATTTCAGGCGTTGCTGCTGTTTCAAATCGTCTTCGGTGAACATCTCGCCCATCAGGTCGCGTTTTTCGATACCGACGCCGTGTTCGCCGGTCAGCACGCCGCCGACCTCGACGCAGTATTTGAG
>JABMOG010000161.1 GCA_013204265.1 Rhodospirillales bacterium
CATTCGTCGCGGTGGGTTTTTTCCATCCGCTCGTGACGTTCCTGCGCCTCAATCGAAAGCGTGGCGATGGGCCGAGCCACCAGACGCGACAAGCTGATGGGCTCATTGGTTTCCATGCAGTAGCCGTAGGTGCCGTTTTCAATACGCTCCAGGGCTTCCTCGATCTTGGTAATGAGCTTGCGGGCGCGGTCGCGGGTACGCAGTTCCAGAGACCGGTCCGTTTCGACCGATGCCCGGTCACCAAGGTCGGATTCTATGTTTCCGCCTTCCTGAAGGTGCATAATGGTGCTGCTGGATTCACTCAACAACTCAGTCTTCCAACTCAAAAGTTTTTGGCGGAAAAATTCCTGCATCTTCTTGTTCATGAAAGGCTCTTTAACCAAGGGCCTATAATCCGGCGGTAGGGTCACGTTCATACTTTTCAGGCTCCCAGTTCGGTTCATGTATTCGAAGCACTTTTGTTGGCCGGAATATAAAAAAACAACGGGTTCTCCGCAAGACACAATTTTGTCAACATGCTATCTTCTAGGGCCTTGAAAATACTGAGCTTAAAAGAGTTCCGAAAAAACCGGCATTAACGTGGGCGAGTCAGCTTCGCGACTTCGACTTCGGCCCTGAGTTCTATTTCATCTAGGATGTCGTTGAGGCGGGGGTCATCGCAAGTCTGGCGTTTCTCCCGCAGCTTCTGGGCAAGGCCTGCGAGCTTATCCTTGGAAATGGCGCCACTTAAAATTGCCAGTTGGATTTCATCCAGGTGCTCGAGAAGTTCATCACCATAGCGGATCAAAACCCTTTTGGATCGACCGTCCGTAGCATCAGGCACCTCCTGGACCGCGAGGATCGATTCCATAGCGCCGACGGGCGCCGTATTATCCATAGCCTCCGCGCTGTCTGCGCCACCAGTGGAGACCACACTCCGCACCTGTTCGGCGAACTCACCGGCACTGGCGGTGGATTTTTTCTTTTTTGTCGAAGCGGTTTGTTTGGTGGGACCAGCTTTGGATATTTTCATCAGTCAACCACTGTAGGGGGGAAACGACGGCACTGGGCGGGCCTTTAAAGCCAGCAACCCACGCATTAGAGCCGGTGCAAGGCGGGATTTTGCCCAATCAGACCGCTGAAAGCCAGAACAATCCTCCATATCCGCTCACCGGACAGCCGTTACCCGGCAATATATTCATGGTAGGGCCGGAAATTACCGAATTTTTCGGCTGGAACGCAGCCGCCTAAAATAATTAGCTAACATTATCAACGGGTTATGTTTTTCCAAACTTGGCACTCTTCTTGCTTTTTAATGTCTGGAAGTATTTTGAGGGCCTTTAGGCAATCACCCACGTCGGAGCAAAAACCAATGGGTTTATCGATTTTTCAACCTTCTACCCTGGGCTTGAAAAGCCAGGCGCACGCGCTGAATAACATCGGCAACAATATCTCCAACGTGAATACGGCAGGGTACAAAAGAACCGATACCCGTTTTTCCACGGTGTTAAGCAACAATCTTCGGACCGGCGCGGGGAATAGTACAACGGTTTCATTCGCCAATCAGGAACGCGCGAATGGCGGCGTCCTGCCAAAGGATTACCAGACCCTTGACCAGCAGGGCAGATTGAGCGGAACCGAAAACAGCCTCGATCTGGCAATTGCCGGCGACGGATTTTTTCAGGTCAGCCCGACCCTGACCACAAGCGACCAAATCTATTTCACCCGTGACGGTGGTTTCCAGGTCAATGTCGCCGGCGCGAAAGTCTCCGCCATCGGCGATGACGGCAACACCATCCAGGTCGAACAAGGATACCTCGCGGATAAGAACGGATATTTCCTGTTGGGCGCGTCGCCGGCAGCGGATGGAACCTTTTCCCCGACCGGCGCGCTGGCACCGTTAAGAGTGGATCAGTACGCCTTTGTCGATAACTTCACAGCCACCACCACTTCCGGCCTTATCCTGAACCTTCCGGCCACCAAAAATTTTGCCGATGCGAGCGAAAGCACGACAACGTCCATCGTCGATTCCAATGGAAAGCTACGCAATCTGACGACCACGTTTTCAAAATCACCGACAACCAATCAATGGATTGCAGAATTTTCCGGCGACAATTTGACGACCGGGAACCCGTCGCCGGGCGCCGCCTTTTCCGTCACCACCGGCACCGGAAGCGGAAAATTGATGAAGCTGGATCCGTCCAGCCGGTCCATCAGCATCAAGACCGAATTAGTTCCAGATGCGTCCTCTCCGGGAGTATTCCAGGGTCTCAGAGTCGGAGATTCGATAACCTTAGCCGGCACGACGGCCGCCAACGGTACCTATACCATCGGCGCCATCTCGGCCGACGGCGGCACGATCACAGTCTCTACGGCCACGCCACTTCCGGGCGGACCGGAAAACGTCACCGCGGCCGGCAGCGCAACCTCGACGCGCGTGGTCGGCTCACCGCCATTGCTTTGTATGACGAATTCAAGGAACTGACTCCGGCCGGCGTGCAAGGCGACGAGATGATCCGAAAACTGGCCGACCGATTGGTCGGCGTCGATCTTCTCGACCGCGCCGTTGGGTTGCTGAGTTCCCAGGTCCGCTATCGGCTGCAAGGTGTGGAAAAGGCCCGGGTCGGCGCACAATTGACGCTGGTGCATATCCTGGACCGAAATTTTGCAGGTGCCTTGAAGGTGCTTGATGAAACCGAAACGCCCGGTCTCCCTGCGGCTTTGGCGTTGCAACGCCTGCATGTTCGGGCCCGGGCCATGATGGGCTTGAAGCAGGGCGAAGGCGCGCTGGCCGTGCTCAAGGACGATAAAAGCCGTGATGCGGAGCTTCTCAGGACGGAAATTTTCTGGGCTGCGCGGAACTGGTCCAAGGCGTCACAGTCGCTTGGAAATCTGATCCGCGAAAGCCAAGCCAAACCGGGCAAGCCGTTGGATGACACACAGGCGGCGTACGTGCTCAATTACGTCGTCGCGTTAACCCTCAGCGGCAATGATCGTGCCCTTGAGCGGGCGCGCAGCGACTTTACCACCGCCATGGCGGCAGGCAGCCTGAAGGATGCCTTCAATCTAATCGTCGCGCCCTCGTCCCCGGGGCTGCTCAACCCCGAACTGGTAAAAGGCCGGGTTACGGTGGCGGAAAATTTCCAAACCTTCATGTCTGCCTACCGCGCCCGCCTGAAGAAGGAAAACCTGAGCGACCTGGTGCCGGAGGTTGAGCGCCCCATTGCCAAGAAAGCAGGGGCTACTGAACCCAAGGCGGTTCCTGACGCCGACCCGACACCCACTGGGCAACCGGCCGCCGGTCAAGGGAAACCGCCGCCGCAGGTGTAAGGGCGGTCAGCCGAAGCTGCGGACCAGTGATCCGACGATCATGTACCAGCCGTCGACCAGCACGAAGAAGATGATCTTGAACGGTAACGCGATGATCACCGGCGGCAGCATCATCATGCCCATGGCCATCAGCACCGACGCGACCACCATGTCG
>JABMOG010000162.1 GCA_013204265.1 Rhodospirillales bacterium
CCATGTAGCTTTCGGCGTACCGCCCGCCGTGCAGAAGTTCCTGCCACTGGCGCACCATGCCCATGTATTGGTTGTTGAGGATAAACACCTTCACCGGCAGCTTGTACTGGGCAATGGTCGACATTTCCTGGATGTTCATCAGGATAGACGCCTCGCCGGCGATGTCGATGACCAGCGCATCGGGGTGCGCCACTTGCGCGCCGACCGCCGCCGGCAGGCCGTAGCCCATGGTGCCGAGGCCGCCCGACGTCATCCAGTGGTTGGGCTTCTCAAAGCCATAGAACTGCGCCGCCCACATCTGGTGCTGGCCGACTTCGGTGGTGATATAAACCTCGTCGAGGTTCTTGGTCGCCTCATACAGACGCTGGATCGCGTACTGGGGCTTGATCACGTCGCCGTTCTGGACGTATTTCAGGCAGTCGCGGGCGCGCCATTCGTCGATCTGTTTCCACCACGCCTTCAGCGCCTTCTGGTCGGGCTTGGCCTTCGATGATTTCCAGACCGCGGTCATGTCTTCCAGCACATTGGCGACGTCGCCGACGATGGCCACATCGACGGGCACGTTCTTGTTGATGCTTGAGGGGTCGATGTCGATATGGATTTTTTTGGAATTCGGTGAAAATTTACTAAGCACACCGGTGATACGATCATCAAACCGCGCGCCGACGCACACCATGACGTCACAGTCATGCATCGCCATGTTGGCTTCATAGGTACCGTGCATCCCCAGCATGCCAAGAAATTGCGGGTCCGATGCCGGATACGCGCCGAGCCCCATCAACGTCAACGTGCACGGATACCCGGACGCGCGGACCAGATTGACCAACAACTCGGACGCCTTCGGCCCGGAATTGATGACGCCGCCGCCGCAATAGAAGATCGGCTTCTTGGCGCTGGCCAACAGCGCCACGGCCTGTTTGATGGCCTTGGCATCGCCTTTGATCTGGGGAACGTAGTTTTTGTAATCGACCTTTTCCGGCGGCGTATAGAAACCGGCGGCCATGGCCACGTCCTTGGGCAGGTCGATGACCACCGGTCCGGGACGACCGCTGCGGGCGACATGGAAGGCCTCGTGGACGACACGGGCCAGGTCTTCGATCTTTTTGACCAGATAATTGTGCTTTGTGCAGGGCCGCGTGATGCCGGTGGTATCACACTCCTGGAACGCGTCGTTGCCGATCAGGTGCGTCGGCACCTGGCCGGTGATGCAAACCAGAGGGATCGAATCCATCATTGCATCGGTCAGGCCGGTAACCGCGTTGGTCGCGCCGGGGCCAGACGTCACCAGGACCACGCCGACTTCGCCGGTTGAGCGGGCATACCCTTCGGCCCCATGCACGGCGCCGCCTTCCTGGCGGACAAGGATGTGACGAATGGCATTCTGCTGGTGCAGGGCATCATACAACGGCAGCACGGCGCCGCCGGGATAGCCGAAAATAGTCGTTACCCCCTGATCGGTGAGGGCCTTAACCAGAATTTGGGCACCGTTCATGGTGTCGTCTTTGCCATTCGCCATCGTCTTGGTCCTTATTCGTCGTCCATCTCACAAAAAGAGGCACCACTGGTCCCGCTTGAAACAAACAAAACCAGGGCCGAAATGTTCAGGGGCCGAAACCTAATGATTTGTTTCGCTTTGGTCAACCTTGCTTTGGTACAAATAATTCAAAAACTGCATAAAAACTTTCTGAAAATTACGCAAAATCCATAAAATATGTGATTTATTGTCTATTTTCAGAGTCTGCATCTTCCCCGCAACAGCAATGTCAGTTTGACTAACACCTAATAGCATGGCAGAATTTCTCTAAATTGGGCTTGCCAGTTTGTTTAATTAGTGTATCTTAATACTATGAAAAAGCCTTCAACCGACGCATTCCAGCCGATCCGCAGCGTGCGCCTGTATGAAACCATCATCGAACAGATCGCCGCTCTGGTGCAGGACGGCCATCTTTCCATCGGCGACCGTTTCCCAACGGAACGCGCACTGCAGGAAAAATGGGGGGTCAGCCGCCCGGTCCTGCGCGAGGCCTTCCGGGCGCTTGAAATGCAGGGCATCGTCGAATCGCGGCCCGGCGGTGGTCGTTACCTGCGCGGCGGGCGCATTCCCCACCCGGACGAGTTCCGCAGCCTGCGTCTGTCGCCGGACCGGGGCACCCTGTTGCAAATCTGGCAGGCACGCGAAGCGGCCGAGGTCATGGCCGCCGGATTGGCCGCGGCCAATGCATCGCGCGCCGGGCTGGCAGCCATCGGGCGGCCGATCAGGATGCTGGAAACCATGACGCCGCAGGCCTACAGCCGGGGCGACGTCAACAACGATGTCCATTCCGCCATTGCGCGGGCGTCCGGCAACCCGGTGCTGGAACAGGTGATTCTCGACCTGCTCGGGCGCTTCAACGAAGCCGGTTTCAGGGACCTGCCCGGACCGAGGGACTGGACCGATTTGGCCACCGATCACCAGCCCCTCTACGACGCCATCGCGTCCGGCGACCCCAAGGCGGCGGAAGGCGCCATGACCGCGCATTTTCGGGATCTGCGCGAAAGGCTCAGCCGATAAACTCCGCCACCGCCGCCACCACGCCGCCCTGTTGCTCCGGCCCATAGAAACCATCCACCACGTAGTCCGCCGTTACCTGATTGCGCATCCAGGTCAATTGGCGTTTGGCGAAATTGCGGGTCGCCTGTTTGGCCGACGCCACGGCGTCGTCTAAACTGATTTCGCCGGCCAGGTGCCGCGCCAGTTCCGGAACCCCGACCGCCTTCATGGCCGGCAGCGCCGGGTCCAGGCCCAACGCCAGA
>JABMOG010000163.1 GCA_013204265.1 Rhodospirillales bacterium
CCATGATGCAGTCGCCCATGTATTTATCGACCGTTCCCTGACGATCAAGGATGGCGTTGGTCAACGGCGTCAGCAGCTTGTTGATCAGGCTGGTCAGGCCGACCGCGTCGAACTGCTCGGAAATGGTAGTGAACCCACGGACGTCGCAGAACAACAGGGTCAAATTGCGCAATTCGCCACCCAGTTTCAACTCGCCGGGGTTCTCGGCAACGCGTGCCACCATGTCGGGCGACAGATACTTGGAAAACGCATCGCGGGTCTGGCGGCGGCTAGCCTCTTCGCGGGCGTAACTGGTGTAGGTCAGTGTCATATACATAAACAGAATCGAAATCACCGCGTAGCCGGCGTCGAACAATAATCGCCCCGGAAGTTTCAACCCGATCATCGGCAGGTCGATACCGGCGAACAGGTACCACGACGTAGACCCGGCCCCGGCGGCAACCAGTGCAAACGCCACCATGCTCCACTTGGCCCCGACCCACGGCACCAGGACGATCATTACCAGCCCGCCAAACAGGATCAGCGCCAACTCAGCGGCGATGAAAAAGTTGGGCCGCGAAAGCCATTTCCCGTGCAACGCCGCCTCAATCAACTGCACATGCACCTCGACCCCCGGTATGACCGGTTCCGTCGGCACGGCGCGAATATCCAGCAAACCCACCGCCGACGTGCCGACAATGGTCAACTTGCCCTTGATCAGTTTCGGGTCAGCGGTGCCGTTTAAAACGTCCTTGGCGGGCACGTATTTCGCTTTGTCGCTTTTTGAGAAGTAGGGCCACACCCGGCCACGGTTATCCGTCGGCAGTTGCAGTTTCTTGTGGATACCGAGATAGGTAATGCCCGCCGCGTTAGCCTTGACCAAAATGGACTTGCGGTTAAAGGCGACGCGCATCATTTCTATCGACAGCGACGGATACAGTCCCACTTTTTTTGTTGGATCATCACCAAAGGCAAACAGCGTCGGCACCCGGCGCACGATGCCGTCCGGTTCCGGCACCAGCGAGAAAATACCGTGCCCGGTAGCTTCCTTTTCGAACACCGGCACGTTGCGAATCAAGGACTGAAAGCGCGGCAGGAAAAATTCCGGGTGAACATTTTTGCCCTGCCTCAACAAGGCCACGGATTGCTTGATTGGCGGGCCTTTCTCGGTTTCCAGTTTCTCCCAATACCCGGCTTGGCCTAACACCACGCGGCTGCGTTTGACCACGTCGGCCAGAACCTGGTCATTGGACGGCAGCGCCCTCAACTTGGCAATGGTCGCCTCATCCAAACCGACGATGACATCTGGAATTTTATTCGGATTCATCCGATCTGGTTCGGCGAATACAATATCGAAGGCGACCTGGGCCGCGCCCATCTGCATCAGGTTTTCAACCAGCTTGGCCACTACCGTGCGCGGCCACGGCCATTGGCCGATTTCGGCTAGGCTATTCTCGTCCAGATCGATAATGGTGACCGGTTTACCCTGGGGCGGTGGAATTGCGCGGGGTTTAAGTTGCTGAAAATAATCAAAGGTCTTGAGGCGGAGGAATTGTACAGGGTACGGGTCGACGACATACAGGGTCAGGAAACCCGCCAGCAACGCCATTCCCAACAGGCGTTCGAAGCTGAACGCAGAGCGCAGAAACTTACGTATGCGAATCCAAACCCCTGCCACCGTCGAAATCCCCCTTGAATGACCGTCTGGACCCTGCGTCCACACACGACACTACACCGCTCTCACCTTTCCCGGTCAAGGGTCTTTTTATGCGCACGAGTTATCCCCAGCAGCCCGAAGAGGTCCAAAAGGGCCTGAAATTACAGTTAAAAGCCAACTTTCCGCCGTTTCCCCCCTCCTTTCACGTTCCCCGACCCTTCCCTTGGCCCGCCAACACCCGGTTTTCTCCAACATCATCACTAACGGGGGCTGGTGTCATGTCTTGCGGCGACCTATTATTTTCAGTGATGAGCGATCCATCTTCAAATAAATGGCTCAAGCCTTTTCTGGAACCGATGAAACCGGTTTTCAAGGAAGTATTGGCGATGTCGCTGTTCGTCAACCTGTTGGCGATGACGACGCCGATTTTCACACTTCAGGTCTATGACCGGGTTATCGGCAGCGGCGGTCTCAGCACCCTTGCCGGACTGGTCATCGGCATGTTCTTCGTGCTGATCTTTGATTACATCCTGCGGTTTTCGCGCTCGCGAATCATGCAGCGCGTCGCGCTCAGGGTCGATGTGCTGGTCGGCAAACAACTGTTCGAAAAGCTGATGGCGGTGCCCCTGGATATGCTCGAATCCAAACCGGCCAACCATTGGCAATCGCTCTACCGGGACGTCGATACCGTTCGCAATACGCTGTCCGGGGCCTCGGCCCTGTTGGTCGTCGACCTGCCCTTTGCATTATTGTTTTTAGGACTGATCATCCTGATCGCCACGCCGATCGCCGTTGTCTTGTTGTTTATTCTACCGCTGTTCATGTTCGTCGCCTGGAAATCGGGCAACACCATGGCCGCCGCCAATCAGGCGGAACGCACCACCACCCAAAGCCGCGACAGCCTGATCGCCGAGATGATCAACGGGCGCACGACCATCAAGGCACTGGCGCTGGACCGCTCCATGCGTCCCTTGTGGGCCGAAAAACACGCCGAAAACATTGAACAATCTATTATTCGCGGCGCCAAAACGGATACCTTTTCCAACCTCGGCGGCAGCCTGACGATGATGACGACGATCCTGATGACCTCGGTCGGGGCATACTTCATTGTCAACCAGTCCATGACCATGGGCTCGCTGATCGCCGCCAATATGCTGAGCGGGCGGCTTTTAGGGCCGCTCAACCAGCTGGTCGGGCAATGGCGCACCTTTAACAGCTTCCGCCAGGCGGTCGACCGTCTGGGTGAGCTTTTCGATACGGAAAGCGAAAGGGAAGTCAGCGAAATCAAGCTGGATCGACCGAACGGCGAAATGGTTCTGGAATCGGTCACCTATTCCTATGGCGAGGACCTGGCCCCCGTCGTCGACGGCGTGTCCGTCCGTTTTAAGGCCCGTGGAGTCCATGCCTTGGTCGGGCGCAACGGGTCCGGCAAGACGACCCTGTTGAAGGTCATTCAGGGTCTCTACCCGCCGACATCCGGGCGGGTTTTGCTTGATGGCGCCGACATCGCCCAGTTCACACGGCTCGAGCTGGCCCACTGGATGGGATATGTGCCGCAGGAATCGGTGTTGTTTGCCGGCACCGTGCGCGACAACATCATTCACCGCTTTCCCGAGGCCACCGACGAGGAAATCATCAAGGCGGCGACCGCCGCCGGCGTTAACCATTTCATCATTGACCTGCCCGATGGTTACGGCACCGAGATCGGCGAGGCCGGAC
>JABMOG010000164.1 GCA_013204265.1 Rhodospirillales bacterium
CATAGAGGCCGGTCGCCTGGAACTGGCCCGCGACACAGTCGACGTGCATGGCCTTTTGGTGTCAGCCCTGAACCTGGTCCAGGGCCGTGCGCGCGAGAAAGACCTGAAACTGGAATTCGATTGTCCGCCCGATATCGGCTGGATCACGGGGGATGAAAAACGTCTGAAACAGGTGATCTTCAATCTTCTGTCCAACGCAATAACATATACGCCGGAACGTGGGTCCGTGCGGCTGGAATCCCGGCGCGAGGGCGACGAGCTAGTCCTTATCGTTGCCGACACCGGCATCGGCATTCCCCAGGCTGACCGCGAACGAATATTCAAGCCCTTCGAGAAAGGCGGCGACCCCAAGGGCGTGCAAACCGGCGCCGGGCTGGGCCTCAGTCTGGTTCGCAACTTTATCAAACTGCACGGCGGCGCCGTCGACGTAAAATCGCCGCCCGGCCGGGGCACCACCATCACCTGCCGCCTGCCCGCCCGTGGCCCCACCGGAAGCGATGGCGCGGACACTCCCCCCATTGTTGGAATTGAGGGCGGAGGATAAACCCTGCCCGCCCCCTGTTTGCGCCGTCGTCAGCGGCAACTCCGGGACGCGAAATACGCCGACAGCGATTTGATTTCCGAATCGGTCAGGAACAACGCCTGCGGCCCCATAATCGGATGGTCTCGCTGGCGAGTAACCAAGGGGTCGTTTGGAACAAGGCCGGATTCCCGCAACGCGCGCAACTGGTTTTCCATGTACTGCTGCTGCTGTCCCGCCAGATCGGGGACATTCTTGTAGGTGTTGCGCCCGTTATCGCCGTGACAGCGGGCGCAGCGGGTAACCACCTCCGGCGCTGTCGATGGGCTTTGTTTTACCGGCAGCGGGCACGGCAAACTGGAATAAAAAAAGGCGAGATCAAAAATGTCTTTTTTCGATAACCCATCCGCCGCGTGCTCCATGACCTTTTCCGAACGGGACGTCACGTCGGGGCGGGAAAGCTTGCTGGATTTTTCCAGAAAAGCGCGAATCTGCGTCTGCAGAACGTCCCTTTTCTGACCAGCCAGATGCGGAATGCTCGGATACCGGCTAATTCCATTTAACTCGTGGCACGGCGCGCACCGAACCGCTATTTTCCCACCCGCCTCCACCGGGTCGTGCTCGTGCGCATACGTGCCCGCCGGGGTTAAAACCAGCAGCCCGAAGAAAATTCCCCGGATTCGCGAAAAACCCACGCCCATGTCCTTAGCTTTTGCTCCGCTTATAGTACGAATCCCTTTTCGCCATCATAAAAGGAAACGCCTTAACAACCCATAGGTTAAAAGGCACGCCACCGGATTGTCCCGCAAGGCGGTACCGGTTGGCGCTTGTTCCATCCCCTGCGCACGGATAAAAATGACGGGACATGGCCGAAACATCGCATCCTCAGATCACCATCGACCTCACCGGCGAGGCGGCCACAATGGCCTTGGCCGAACGGGTCTCAAAGCTCGCCACCCCCGGCGACACGGTGGCGTTGTTCGGCACTCTGGGCAGCGGCAAAACCGTTTTCGCCCGCGCCTTCATCAACGCCCGCAGCGAAACGCCCGAAGATGTCCCCAGCCCCACCTTCACGCTGGTGCAGACCTATGAATTTCCATCCCCCCATGGCCCCATCCCGGTTTATCATTTCGACCTCTACCGAATCGAAGATCTGTCTGAGGTTGAGGAACTGGGCATGGAAGACGCCCTCATTGACGGCATTTCGCTGATCGAATGGCCGGAACGCCTGGAGGGCCGCCTGCCTGTCAGGCGGCTCGATGTCGCCTTAAGCCAGGGCGACGGCCCGGACCAGCGCCGCGCCGCCCTGACCGGGCACGAATCGTGGGCAGCGCGCATTGAGACCATTACCGCACTGGCGGTGCAAAAATGATCGACCGCGGCGTTGCCATTGCAAGTTTTCTTACCGCCCACGGCTGGGGCGGGGCCGCGCGCGCGCCCTTGACCGCCGACGCCTCGTTCCGCCGCTATGAACGCCTGACCCACGGCGGGCGGAAGGCCATGTTGATGGATGCGCCGCCACCCCAGGAAAATGTCGATGCCTTCGTTGCCATTGCCCGCCATCTCAAGTCACTCGGCTTCAGCGCCCCGGATATTTTCGCCAAAGACCGGGAAAGCGGATTCCTGATCATCGAAGATTTTGGTGACGACACTTTTACCCGGGTGCTCGCTGGAACGCCGCCGCCGGAAGCCGATCTGTACAGCCTCGCCGTTGATGTTCTGGTCGAATTGCACGGTATCGCAGCTGAGCGCGTCGCACCGGCGGGGACTGAACGTTACAGTGACAAAAAACTTCTCATTGAGGCCCTGTTGCTGTGTGATTGGACTTGGGAGGATATTTTTGGCGCGCCGCCCGGCGACACTGTCCGTCAATCCTATCAAAGCGCCTGGCGCGAAGCCTTCGGTCACCTCCGCCACCAGCCCGACACCCTGGTGCTGCGCGACTATCATGTCGACAATCTGATGGTCCTGAAAGGCCGCACCGGCGTCGCCCGTTGCGGGCTGTTGGATTTTCAGGACGCGGTCCTGGGGCCGGCTGCCTATGATCTGGCATCATTGCTGGAAGACGCACGGCGCGATATCGACCCCGGCCTGAAGGACGCTATGCTGGAACGGTACTTCACCGCATTGCCCGATCTCGACCGCGAGCAATTTAACGCCGCCTTTGCCGTGCTGGCGGCACAGCGCCACGCCAAGGTCATCGGCATCTTCACCCGGCTCCATCTGCGCGATGGAAAACCCGGCTATCTTGTCCACATTCCCCGGGTCTGGCGATTGCTGGAAGGTGCGCTCACCCACCCGGCGCTGGCACCGGTGGCGGACTGGTTCGACGCCCACATCCCGCCCGCCAACCGGGTCTTACCCATGGCGGCACCATGAGCGTGCCGAAAAAAGCTATGCTACTGGCCGCCGGGCTCGGCACCCGGCTCAGGCCTTTAACCGACACCCTGCCCAAACCGCTGGTCCGGGTCGACGGAACAACCCTGATCGACCATGCCCTGGACCGTCTGGAATCCGCAGGCATAACCGACGTCGTCATCAACACCCACTACCGAGCCGAACAGCTTGAAGACCATCTCAGCCACCGCAAGACCCCCAACATCCGGTTTTCCAGAGAAGCGGACCTTCTCGAGACCGGCGGTGGCGTCGCCGGTGCCCTCAAAATGCTGGGCGATGCGCCTTTTTTCGTCGCCAATTCGGATGCCTTCTGGCTCAACGGCCCCTTCGATGCGCTTGTCCGTATGGCGCGGACCTGGTCCGACGACAAAATGGACGGATTGCTATTGCTGCATTCCACCGTCGAGGCCTATGGCTACACCGGCCGGGGGGATTTCTGCGCCGGCGGCGACGGTCGCCTGACCCGCCGCCCGGAATGCCAGGTCGCGCCGTGGCTGTTCACTGGCATTCAAATTCTGCACCCGCGATTGTTCGACGACTGCCCCCAAGGAGCCTTTTCGTTGAACGTCCTCTATGACCGGGCAATTGAAAGTGAGCGCCTGTACGGCGCGCTGCATGACGGTGAATGGTTCCACGTCGGATCGCACGAAGGCCTTGAAGAAGCCGAAACCTATATGCGGCTGCGTTACGCCGGCATCCGGCACCGCTGAGGCCCTGCCCAATGCCCCCGCCCAATGTTTTCACGATTGCTGCGGGCCTGCCCTTCGTTGATGTGTTGGCCGCCGGTATTCGCACGCGCACCGGCGACGAGGCGGCAGCGCTGGCGGGGGTCACGGTCCTGGTGCCTACCCAGCGGTCCCGGCGCTCGCTCGCCGAAGCCTTCCTGCGCCAAAGCAGGGGTCAGCCCCTGTTGTTGCCCCGGATTATCGCGCTCGGCGACATGGACGAGGACGAAATCCTGTTTTCCGGCGGCTTCGATGATTCGTTGCGCGTTCCCGAAGCCGCCTCGGGCCTGGAACGCCAACTGTTGCTGACCCGGCTGGTGCTCGCCCGCGACAATGCCAGCCCGGACCAGGCCGCCAACCTCGGCCTGGAACTGGCCCGCCTGCTCGATCAGGTGCATACCGAACGCCTGTCCTTTGACGGGCTTGGCTCCCTGACGCCGGATGAATTCGCCGAACATTGGCGCGAAACGCTCGAATTCCTGACCATCCTGACCGAGCTCTGGCCGGGGCTTCTGAAAGATAAAAATGCCATCGACGCGGCGGAACGCCGCAACCGTTTGTTCGACGCCCAAGGACAGGCCTGGGCCGCCAACCCACCGCCGGGGCCGGTCATCGCCGCCGGGTCGACCGGTTCCATCCCCGCCACCGCCGATCTGCTGGCCGTCATCGCGCAAATGGAGGGCGGCGCCGTGGTCTTGCCCGGCCTCGACAGAGACGCCACTACCAAGGCCTGGGCGGCGCTGGAAGACCACCATCCGCAATACGGTTTGGCGCGATTACTGACCCGTTTCGGAATCGCCCGCCCCGATGTTGGCGACTGGCAGGCCGACGGGTTCGACACCATCACGCCGGCCCGGTCACGCCTGATTAACGCCGCCCTGACCCCCGCCGGGACACTGCCCCCGCAATTGCCCGACGGCGCGGAAATTGAGGCCGCGCTCGAAGGCGTTAACCGAATCCCGTGCCCGACGCCGCGTGAGGAAGCCGCCGTCATTGCCCTGATCATGCGCCAAACCCTGGAAACCCCGGAAAAAACAGCCGCACTCGTTACCCCCGACCGGGGGCTGGCGCGCCGCGTCGCGGCGGAACTGGCGCGCTGGAACATCGACATCGACGATTCCGCCGGGGTCCCCCTGGCCCAGACCCCGCCGGGAGCTTTTATCAGGCTGACGGCGCGCATGGTCGCTGACGAGATGGCTCCGGCCAGCCTGCTGGCGGCGCTGAAACATCCCCTGGCGGCGGGTGGCCTGCCGACGGTAGCGTTCCGCGCCAGTATCCGAAGCCTGGAAATTGCCATCCTGCGCGGCCCCCGCCCGGCCCCGGGAATCAATGGGCTGTTGGCCGCCATCGACGCAGACCGCGACCTCAACAAAACAAAAAACCGCGACAAAGCCGACCAGCTCAGGGCCTTCATCCACACCTTGCGCGGCATCCTCCAACCCCTGGTGGATGTCATGGACGGCGCGCCCTGCACCCTGGCCGACATGGTCAGCGCCCATATTCGCATGGCCGAGGCCCTGGCCGACACCGGCGAAGGCGACGGGGCGGCTTTACTCTGGGCCGGAGACGCCGGCGAAGGAGCGGCGCGGTTTATCGCCGACCTTCGCGCCCACGGCGGTATTCTGGACCAAATCACCGGCGCCGATTATTCGCCGCTTCTCGATACCCTGATGGCTGGCCGCGTCGTCCGCCCGCGCTTTGGCCGCCATCCCCGGCTGCATATCTGGGGCCTGATGGAGGCTCGCCTGCAACAGGCCGACGTGATGATTTTGGGTGGCCTCAATGAAGCCGCATGGCCGCCCGAAGCCAAGGCCAGCCCGTGGATGAGCCGCCCGATGATGGCCAAGTTCGGCCTGCCCGCGCCGGAACGCCGCATCGGTCTCGCGGCGCACGACTTCACCCAGGCCTTTGCCGCCGATCAAGTGGTCCTGACCCGGTCCGAGCGGGTCGATGGCACGCCCACGGTGCCGTCCCGGTGGCTGCTCAGGCTCGATAACCTGCTTGAAAAACTAGGTCACAAAAATGCCTTCGCCGCGCCGGAACCCTGGCTGAAATGGCTCGAAGATATCGACCGGCCCGAGAAAAGCCGGGCCGTCACGGAACCCAAACCCTGCCCCCCCGTCGCTGCCCGGCCCAGAGAGCTTCCCGTCACCCGTATTGAGACCTGGCTGCGCGATCCCTACGCCGTCTACGCCCGCAACATTTTGCGCCTGCGGCCGCTCGACCCGCTGGACGCCGAACCGGGGGCCGCTGCGCGCGGTATCATTGTCCACGAGGCGCTCGACCGGTTCCACAAGGCCTATCCGGGCGACCTGCCCGAAAACGCCGAACAGCGGCTTATCGAGATCGGGCGGGGCGTGTTCGACCAACAACTGGCGCATCCCGGCGTGCGCGCCTTCTGGTGGCCGCGTTTTGAGCGTATCGCCCACTGGTTCATCGCCTATGAGACAGACCGCCGGGCCGCCGGTTTTCGCACCATCGCCGCCGAAGTTCAGGGCACTCTCACCCTGCCCGGAAAGGCCGGTGATTTTTTGCTAACCGCACGCGCCGACCGCATCGACCGCATCGATGCGGGGCCCGACATCGGCCTTGTTGTCATGGATTACAAAACCGGCACCGCGCCGACCGCCCCCCAGGTCGAATCAGGCCTAACGCCGCAATTGTCGCTGGAGGCCGCCATTGCCCGGGCCGGTGGGTTTGAAAATATTGCGGCCGCCCCGGTGGCGCAATTGGTTTACCTGCGCCTGCCGGGGGGGCAGCCGCCGGGCGAGGAAAAGGTTCTGAAACTGGACCCAGAGATCGTCGCCGACGACGCCGTCGCCCGGCTGAGCGGCCTGATCGCGCGTTTTGATGACCCCAAAACAGCCTATCTGTCGTCGCGGCGTCCGATGTTCCTGGACCGCGCCGGTGACTACGACCATCTGGCCCGGGTTAAAGAATGGCGCGGCCAGTCGGGGGATGGTGAATGACCGATCAACCCGAAGCCCGGACCGCGCACACCGCCGCCCAGGTCACCGCCGCCGACCCGGCGCAATCGGTGTGGGTGTCGGCCAACGCCGGGACCGGGAAAACCCATGTCCTGATTGAGCGCATTTTGCGGCTTTTGCTGAGCGGCACCCCGCCTCGCAAAATTCTCTGCCTGACATTTACCAAAGCCGCCGCGGCGGAAGTCGCCAACCGGCTGAGCGGTCGTCTCGGCCACTGGGCGGCGACCGATGACGACGGGCTGGCGCAAAGCCTGACCGAGCTTCTCGGCAAGCCCGCCTCAAACCAGGAAACAACCACGGCGCGTGCCCTGTTCGCCGCCACCCTGGAATCCCCGGAAGGGTTGCGCATCCGCACGGTGCACTCGTTTTCGGAATCCCTGCTCGGCCGGTTCCCGGTGGAAGCCCGATTGGCGCCCCATTTCTCGGTCATTGATGAACGCCGCGCCGCCGAAATCCGAACCGAAGCCCGCGACCGCATTCTTGCCCATGAACAGAGCCGCCCGGCCCGGGTGACAGCCGCCCTGTCCCACCTGGCCGGACTGGTTGACGAGGAACGCTTCGCCCACCTGATGCGGGAACTCGACAGCCAGCGGCTACGGCTGCGCCATCTGATGGAAACCCCGGATGGCATCGACGGCATGATCGCCCGCACCCGCCAAGCGCTCGGGCTTGGCGTTGGCGACACAACCGACAACGTGTTGAGCGCCGCCTCAGCCGATGTCGGCGCGTTCGACCGCGCAGCATTAACCGGCGCGGTTCAGGCGTTGCAGGAGGGCACACAGTCAGATCAGGCGCGCGCCTCCGCCATCGGTAACTGGTTGGCCCAGGAGGCCGCCGGGCGGGCAGTCTCGTTCACGGATTCCTACGCGCCCATTTTCGTCACCCAGAAAGGCACCGCCAAGGCCGAACAGAACCTCATTACCAAGAAACCCAAAGAGGCCCACCCCGAAGCCCTCGCCGCCCTTGTCGACGAGCAAGACCGCGTCGTTGGCGTACTCGATCGCCTGAAAGCCGTGGCCATGGCCGAGGCGACGGAGTCCCTGTTGGTTGTCGGCACGGCGCTGATCGGCGCCTATGAGGCCATCAAGACGACACGGGCGTTGCTCGATTACGATGACCTGATCGAAAAGGCCGAAGACCTGCTCGCCACCGAAGGCGGCACTTCGTGGGTACATTACAAACTGGACGGCGGCATCGACCATATCCTGGTCGACGAGGCCCAGGACACCAGCCCCGCCCAGTGGAGTATTATTTCCCGGCTGGCCGGAGATTTTTTCACCGGTCTCGGGGCCGGTGACATTGAGCGCCAGAGCCCCCGTACGGTGTTCGCCGTCGGCGATGAGAAACAGTCGATCTATAGCTTCCAGGGCGCCGACCCGGTGCGTTTCGGATTAATGCGCACCCATTTCCAGGACCAGGAAGCCGCAATCGGGCGGCGCTTGCCGATGGTCGAGTTGGAGGCGTCGTACCGCACTACATCGGCGGTGCTGAACGTCGTCGACGCGGTTTTCGCTCACCCTGAGGCCGCCGACGGGCTGACTTGGGACGCCAAGCCCATCCGCCACCATACCAACCGCCAGGGCCAGGGCGGCGTGGTCGAATTGTGGGATATCCTGACCCCCGATGACACCCCGGATTCGAGCCCGTGGGACGCACCGTTCGATCAGCAGACCGCCCATAGCCCGCCCGTTCGGCTGGCCGAAAAAATTGCCGCCCGCATCAAAGAATGGAGAGAGCGCGGAGATATTCTGGCGTCCTCCGCACGGCCCATCGAGCCCGGCGATATCATGATTCTGGTGCGCAGCCGAGGCGCTTTTTCCGAAGAAATGGTGCGCGCGCTGAAGCGCCACGGCGTTCCCGTCACCGGGCGCGACCGCCTGGTGCTGACCGACCATCTGGCGGCCATGGATCTGTTGGCGGTCGGGCGCTTTGCGCTGTTGCCTGACGATGACCTGAATACCGCGGTGGTGTTGAAAGGCCCCTTTGTCGAATTTGACGACGATGCTCTTTTCGCGCTCGGCTATGGGCGCAGCAAGACTTTATGGCGGGCCCTGTCCGAGCGCCGGGATGAGACGCCCCTATTCACCCGGGCGTGGCAGACCTTGTCCCGCCTTCTGGCCGGGGCCGATTTTACGCCGCCCTATGAATTTTATTCCCGGCTTTTGGTCGACGGCGGGCGTAGCGACCTGTTGGCGCATCTGGGTTCGGAAGCCGGCGAGCCGATAGACGAATTTTTAAACCTGACGCTGAGTTTCGAGCGCGACCACGAACCGTCGCTCGAAGGTTTCCTGTATTGGCTGGAACGCGGCGAAACCCAGGTCAAACGCGAGATGGAACGTGGCCGCAACGAGGTTCGGGTGTTGACCGTGCATGGCGCCAAGGGCCTGGAGGCCCCCATTGTCTTCCTGCCCGACACCTGCACCTTGCCATCGAAAAACCTCGACCCCCGCACCCATTGGCCGAACACTGGCGACCAGCCGGACGGCAACGACTTCGTCCTCTGGCGGACCTCGAAGGACGCCGAAGAAGAACTGTCCAGGCAACTGCATGACGATGACCGCAAGGCCATCGAACAGGAATACCGCCGCTTGCTGTATGTCGCCATGACGCGCGCCCGCGACCGGCTGTATGTCTGCGGCTGGGAAACCAAAACCGGTCGCACGGACGGATGCTGGTACGACCTGATGGCCCCCGCCCTTGAAACAATGGGAGAAAAAATAAACACCGCATCGGGAGAAACCCTTTGGCGGGTAGAAACCCTGCAAACCAGTGATCCGGACGGTTTGGAGGTTCAGAAAGTGGATTCAGAACCAGCTCCGGCACTGCCCTCATGGGCGCTGACACCGCCGCTGCCGGAGCCCACACCCGCCCGCCCGCTGGCCCCGTCGCGGGCGTCTGGCGAAGAGCCCCCGGTGGTCTCGCCGCTTGGAGATGATGATGGCAAACGCTTCCAACGCGGGCTTTTAGTACACCGGTTGCTGCAAAGCCTGCCCGATCTGCCGCCCCAAGACCGCGAGGCTGCGGGGCGCACGTTTCTCCGCCGTCCATCGCTGGATCTGCCGGAAGAGACCCAGAGCGAAATTCTTACCGAGACCCTGGCGGTCATGAACCATCCCGACCATGCAGACCTGTTCGGCCCAGGCAGCCTCGCCGAAGTGCCCGTCACCGGCGTGTTGGGGGCCACCGTCCTGTCCGGTCAGATCGACCGTGTGTTGATTGCGGAGAACGCCGTCACGGTGATCGATTTTAAGACCAACCGCCCGCCACCCGAGGCCGAAGATGCGGTGGCAATCGTCTATCTGCGCCAAATGGCGGCTTACCGGGAATTGTTGAGAGGAATTTACCCCGACCGCCCGGTGCGCGCGCTATTGTTGTGGACGATTGGGCCGAGGATCATGGTGTTGAGCGATGAAATTTTAGACGCCCACACGCCTTGACGGAACGCCGGGCCATGCCTAGATTCAATCCAACGCTAACTTGCAGCAAACTCATAAATCCGCGGCCTTGGAACACAAAGGAACGTAGGATTTGTTCTTTAAGGTTGATAGGATTTAAACATGCCCAAACATGTCAGTGATGATAGCTTTGATGCCGATGTCCTCAAATCGGAAGGCCCCGTGCTGGTGGATTTTTGGGCCGAATGGTGCGGTC
>JABMOG010000165.1 GCA_013204265.1 Rhodospirillales bacterium
GACTTGATCATCGGCACCCAGATCGTCGCCAAGGGCTATCATTTTCCGCTGCTGACCCTGGTCGGTGCGGTCGACGCGGATCTCGGCTTGAGCGGCGGCGACCTCAGGGCGGCGGAACGCACGCATCAGCTTTTGTACCAGGTCGCGGGCCGGGCCGGGCGCAGTGACCGAGCGGGCCGCGTGCTGTTGCAGACCTACATGCCCGAACACCCAGTCATGCAGGCGCTGATAGCCGGTGACCGCGACGCCTTCATGGCCGCCGAAGCCGAAAGTCGGCGTGAGGCCGCCATGCCGCCGTTCGGAAGGTTGGCGGCATTGATTGTATCGGGAACGATGGAGGGCGCGGTCGACGCCGCGGCCGCCCGGTTGAGCCGGGTCAGGCCGACCGGAAATGGGATCACCGTCCTCGGCCCCGCACCGGCGCCGATGGCGCTGCTGCGCGGCAAGCACCGGCGTAGATTGCTATTGAAAACGGAAAAAGACGTCAACATCCAGGCCGTCCTGCGGGACTGGCTGGCGCGTGCCGAGGTGCCGAAAAAAACGCGCGTACAGGTCGATATAGACCCCTACAGTTTCCTGTAACCCCTTATCAGGCGGCCAACAGGGCCGGATGGGTGGCGCCGAGCGACCGAACGACGTAGCCCAAAAGCTTGTCGGGGGCGAAAGGCTTGGTGACATATTCCTCGATCCCGGCGGCCATCGCCTCGCGCAGGCGGTATTTTTCGGAATGCTCGGAAATAATGATGATCGGAACCGCCGGGTCTTTAACTTCGACGCTCTTGCGGATCATCCGCGTCAGGTCAATGCCCGACACCAAAGGCATTTCATAATCCGTCAGAACCAGATCGACGGTATTCTCCGCTAACATCTCCAGCGCCTCGATTCCGTCCCTGGCCTCGATGATGTGCCGGACGCCGAAAAACCCGAGTGCTTCGCGGACGAGCTTACGATTAAAGCCGCTGTCATCGACGACCAGATAGGTCAACCTGGCAAGCTGTTCAAAATGTTTTTCGGACAGCTTGTTAAACCTGCCGAGGACGGCTTTGGCTTTGGGCTTTGAAGCCATTTTTTCCAGAACGACTTCTTGAACAATTTCCAGAGCGGCTTCTTGCACGGATTCTTCCGTACGGAGGGTTGCTTGTAGTTTCATTATCATGTCCCCATGATCTCATTTGGATAAGCCGTTTATTGATTTTCTTTTTGGCTGGTCATCTTGGTCTGTGAACCGTAGCCCTTCCCACAAGCACCCTCGTAATATCCGCATTTTGTATACGATTTACTGTGACCACTGTCACAGACTCGGGTTTTTTTGGAGGCCGTAAAAGCCCCGGAGTCGTCTTGCAAGGCCCAAACGGGTATGCTACGAAACCGACAATTGGTGCGGGGCATACCCCGTCTCAGAAGGAACATTCCAGGGTGTTGGAAAGCGCCTGAAATCTCGACGCTAAGACTCAATTCTTTACAAGAGTGCTAAAGAGGATATTTCCAGGTGTCAGCGGAGACGATAGGCGCAACCGGCCTAGCCGGGCGCTATGCAACGGCGCTTTTTGATCTTGCAGGATCCGGCGGGCTATTGGATCAGGTCGCCGGTGATTTGGGTCGCCTGAACGCCATGATCGAGGCCAGCGCCGATCTGGCGCGGATGATCCGTTCGCCTGCCATATCGCGAGGTGACCAGGGCCGCGCCATGGCCGCCATCCTGGAAAAAGCGGGAATGTGCGAATTAACCCGGAATTTTGTCGGCACCGTCGCGCAAAACCACCGCCTGTTCGCCCTGGGGGCGATGATCGCCGCCTATCAGGGGCTATTGGCCGCCCAGCGCGGCGAATCCACCGCCGAAGTCGTCACGGCGACGCCACTGACAGACAAACAGATTGAACAAATCAGCAAATCATTGAAAAAAGCCACCGGGTCCAACATCGCTATCGACGCCAAGGTTGATGCGAGCGTTCTTGGCGGCATGATCGTTAAAATCGGATCGCGGATGGTAGACAGTTCGCTGCGGACGAAGCTCGAACAGATGCGCTTCGCCATGAAAGGGATTGCATAATGGATATCAAGCCGGCGGAAATTTCCGCCATTTTGAAAAAACAGATCGCCGATTTCGGCAATGAGGCCCAGGTCGCCGAAGTCGGCCAGGTCTTGTCGGTCGGCGACGGCATCGCCCGCGTGCATGGCCTGGACCAGGTCCAAGCCGGTGAAATGGTCGAATTTCCAGGCGGCATCAAGGGCATGGCCCTGAACCTGGAAACCGACAACGTCGGCATCGTGATCTTCGGCGAAGACAGAAACATCAAGGAAGGCGACATCGTCAAGCGGACCGGCAATATCGTTGACGTTCCGGTCGGCAAGGAATTGCTGGGCCGCGTCGTTGATGCGCTGGGCAACCCGATCGACGGCAAAGGCCCGATCAACACCGACAAACGCCAGCGGATCGAGGTCAAGGCGCCGGGCATTATCCCGCGCAAATCCGTGCATGAGCCGGTACAGACCGGCATCAAGGCCATCGATTCCCTGATTCCCGTCGGCCGCGGCCAGCGCGAATTGATTATCGGCGACCGCTAGACCGGCAAGACCGCCGTCATCATCGACACCATCATCAACCAGCGCACGGCCAACGAAGGCACCGACGAATCGGAAAAGCTGTACTGCATTTACGTCGCCATCGGCCAGAAACGCTCGACCGTGGCGCAGTTGGTGAAAACCCTGGAAGACTACGACGCACTGAAATATTCCATCATCGTCGCATCGACCGCGTCGGAACCGGCACCGTTGCAGTTTTTGGCCCCTTATACGGGCTGCACCATGGGCGAATTTTTCCGCGATAATGCCATGCACGCGGTGATCTTTTATGACGATCTGTCCAAGCACGCCGTGGCCTACCGGCAGATGTCGCTGTTGCTGCGCCGCCCGCCGGGACGCGAGGCTTATCCGGGCGATGTGTTCTACCTGCATTCGCGCCTTTTGGAACGCGCTGCCAAGATGAACGACGAACTCGGCGCCGGGTCGCTGACGGCTCTGCCGGTGATTGAGACCCAAGCCGGTGACGTGTCGGCCTATATCCCGACCAACGTGATCTCCATTACCGA
>JABMOG010000166.1 GCA_013204265.1 Rhodospirillales bacterium
AATGGCGCGCTCTACCCCTGAGCTATGGCGGCTAATTGTGAAGCGGGCGCACAATGCCATAGGGTTTGGGCCTGCGCAAGCAGGTGTTGACGGGGCGGGGCAGGGTGGCCCACCATGGCATTGAATTTTCGGATTTTCGAAGGGGAAAACCATGGCCAAGAAGCGAAAACCGGGGCGCCCGGGGGCGAATCCCGCCGACATGACGGAAAGAAATATTCCCGGTGATAAGAAATCCCCGGAACGTGAAGAACGCCAGGCGGAGTTGCTTCGCGGCAATTTGAACAAGCGCAAGGTTCAGTCCCGCACCCGCCAGAGCCCCAGGGGAAAATGACCGGGAAAATGACCGGGAAAGCAGGCATCTGAAATTCGCCACATTGATAGCCTACGTTCGGCCCCGACCTTGAGACAACGTTTCGCCTGGCTTACAACTCAGGCCGTAACACCAACCCGGTCATAGGACACTTATGGATCGCATTCATATTCGCGGCGGCACGCCCCTTCGGGGCACCATCCACATCGGCGGCGCCAAGAACGCGGCCTTGCCGTTGATGGCGGCAAGCCTGTTGACGGGCGGCACGCTGGCGCTGTCCAACCTGCCGCATCTGGCCGACATCTCGACCATGGCGAAACTGTTGAGCGAGTTGGGCGTAGATATTTCCATGGACGGCTATGCCTCCGGCGGCGGTCATGTCGGGCGGGTGTTCCGGCTCACGGCGGGGAACCTGACGCAGACCACGGCGCCGTATGATCTGGTCCGCAAAATGCGTGCGTCTGTGCTGGTGCTGGGGCCGTTGCTGGCGCGTGCCGGGCATGCCCGGGTGTCCTTGCCCGGCGGCTGCGCCATCGGAACGCGGCCGGTGGATTTGCACCTCAAGGCGCTGGAACAACTGGGCGCCGAGATCGAGCTGACCGAAGGCTACATCGAGGCGCGGGCGGAAAAGGGCCTGGTCGGGGCTCGCATAGTATTCCCGATGGTCACCGTCGGCGGCACCGAAAACCTTCTGATGGCGGCCTGCCTGGCGAAAGGCGAAACGGTGTTGTCCAACGCCGCACGCGAACCTGAAGTCGCTGATTTGGCGCATTGCCTGGTTGCCATGGGCGCTAAAATAGACGGTATCGGTACCGATACACTGACTATTCAAGGCGTGGATACGCTGCATGGTGCGGACTATTCGGTCGTGCCCGACCGTATCGAGACCGGCACCTACGCCATCGCTGCCGCGATCACCGGCGGCGAATTGACCTTAAAAGGCGCGCGCGCCGACCTGTCGGAAGCCGTGTTCAAGGTTTTGACCAGCGCCGGGGTGGAGATCACGGATACGGACCAAGGCCTGCGCATCGCACGCACCAACGGGCCGCTGCGTGGCGCCGACATGATGACCGAGCCGTATCCTGGTTTCCCGACCGACATGCAGGCGCAGGTTATGACTCTGATGGCAGTCGCCGACGGGGCTTCGATGATTACCGAGACGATTTTCGAGAACCGCTTCATGCACGTGCCGGAACTGTGCCGCATGGGGGCGGACATCAACGTACACGGCTCGTCGGCTATCGTACGTGGGGTTGATGGCCTGTCCGGGGCACAGGTCATGGCGACCGATTTGCGGGCTTCGGTTTCACTGGTTCTGGCAGGTCTGGCGGCCCGTGGCGAGACGGTCGTCAACCGGGTTTATCACCTGGATAGGGGCTACGAGCGGCTGGAAGATAAACTGAGCGCGTGTGGCGCCGATATCCGCCGAATGGCCGAATAACCGCCGCCTAACCGCCTTTCACTAGCTAAATCGCTGAAAAACCTCTATGAATGCGGCGATTCCGGCAAAAAAGCCGGAATTCGTCTTCAAACTTAGGAGTCCGTGATGTTGCGGGTAAATGAAAAACTGGTTCTGGCGCTGCCCAAGGGGCGCATCCTTTCGGAAGTGATGCCCGTGGTGCGCCATGCCGGAATCGAACCCGAAGCGGCCTTTGACGACAAGGACGACCGGCGGCTGCGGTTCACCACCAACTTGCCGGAACTGGACATCATCCGGGTACGCAGCTTCGATGTCGCCACCTTCGTCGCCTTCGGTGCGGCACACCTTGGCGTGTGCGGCAACGACGTGCTGATGGAATTCGATTTCCCGGAAATCTATGCCCCGGTGGACCTCGGCCTCGGGCGTTGCCGTCTGGTTGTCGCCGAGCCGGAAGACATGGTCGATAACGACGACCCTTCGACCTGGAGCTCACTACGCGTCGCCACCAAATACCCGCGCCTGACGCAGAACCACTTCGCCGCGCGCGGTGTACAGGCCGATTGCATCAAGCTCAACGGGGCGATGGAACTGGCCCCGCAACTGGGGCTGTGCCGACGCATCGTTGATCTGGTGTCGACGGGCGATACGCTCAAAGCCAACGGCCTGGTCGAAGTCGAACAGATCGCCACCATCACGTCGCGTCTGGCGGTCAACCGGGCCGCCTGGAAAACCCGCCCGAACGAAATCGGGCACTGGATCGGTAAATTCCGTGAGGCCCTCGATGGTAACGCGGCTTGATGCAACAGACCCGGACTTCGAGAACGCTTTCCAACGGCTTCTGGAAGCCAAACGGGAAACCGGTACCGATGTCGATGACGCGGTGCGCACCATCCTGGCCGAAGTGCGCGGCCGCGGGGATGCTGCGGTCATCGACTATACGTCGAAATTCGACAACTTTGCGCTGACGCCGCAAACCATGGCCTTTGGGCCTGAGGAAATTGCCGCCGCCCGGGAAAAATGTTCGCCGGACGTACTTGGCGCCCTTGATGTGGCGGCAGCGCGGATTACCGATTATCACCAACGGCAAATGCCCGGCGATCTGGAGTATACCGATGATGCGGGCGTGCGGTTGGGATATCGCTGGACGCCGGTACAAGCGGTCGGGCTGTACGTGCCCGGCGGCACGGCGGCTTATCCGTCGTCGGTGTTGATGAACGCGTTGCCGGCCAAAATCGCTGGTGTCGAGCGATTGGCGATGGCCGTGCCGACGCCGGGCGGCGAAATCAATCCGTTGGTTCTGGCTGCCGCCGCGATTGCCGGGGTCACTGAAATTTACCGCATCGGCGGCGCGCAAGCCGTCGGCGCGCTGGCGTATGGGACCGAAACCATTGCCGCGGTGGACAAAATCGTCGGCCCCGGCAACGCCTATGTGGCCGCCGCCAAGCGCCAGGTGTTTGGCACTGTCGGTATCGACATGGTGGCGGGGCCGTCGGAAATTCTGGTGCTCGCCGACGGCGCCAACGATCCGGCCTGGATCGCCGCCGATTTGTTGGCCCAAGCCGAACACGACACCAATGCCCAATCGATCCTGATAACCGACGACGCCGGTTTCGCCGATGCCGTCCTCAAAGCCTTCGATGGGCACCTGAAAACGCTGCCTCGGGCGGAAACGGCAGCGGCCAGTTGGCGGAATTTCGGCTGCGTTATCGTCGTTGATGATCTGGCCGATGCGGTGGCGCTGGTTGACCGAATAGCGCCCGAACACCTGGAAATCGCAACGGAAAACCCGGACGCCCTGGCGGCCAAGGTCCGTAACGCCGGGGCCATTTTTCTAGGCCGCTATGCGCCGGAGGCTTTGGGCGATTACGTCGCCGGACCGAACCATGTGCTGCCGACGGCACGCTCGGCGCGCTTTTCTTCCGGGTTAGGGGTGCTGGATTTCGTTAAACGCACGTCGATTATTGGTTGCGATGCTGAGGCGCTTGCCAAGATTGGCCCCGCCGCCGTTTCCCTGGCGACGGCCGAAGGGCTGGACGCGCACGGGCTGTCGATATCGATCCGCCTCAACCAACCAAGGGAAACCCCTTCCGGCAAAAGCTGAGTGTGGAGATAAGGCGTGTCCACAAAACACTACATTTCAAATATTCATCTCGATGAAAAAAGCGTTGTTCGCCGGGCCGCTCACGTCGAACACGAACGCAAGGTGGCCATTTACGACCTGTTGGAAGAAAACCATTTCCAACCGGAAGGCAGTGCCGAGGGTCCTTATGACCTGCATCTCAGCATCGAGGAAAACCGGCTGGTTTTTGACATATATTTGAAAACCGGAACCGCGGTCGACCGCTTCTCCCTGCCGCTGAACACATTCCGGCGCATCGTCAAAGATTACTTCATGATCTGCGAAAGCTATTTCGAAGCCATCAAGACGGCGCCGCCATCGCGCATCGAGGCCCTGGATATGGGCCGCCGGGGCCTGCACAACGAGGGCTCGGACATCCTGCGCGACCGCCTGGCCGGAAAGGTCGATGTCGACAAACGCACCGCGCGCCGCTTGTTCACTCTGATCTGTGTCCTGCATATTAAAGCGTGAAGATGGATATATAGATGTCCGATCTTCCCTCCGCCGTATTGTTTGCCTGTACGATGAATTCGATTCGCTCGCCGATGGCCGAAGGGTTGCTGAAATTCCTGCACGGGGACCGTATCTTCGTCGATTCCGTCGGTGCCCGCCCGGGCGAGATAAATGGTTTTAGCGTCACGGTGATGGATGAAATCGGTATCGATATTTCCAGGCATACTGCCAAATCCTTCGATGACTTGGAGGATTCCTATTTCGATCTGGTCATTCCGCTATCGCCGGAAGCCCAGCACAAAGCCGTGGAAATGACGCGGGTAATGGCCTGTGATGTTGAGTTTTGGAATACGTTCGACCCATCCCTGATCGAGTCGGAAGACCGCGAAACCATGCTCGACGCCTATCGAAAAGTGCGCGATCAACTGTTGGAGCGCATCAAGGCCCGCTTTCCACTGGTCCGGGTTTCTGATACCTGAACTAGGAATAGAGGAATTCCGCTTGACCTGAGGGCCCCGGCAAGTTTTGTATGAGCCGCCTTTGAACGCAATTGAGGACTATATGGCGAAAGAAGAAGTACTAGAATTAACCGGCACGGTTACCGAATTACTGCCCAACGCGATGTTTCGGGTGGTTTTGGATAATGACCATGAGATTCTTGCCCATACCGCGGGTAAGATGCGCAAGCACCGTATCCGGGTGCTGGCTGGCGACCGGGTCAACGTTGAAATGACCCCTTATGATCTGACCAAGGGCCGGATCACTTTTCGTTTCAAATAATCGGCGGCGCCATGAACATGCGCCTGATACTTGCCTCGGCCTCGCCAAGGCGGCTTGATCTGTTGTCGCAAATTGGCATTACACCGCATGCAGTCGCGGTGCCCGAGGTTGACGAGACCCCGGGAGCGCGCGAATTGCCGGTCGATCTGGCGAAACGGCTGGCCGAGGCCAAGGCCGTCACTGTCGCCGGACAATTTCCGGACGACTGGGTGCTGGCGGCTGACACGGTGGTCGCCTGCGGGCGGCGCATTCTTGGCAAGCCCACCGATGAGTCCCAAGCGCGGGCCTTCCTGGAGTTGCTGTCGGGCCGCAGGCACCGGGTCCACGGTGGTATTTTCCTGCTCGGCCCCGATGGGCGTCGTCTGCGCCGCCTGGTAACAACGGCGGTGATGTTCAAACGTCTGAGCGATGCAGAAATTGACGCCTACCTCAAAGGCGGCGAATGGCAAGGCAAGGCCGGGGCTTATGCTATTCAGGGCACGGCGGCGGCGTTTATTCCAAAAATCATCGGCTCTTATTCCAACGTGGTCGGTCTGGCCCTGGCGGAAACGGCGGCGCTGTTGCGGGGTGCCGGCGCCCTGTCCGGTTGAGCCGTCATGCCCATTGACCAGATATTGATTAGCACCTCGCCTGGGGAAACCCGCACAGCGTTGCTGTCGGGCGGGCGCTTGGCCGAGATCTGGATTGACCGGGTGGGCAGAGCCAGCCTCGTCGGCAATATGTATTTGGGTCGCATCAAAGCCGTGTCGCAAGGATTGAACGCCGCTTTTGTCTCGTTCGGTCAATCCCAGGACGGCTTTCTTAGCCTGCCCGAGGCCCGCCCCGTCGGCAAAACCGGGGGGCGGATCGGTGATTTCGCCCGCGAGGGGGACGCCATTCTGGTTCAGGTGCAACGCGACCCGGTCGAGGATAAGGGCGCGAAGCTGACCACGCATATCCATCTGGCCGGGGCCTTTTTAATTTTTCGCCCCCATCAGGTCGGTATCTCGGTTTCCCGCCGGATTGTTGAGGCGGCGGAACGCGAGCGGCTTATGGGGCTGGTTGCCGACTTAGCCCCGGGGAATGGTGGATTTGTCGTCCGCACGCAGGCGTCTGGGGTCGAGGACGCGGACATCGAAAAAGAAGCCGCTTATTTGACCGCCCGCTGGAAAGAAATCGCCGAACAGGCGGAGACGTCGTCCGCGCCCGCATTGGTGTTTACCGAGGTCGAGGCGGCGTGCCGGGCGCTGCGGGATTTTGGCGGTGCCTTGGTTGAGGGCGTCGTGATCGATGATCCAGAGACCCTGAACCGGGTGCGCGGATTTTGCGGTGCGCATTTGCCGTGGGTTTTGCCTGTGGTGTCGCACCATAATGGACAGCAAGACCTGTTCGAGGCCTTTGACGTCGCCGAGCAGATCGACGCCGCCTTCGCGCCAAAGGTCACTCTTGCCGGTGGCGGGTCGCTGATAATCAGCCAGACGCCCGCCCTTACAGCTATCGACGTCAACACCGGCGAACAGACCCCGTTCGAGGCCAACCTGGAAGCCGCCACCGAGGCCGCCCGCCAGATCAGGCTGCGCAATATTTCCGGCCTGATTGTCATCGATTTTGTGCCGCTGCGTGATGACGCCCAAAAAAGGAAGGTTCTGGCTGTGCTCAAAGGCTCCGCCACGGGCGATCCGTTGGGCCTCAATGTCGCCGGTTATACCCGCATGGGACTGGTCGAAATAACGCGGCCGCGCCACGGTCTGTCCCTGCTGGGCGTTCTCGGTGGTTTGAGGCCTAAGGAGACACAGAAATCGTTCGAGACCCAGGCGCTCGATGTGTTGCGCCGGGTGCTGTACGAGGCTCGGGGCGGGGTAGGGGTGACGATTAAGGCACCGGCTGGTGTAATAGCGGCGCTGACAGGCGGCGGCGGGGCGGGTGCTACGGCGGCACTGGCCCTGAAACAGGCGCAAGACAGGCTCGGGCTTGTCATTGAACTGGAGACCGAGCACACTTTGACGGACGGCCAATGCGACATCATCGTCGGTAACGGGGATGCTAAACCATGACGAAAAAAACCGGCCCGGCGGGCACAGTGGTGCCGCTGAAGAAAAGCAAATGCCCGAACTGCGCTAAGCTGGCGTCGGCCAAATACCTTCCGTTCTGTTCCGATCGCTGCGCCAATCTGGACCTGGGGCGCTGGCTCGACGGCGAATACCGAATTCCCACCGATGAAGGCCCCGACGCCTTTGCTGACGGGGATGAAGACGCCTAGAGTTTTTGACCTTCGCCGAGGCGCGCAGCCATGCTGGACACTAATGGGGAATTCTTCTATAAGCGCGTTTCGCGGCTTATCAGAGCCTCTTAGGCTCCGGTAATCGCTTCCCTTCCGGGATAAAGCCCAGGTAGCTCAGTTGGTAGAGCAGAGGATTGAAAATCCTCGTGTCGGCGGTTCGATTCCGTCCCTGGGCACCATTCTTTTCTTAAGGCTCTAGCCCTAACAGGCTGGGGCTTTTTTGATTCCGGGGTAAGGTTTGGGGGAACATGAGACGCTAATAGTTTAGGCATAGGTCTTGCCGATAGTTTATTGGTTGTAGACGTATGATGTGTTCTGCTCACGTGAAGGGGGCGTTGATTGATGCATTTAGGAATCATTGGCGACATTGATGAAATTAAGGATGAGGTTGTCAGGTTTTATTCATTCACAGGTTATTGTGTCAGCACTTCCGCTGGAATAGAGCACATGCTTTTTCAGTGCTATTACGCAGCAGGCGACATAAGGAAAAATGATGCCGTCTCGAAATTTTATGGATCGAAAAATTTCACAAGTTATGAAGCTAAAAGAGAGTTAGCTGATAAGGCCGTTAGAAGCTCTATATCCAACCCTGGTACCATCCAAAGTTGGAATGAAATAATTTCCGAAATTGACATGGTTACTGGTGCCAATGGAGCGAGAAACGTACTGGGGCACAACCCGTTAAGTTTGAGCGCTTATGCTAGTGAAGGGGATGTCGATAGGCCGTTCTCGTTTGAATTGGCCGTTAGCCGTAATTCCAACGAAGCTGTTGCTCTAAATCGTTCAGCAAGAACAGTTAATCTTAAATCAGTAAGAGAAGAGGCATGCGCCCTTAACAAGGTTCAAATTGTCCGTCGTCATATAAATTGGAACAGGTGGCGGCCTGATCTAAGAGAGGATCTGGCTCATCTGGTTGATCATATTAAGCGGCGTATTTGCGGTATTGCAAGCGCCGGGTCTTCATCGTTTTCCGTTTGATCCTTTCCCGT
>JABMOG010000167.1 GCA_013204265.1 Rhodospirillales bacterium
GCCAAGACCCACCTGTCAAAGCTGATCAAACGTGCCTGCGCCGGCGAGGCCATCGTCATCGCGCGGGGCAAGGAACCCATGGTGCGGTTGGTGCCCGTTGATGCGCCTAAGCCGAAACGGGAGTTTGGGGCGATGCGCGGCAAGGTGTGGGTGGACGAGTCGTTCTTCGATCCGTTGCCGCAAGATGAACTAGACGCCTGGGAACAGTGACGTAGGCGGCCGGGACATGGAAGCCATCCTCGATACCCATGCTTTTCTCTGGTGGCTGGCCAGCGACGCGAAGCTCTCTGAGGCGGCACGCAAATTCATCGCCAGAGAAGAGAATGTAATCTATCTCAGCGCCGCTTCGGCATGGGAAATCACGACCAAGGTCCGCATCGGAAAATTGCCCGGTGCCGCCGAGGTGGCGTCGGACTTTGGCGCGTGCATGGCCTCGCAGGGTTTTTCTGAACTGCCCATCAGCCTTGCCGATGGCGCCCGGGCGGGCAGCTTGGCCGGCCCGAACCGCGACCCTTTTGACCGCATGCTGATCGCACAGGCCCAGGCCCACGATTTGCCGCTGATCAGTATTGAGGCCGTCTTCGATGATTACGGTATTCGCCGGTTGTGGTAAGAGACGAACGTCATAGCCCCGAACACCCTGCCTTCGAGAAGTAATCGGCCAGACGGTCAAGGTCGGTATCACTTAATCCCTTGGCAAGCGGCGACATGAAAAAGTGATAGCGCACGCCCGACTTACCCTCTTTATTCTTGCCCTGCCCGGCTTTGCGGAAGGCCTTGAGCTGGTTCGCCAGATAGCGTTTGTGCTGTCCAGCCAGATTGGGCACCTCAGGGAAGACGCCATTTCCTTCGATGCCGTGGCATTCGACGCAACGCGCCGCTATTTCGGGCCGGGGCGGGGTCTGTGGGTACCTCGTCACCGTTTGGCAGGCGGGTAGATGGGCGAAATGCGCCGACAGGTTCCAGATGTCATCTTCGCTCAGTTTCTCGGCCCGCGCCGTCATGGAACCGCTTTGGCGCCGGGCGGTTGCGGGGTGCGCCCCTTTTCCCCCGGGCCGGGTCTGGAATTCCTTCAACTGCTTTATCAGGTACAATTCGCTTTGCCCCGCCAGGTTGGGAAAGCGGGGAAAAGTGGATGTTCCGTTGATCCCGTGGCAACTGGGGCAGCCAAGGGCACCGGCCAGTTGCTTGCCGGCGGCGGCGCTTTGTTGACGAAGATTCGTGGTGCGATCGGTGGGCACAGGTTTCTCAATTTTTGCTTCGCCCTGTTTCGCCAGACAGCGCATGACGGTGATTCGGGTTTGGATATTCTGTATGTATGTATCCAGTTCGGCCCCGCCCAATATTTTGCGTTGTGTCTTCAGGCCCGGTGACGAAACTACGGCGCGCGACTGGTTACCCCTGATTTCCCTCAGCTTGGACAGGTTCCTTTCCCAAAGCCGGATATAGGCAGCCCAGTCGCCGTCGTGCCGCCGTTTGACTAGTTGGCCGACAGACTGGTGGCTCAACTCCCCCCACCAGGGAACCTTCGGGAACGGCGTGCATTCGTTCGCCGCCGCGTGACCAGCCCCGACCGATCCAAACAGGACGACCGCTGCAAGCCCGCTCAAAAAGAGTACGGTTGTTGTGGCGGCTCGGACCATTGTAAAGGGCTCCTCTCTTCGCCGGTTGTGGTCGGCGGCTTAAACTAATTCCTGGCGTCAGCCACTTTGCGTTCCGGGGGCAGGGCGGCGAATCTCTCATCGGTAATTGTGCGCGCCGCCAGGAAGGTTTCGAGTTGTGTGCCTTTGAGCTTGCGCCCGGACGGCATTTTTACCCGCATCGGGTTGGTGCGCCGTCCACCGACGAGGATTTCATAATGCAGGTGCGGGCCGGTGGACCGCCCGGTGGTGCCGACGTAGCCGATAATCTGGCCCTGTTTGACACGCTTGCCTTGGCTCGCGCTTTTGTGAATGCGGCGCATGTGGGCGTAGGCGGTGTGGTAGCGGTTGTTGTGGCGAATCTTGACGTAATTGCCGTAAGCCCCGTTGCGCCCGGATTTGACGACAAACCCGTTGCCGGCGGCATAAATGGGGGTGCCGCGTGCGGCGGCGAAATCGACGCCGCGGTGCATTTTGTTGTAGCCCAGGATCGGATGGCGGCGCTTGCCGAAGCCCGACGACAGGCGCGCACCATCAATCGGTGTGCGCATCAACGCCTTGCGGGCGGAGCGGCCTTTTTCGTCGAAGTAATCGTCGGTACCGTCTTTGGTGGTGTGGCGGTAAATGGCGTGGCGCTTGCCCGACAGGGTCAGGGCGGCAAAGCGGATGTCGCCCGAATGCACCTGGTTGCCGTGCTCGTCGTAAAGTTTTTCGTACATCACCTGAAAACCGTCCCCAGTTCGGATGTCGCGCTGGAAGTCGACGTCCCAGGAATAGGCGCGGATCAGTTCGACCAGTACCCGGTCGGGGATACCGGCCCTGCGCCCGGACAGGTAAAGGCTGGATTCGATCGTCCCTTCGGTGCGGGTGAGAACGCGGTTGAGAGTCTTTTCGATCTTCGAAGCGGTGAAGCGGTTGTTGGCGTCCTTGCCGACTTTGAAGGCGGTGTTGTAGTCAGGCTCGACCAGCAATCCCGTAAAGCGCCCGAGGGCAGGGTTGCGGGCGGCGGGCGTGCCGGCGGCGGGCGGCTGGAAGGTAAGAGAAATGTTGTGGTTTTTTGTGATCCGCCGGGGGTCGAACAGTTTTCTCAAGGCGAAAATCGCGGCCTGGGCCTCGGCGTTGTGTACCCCGGCCTTTGTCATCAGCCCGGCCAGCGTGTCGCCGCGGCCGATTATTAACGGCACCGTAATGGCGCCGGGGTCGGCGGCGCCACTGGATGGGTTCGGCAGGTCGGTGCGCAGGGTGGTCAGTGTTGCGCCCGCCGTCGGATTGCCCAGCGACAGAGGCGCAAGCGACAGGGCTCCCCCATTACCGTCCGGGGTGTCGGGGCCGTTGAGAATAATGCCTGCCGATGTGGTGACTCCGATGATCAGAGCCGCCGCCGACAAGAGTCCCTTCAAGAGCATGCGGTGTTCTCCCGCGTTGTTTTTTTGTCACGGCCCTGGCGTTTTATCGCCGGTTGCGGGCCGCGTTGCAGTGTTTTTGCAGATTCAATCAACAGAATCAATGGTATGTTGGCAACCCTTAAGAAATCGTTGCGTTTTTTCGCCTCTCCGACAGGGAATCAATTAACATGGGGTTGTGGCGGAAAAGGGGCAGACCTGTGGAAAATCAGCATCAAACGGGGCAAACAGGGCTTGCGATCATCGCCGTGCTGGCGTCAGTCGCTTTGGTCCATGCCGCGTGGTGGTGGCTTAGTGACAGCGTCGTCGCCCATGGCAATCTGGTCGATAGCGACGGGTATGCGCGGCTGGTCCGCGTCCTGCGTCTGGTTGAGACCGGCGACTGGTTCAATGTCAGCCTGCCGCGCGCCAACTGGCCCTATGGCGGCTCGTTGCACTGGACGCGGCCGCTCGACGTACTTCTGATTGGACTTGCCTTGCCGATGGCGACGTTTGTGGGTTTTGCCAAGGCGCTGTTCTGGGCCGGGGTACTGATAAGCCCGCTGTTGCACGGCTTGGCGGCGGTGACATTGATGTGGGCGGCAAGGCCGCTGATCGGGGCCGGGGCATCGGTGGTGGCGGGGATGCTGTCGGCGGTGGCATTCGGAGTGTTGGGCTATGCCACCATCGGCCACGCGGACCATCATGTGCTGGTCGGGCTGGTCGCGGTGGCGGCGTTCGGGTTTACGCTGCGTGCGCTGGTTAGCCCGGGCGATGCGGCACGCCATGCCTTGTCGGCCGGATGGGTGCTGGCGTTCGGCGTCTGGGTCGGTACCGAAATACAAGTCACGGCGGGTCTGTGCTTCGGCGTCGCGGCTTTGAAATGGGCCGTGCAGGATGGCGGGGGCGGGTTGGCGGTTAACCGGCGCATGGCGCTGGGCTTTTTGCTGGGGCTGATTGCGGCGCTGGTGATTGAACGGGGGCCGGGGGTGTGGACCGTGCAATACGACCGCCTGTCCATCGTTCATGTCACCTTGGGCGCGCTGATTTTTGGATTGTGGTCAGCGTTGGGATTTGCGCCCCTCAAGAGGGCCTGGGCAAGGTTGGCCGCAGGGGCCATCGGCGGCGGCGTGATCTTCGCCGGGATGGTGGCGTTATTCCCGAAGGTGCTGGTTAGCCCGCTCATTGATGTCGCCCCGGTGATGTTGGAGATTTTCGCGTCCGTTGCGGAATATGCCCCGGTGCCGGATCCATGGCATTTCCTGGTCTATGCCGGCGGCGTGATCCTCGCCCTGCCGTGGGCCGTGATGCAGGTGGTTCGCTCGCACGAGCCGGAGCGGTGGGGCTGGCTGTTGCTTGTCGCCGGGCTGGTTGTTTATACGCTGTTCGCGGTCAACTGGATTCGCTGGTCGTTGTATGTCGGGCTGTTCTCAACGGTCGCCCTGGCCCATATGATGATGCGGGCCGAGGCGCTGTTTGACGATTTTGCCCCCGCCGTTCGGGTGACCGGCAAAGTGTGGTTGTTGCTGCTCATTGCGGTTGGCCCCTTCGCCGTCGGTATGGCCGGGATAGCGTCAACGTCATCGCCCGCCGGGACAAGGGAGTTCGTGGACGGTGATCCGCGCCCCTGTCCGGTGCAGGCGATGTCGCGATTTCTCAACCGTGCGCCGTGGGGCGACCGGCCACGGATGATATTGGCGTCGGCCAACGACGGTGCGGAACTGCTGTACCGCACGCCGCACCGGGTGATGGGAACCCTGCACCACCCCAACACGCAGGGCATCATCGACAGCATTCGTATTCTTAGTGGAACCGATGACTTTAAAACCCTGGCCCTGATGCGCCAGCGCCGTGTCGATCTTGTGCTGGTCTGCCGGCGCTGGGGCGGGGATGCATACCGGGCGGTGGAGGGCAATCTGTATCAACGACTTTTGGATGGCGATGCCCCCGGTTGGTTGGCCGAGGTCGCCTTGCCGGAGGTCTTGGGCACGGCATTTCGGCTGTATACAGTTGCCGAACCATGAGCCAACGGACCCAATTTAAGGACAAACCGCACGCCCGCTGGCCGCTGTTACTGGTGGCCGGGTTCGTGATCCTGATCCATGCGTCCTGGGGGCTGGTCGGTGATGAAATCGTCGCCGGTGGCGGGCTCGCCGATGGCGATAGCTACACCCGTCTGGTGCGGGTCGAACAGTTGTATGAGACCGGAGCCTGGTTCGATAACACCATTCCCCGCGCCAATGCGCCGTTCGGTGTCTCGGTTCACTGGACGCGGCCTTTCGATGCCGCGCTGATCGTGCTGGCGGCGCCGATGATGCCGGTGTTGGGGGTCAAGAGCGCACTCTACTGGGCCGGGGTCGTTATCAGTCCGTTGTTTCACCTTATCGCGGCGCTGGTCATGGTGTGGGCGATGACGCCGGTACTGGGGCGCACGGGGGCGCTGATCGCCGGGGCTATGACGGGCACCCAGTTCGGCGTGCTGGCGTTTTCCATCATCGGGCGGGCCGACCATCACGCGGTGTTCGGGGTAACGGTGTTGCTGACGCTGGGGTTTCTCGCGCGCGCCTTAAGCGATCCGCCGAGCCGTTGCCCTTTCCATAATCTGAATGCGGTTTTACTCGGCGTGATGTTGTCCTTTGGCCTGTGGATGGGGCCGGAAACACTGATATTGCTGGGCTTGTGTTTTGCGGCCACGGGCCTGTCCTGGGTGGCGGGCGAAGAGGGCGCGCCGCGGCGCAATATGTATGCGGCGCTGGGGCTGCTGGTCAGTCTGGTGTTGATGGTGGTGGCGGAAAAGGGTGTTGGTGATTTTTTCCTGGTGGAATACGACCGGGTGTCGATCGTGCATGTCACACTGGCGGCGTTGTTGCTGGCGTTCTGGTCAGTTGTTGCCGCCAGCGAACGGGTTTGGCACCGGGTCGGAGTCCTTGGGCGGGGTGTGCTGGGCGGCGTCGGCGCGGGGTGTACGGTCTTGGTCCTGCGATTGCTGTACGACGGATTGTTGCTCAACCCGCTGACCGGTGTTGACCCGGTGGTTTTGGAAATTTTTGGCGCCATCGCCGAATACAGCCCGATCCGCGATACGGCCCATTTCCTGTTTTACGTCGGCAGCGCCGCACTGGCCGCGCCCTGGGTGTTGTGGCGGACCTACACCAACTGGTTCGGGCCGCAGCGTTGGATGTGGTTGACGCTGGCGGCGGCTGTGTTGGTCTATACGCTGTTGGCCGTGACCTGGGCCAGATGGACGCTGTATGCGGGCTTTTTCCTGTCGCTGATTATCGCCGACCTGATGGTATCTGCGGACACCGCGATCAATCGCCGGTTCACCCTGCCGACGCGGGTGCCGATCAAGGTGGCGGTGATCGCGTTGATCGCCATCGGCCCGGCGCTCGCCGGCATGATCGGGCTGGCCACTGCCGGCGCGGACAAGAAGGCTGAAATCAAAGCCGGGGCAAATTCCTGTCCATTGGCGGAAGTGACGCAATTCCTGAAGGGTCCCGAGTGGGCGTCGCGCCCGCGCATCATAGTTGCCTCGGCCAATTTCGGCGCGGAAATTCTCTACCGCACGCCGCACCGTGTCGTCGCCACCGTGCACCACCGCAACACAGCCGGTGTCTATGACGGCTACCGGATATTCAGTGCCAAGGACGAGGCGCAAGTCCTCGGTCTTTTACGCAAGCGCCGTGTCGACTTGCTGCTATTGTGTCCGGAGTCCAGCCACGACGGGTATTTCCTGACCGGGGAAGGAACGTTTTATCAGCGTCTGGAAAACGGCGACCTGCCGGTCTGGCTGTCGAAAATTCCGCTGCCGGAGAAAGCCGCCAAGGCGTTCCGTCTATTCGAGGTGCGCCTCTAATCCGCTCGGCGGTAAATCGCCCAGGTATCCCCCGACAATCCCCAATGGGGAAACACCACCTGCAGCCGGTACCGTTTCAGACCGCCACCGACGGCACGGGAAATTTCGTTAGGTGGCGCTGCGCCGTTGAAATTGCCGTCGATATATAGCCCCGCCGGATTGCGGGCGTCCTCCTCAGCATCGACGAACTGGATATCCCCGGCGCGTCCGGTGCGCCGGGCGTGATAGGCGGTGACTGTTTCGATGCTGAACGGGTGGTATCCGGCGAACCGGACCGGGCGCGTACCGGACCCGGCGATGACGGTGACGGCGTCGGCGTAGTTACCGCGCCCTTGGGTGAAAAAATTGCCTGCCAACAGGCCGTTGCCGATCAGTATCACCGCTAAAATCAGGCCCGCCATCGTGCGCGACCAGGGTCCCCTCGCCAGCAGAGCTGCGAGGCCCCGTGCCGTGGCAATCAGGGCGAACAGGGCGGGGGCGATAAAATACCGGGGCGCCAGTCCGGATGACAGGTCTGCCAACACCATGCCCAAGGGAAAAGCCAGAACAACAATAGCGAAGAACGTCCACTCGGGTTTTCCCCGGCGGCGCAGCCACCAGACGATGCCGCTGACGCCGAGGGCGATGGCCAGGGTTACCGAGCCGCTCCCGGCGGGATCGGCGCCGAAGGTCAATTCCGTCATGTCGCCAAGTGCATCGATAGCGGGCACCATCGCCCCGCCGCCGATAACCAGATTGTTGACGGCGATTGCGCCATAAACAGTGACGGCGATGATTTGTGCCCCGAACAGGAGGCACAACCGGGCGATGGTGCGGACCGGCGGCTCCTGTCGCCGGAACAGGACCACCGCCGCCCACAACCCAAATCCGCAGAGCACTATGATAAAGGTCAGGTGGGAGGCCAGACCGAGCAAGCAGGCGATGATAAAGGCTGTCATCCGCCCCGGCGTCGGCGCGACGAGATGGCGTTCCAGAATGGCGTAAGCGGCGAGCCCGGCCAGCAACATCGGCGCATAGCCTCGGGCTTCGCCGGAATAATGAATCATGGGATAGCTGAACCCGATCAAGGCGGCCGCGATGAGGCCTTCCCAAACGCCGCGCCGCCAGCCGATGGCGGCGGCGACGGCGACGGAACCGAGGCCGCTGACAACGGAAAACGCCCGGTAGGCCAATGGCGGGCCGTAGGGACCAATCCAGGCATCGACGAGAGCCAGATAGGCGGTGTTCAGGGCATGGGTGTTGTCATGGAAAAATAGCGCCAACCAGTCACCGGGCTTGGCCGAGGCGCGGGCCAGGGCGATATTGTCGAGCGACCAAATTTCGTCGATCCACAGGTCACCGCCCGCCGCCCACACCCTGAGCCCGGCGGCGAGCGTAAAAATAATACCCAGTATAATCAGCGCCGGCCTGTTGCTAGTCGTCACCTGGTTTATACTCCAAATACCAAGGATCGGGGATCATACCCCGTGAACGGGAAAAGGACGAAACGGGAATGAAATTTTTGCGTGCCCTGGCCCTGGTGGTGTTGGCCGTGTTGCCGTTCGATGTCGGGGGGGCGTGGTACTGCCGCAATAATTGCGATTTTTGGGTGGCCGCCTATCCGCCCAGCGACCACCGGGTGCGTTCCGAGGTTTATCACCACGGCTTCGCCCCCAACCGGCAAATCACCGAGGCATGGGGGCTCAACAGGTACAGTTATGCGACCAATTCCCTAGGCTTTAAGGACGCCACCCCGCGCACCGTTGACCTCCGTGGGAGCGGTAAAAGAGTTCTGTTCCTGGGCGATTCCTTTACCGAGGGCAAAGGTTTTGCCTACTCCGATACCTTCGTCGGCCGGGTCGCCGGGGAGATGGCAAAACAAGGGATCGAGGTGTTGAATGCGGGCGTCGATTCGTCGGCGCCGGTGGTTTACTGGTTGAAGGCCAAACACCTGCTGGAAACCGTCGGTTTGAAGTTCGACCAGGTGGTGGTGTTCCTCGACATCTCAGACATCTACGACCAGGCCCGGCGCTATCAATGGGATGGAAAGGGAAACCTGATCGTGCCCCCTGCGCCGCAGCCGCGGGTCTCTGATCGTGCGCGCCTTTGGTTGCGCGATGTCTCCATAATCGCGCGCTTCGGGTTCGTCGCCTACGACCACTTGGCTGCGATTGCCGCCTTCGTCAATCAGCGTCTGGAAATTTCACGGGCCTGGAGTAAGCCACTGTCAGATGTGGACAGTTATGATCGCTGGCTGTATTCGGTGACGCGCATGGTGTTTTCGGCCTGGACCTTCGACGACGACCGTTGGCGCGCCTACGGCAAACAGGGCCGCGCACGGGCGGCGCGCGATATGGACGGGTTGTGGGAGATGTTAAGGAATCGCGGTATCGGCCTGACCCTGGCGGTCTATCCGTGGCCGGACCAGTTGTTCCATGACGCCGAAGCCCCGCGTCACCAGGGTTTCTGGCGCGACTGGGCGGCGGACAAGAACGTGCCCTTCATCAGCCTGTTTCCGGTGTTTAGCAAGGACACACCGCGCGCCGTGATGGAACGCTATTTCATCCCCTTCGATTTCCACTGGAACGCCGAAGGCCACAAGCTGGTGGCGGAGACGTTCCTGGAGCAGTTTGCCCCGCGCCCGCCTAGCGGCAGGTAAAGGGCCAGATGATCTTCGCGTCCGGCGGGACGATTGCCCCCGATTCTTTCTTGTAGGCGATGATCACGCGGCGTTCCTGTTCCCGCAGGGCGCGCATGGAATGGGTGTCGATCGGCATCTTGCGCCGCATCAGGGCCAGGGGACCCGCAAAATAACCATCAAGCGGAATCATCAGCGAACCCTTTTCGTTGACCAACAGGGCGTATTTGGGCGTGGCGGCGAACATTATGGTGAGATGCAGGTGGGGTTCGCGTTTTTTACCCGGCACGCCGGTTTTTCCGTTGGGGCCGAGGTATTCACCCATGCGCACCCGTTGGCCGATTGCCACCTCGGGCATGGTGCGGAAATGGGAATACAGCGTATAGACCCATACGTCGAGGCCGGTATCTTCGGGCGCGTGCTGCAATATGACTTGTATGCCCCTGAAGCCGCTATCGAACTTCGCGATCACGACCCCGTCGGCCATGGCGTGGATGGGGTCGTCCCAACTGGACGGAATATCGCCGCCGGAATGCCATCTGTTGGGAACCGGCCCTCTCCACGGCTCGCCGAAAATATGGTCGATTTTCGGGCAATATACGTCGTCGGGGTAAACCGGGATCAGGTTGGTTTCCAGCAGGCCCAGTTCGATTTGCTGCGCACGGCTATCCGGTTTGCGCTTAAAGCCCTTAAACGTGACCGGGGCTAGATCGTCCTTGCTGATAATGTTGCCGCCGTCTTTTCCGTCGCCACCGGATTTTTTGCGCCTGGATTCCTTTTTTGCGCTTTTTTCGCCGCTACTGAAGCGGGCCTTGAATTCCTCAACGGTCAGGAATCCATCGCCATCGGTGTCGATTTCCTCGAAGGTGGCAGGGTCGCGTTTCCATTCCTTGCGGCTGACCTTTCCGTCGCCGTTCCTGTCAAATTTTTTGATTGCCATTTCGGGATCTTTGCCCTGGGCAAGGGCTTGCCCCGACGGCACGCCGGTGAGGACGGAACCGAACAGGACGGCGGCGACCAATTGAGAAGACAGGGAAAAAATATTCCGAATACGCATTGGAGGCCTCCTGGAAGTGAGAAACCAACGGGACGGGAAAAGTATATCAGTAAAATTAACCGCAAGTTTAGAGGGGCTGGGTACTTTTATTCAGGCTTGCGGGCGCGGGCGACGATCTGCCAGCCCCAGGGGGTGTCGAACAGGGAAACCCGCAACAGGGCATCGAACACCGCCATCACGGCGCGCGCCAGAAGGCCGGGCGCATTGTTGACATCGTCAACCAACTTGCCGCCGCGCGCGATCACCACCCACCGGTACAGGTTGAAGGTGGGAAAGCCCGATGCCGCCGCCACCTCGACCACAAGCCCTGCGCCTTCCAGCAAGGCAGAAAGCTCGGCCTTGCTGTAATGGCGACGGTGGCCCAGGTGTTTGTCGAAGGCGGACATCGGCCCGCCCGGAACGGTGACCACCAGCCGTCCGCCGGGCATCAGACAGGGGACGATGTTGGCGAGAACGGCGGCCGGGTCGTCGACATGTTCGAGAACCTCGGAACAGATCGCATGTGATGCCCAACCCGCAAGGTCTGCGGGCGTGTCGCCGGGGCTGGAAAAGTCGAATTGCCGCAACCGTGCGCCAGGCAGCTTGCGGGCGGTTTCGGCCAGCCCGCTGTCGCTAAGGTCGACGCCGGCGAAGGCGGCGTCGGGGAAATGCCGCGACAATTCTGCCAGCAAATCGCCGGAGCCAGAGCCGATGTCCAGAATGGCCGCGTCCGGGGCGGTTGTGTCGCCGCCGAGCAAGCGGCGGATCAACCTGCGGCGCAGCGCTTGGGCCGGATTGGACCGGGTAGCGCGGGAAAAATGGTCCCAGTGACGGTCCCAGTCCTCTTTGCCGGAATGGGTGCCTGAATTGGAGAAGTGCTCAGGCATCCAGACGGCACACGGCGAAGGTGTTGAGTCCGAACTTGTGGCGAAAGCACGAAATGTTGGAGGGCTTGAACCCGGCTTTGACCAGCATCGGCCACAGGTCGCGGGGGTCGTAATAGGTCTTGTGATCGTCCATTTCCTCGACCGTACTGACCTTAAGAGTAAAGGCGGCAAACTCGAGGAACCATTTGCCGCGCCACGACGGCACGTTGACCAGGCATATTCCCCCCGGCGCCAACAGGCGGCGCAGCATATGCAAGGTCTCCATCGGTTCGCCCAGGTGTTCGAGCACCGAATTGCAGATGATGACGTCGAGACTGCCGTCCATGAGCTCGGCGGCGGCATCGGGCAGGCGGCCTTCGACGGCGGTGACCTTGGAATGGTCTTTCAAATCCGGGGCCAGCGCCAAGTCGACAAAGGTCATGTGCTTAGCACTACCCAGAAACAGCCGCCCGACCTGGGCCTGATAGCCACAGCCGAAATCACCAATTCGTTTGTTCGTGGGGTCTTTTACGTAAGACCGAATGCGCCGCGCCGACAGCCAGATGCCGAAACGATCGACCAGTGTCGGTGGCTTGGTTTGGCCATAGGATAGTTTGCGCGGCACGGGGGGCTATTCCTTCGCTCCGTCATCGGGCGCGTAGGCCGCGATGGCGTGTAGCAACAGGGTCGAGACGAAGGTCAGAAACGACAACACGATGGCGACAAGCCCGGTCACGGCGAGGTGGTTAGTGTGGATGTTGCCGGCGAACACGGTAAACCCGGCGCCCATATAAGCGGCGGCGAAATTGACGCCGAGTGCCAGGCCGACGCAAAACAGGAGCCCCGCCGCGACGATCGTCGGCGTGTAGGGGAAAACCTTCAACCAGCGCCGCTTGGCGTGGCCCGTCGGGTCGTACAGGGTTTCCGCCATGCAGCCGAGAAAAATGCTTTGCAGACCGATGATCGACAGCGTCGCGCCCAACCACATGGTGTTTAGTGAGAATGTGACGCCCGAGAGGGTCAGCGGTCCGGCGCTTAAGCCCAGGGTCAGCACCAGCCCTACAGCCAGCAGCACCGCACCCGGTTTCATAACGAAGAAATCGGCGCCGTAAATCAGCATCGCCCGCAGGTTGATCCACCCGGCATGCCACGGCGAAAACCACCCCACCCGCTTGTGGTGGCTGACGCGGCCGTGGCGGTCCTTGTAGAATTTGACCGGCACCTCGACGGTGTCGAGCTTCATGCGTACCGATTTAACGACCATTTCAGACGCGTATTCCCAGGATTGGGAGCGGATGTTCATGGCCTTGAGCGCGGCCAGCGTAATGCCCCGCATGCCGCAATGGATGTCGGAAAACCGGGAGCCGTAAATCAGGTTGAGTAGAAAATTTGTCAGGGGTGTGCCGAAAAATCGGTGTAGCGCAGGCATTGCTCCGGCCTCGATGGTTCCTTTGAAGCGCGACCCCATGATGAATTGGTGATGGCTGCGGAACTTTAACAAAAACGGTGCCAATTCGCGGAAATCATAGGTGCAGTCGGCGTCGCCCAGAATAACGTACCGGCCGCGTATAATGGGGGTCGCGTCCTGATAGGCGCGCCCGAGGCCCCGGCAGGGGGTTTTGAGAACTCGTGCCCCCTTGGCCAGGGCGATGTCCGGGGTGCGGTCGGTGGAACTGTCGATGATCAGGACTTCGGCGGCAACCCCGGCTTTGGCGATGCCTTCACGGCACCAGTCCAGGAACTCCCCGACCACGGCTTCTTCGTTCATGGCCGGAATGACGATGGAGACTTCGGGGTCTTCGACGTCGCCGGGCGGGATCATCAGGACGGCTTCGTCGTCGCCCGGCAGTTGGGTGCGCGTCACATTTTCGGGCGTGGCGTCGCTCATGGCGATCCTTTGATCGTTAAAAATAAAAACGGTTTTTTCCGGCGGCGAAGTTTACCCGCCCCCGGGCCGTCATGCAAAACGCCGCCTTAGGAACGGGGCGTAGCTTTCACAAATATTGTCAGGAGCATAATCTTGTTGGTAATTTTTCACAGCAATTGTAAGCAAAACCAAAGATTATTTGAAAGGAACTGAAATGTCTGAAATGCAACAGGGGGTCTTTAATTTCAAACATTACCGGCATTGTGGTGATTGTGTTCTAGCAATCCCAGTTATCCAAAGCGGTTAACGCCTCTATCCCAAAACCTGCGCCCAGGCTTGGGGAAAGACGGGGTTTTCAAAAAACAGATACCCCGCCGCCAAACCGATGGCGACGCCGTAAGGGGTCGGTTGGGTTTTGGTGTCCCCGTGCCCAAGCCAGGGAATGGCGCCTAAGAACGTTGAGGTGCCTTGAAATTTCTGTGCGACCAGGATTACGCCGGCGAGAACGCCGCCCAGTACGGCGACCAGCCCGACAAACGTCCATAAATCGCCGGGACCGATCCAGATGCCGGTCGCCGCAAGAAGTTTTGCGTCGCCGCCGCCGATCAGGTCGCGGGAAAACAGGGCAATTCCGACAACTAACAACCCGGCCCCTGTGGCGTAATGCCAGGCGATGGCGGGCCATTCCGTACCCGCCAGCAGGGCCGCAGGCAGGAACATCAGGGCAATCAGGATACAGGTTCCGTTGGGGATAATCAGGCGGCGGACGTCGGAGACCACGCCATACCCCAGACACAACAGATAGGACGCAGCCACAAACCAATGCAGGGTATCGAGGAATGCGTCCACGCTGATATGTCCCATGCGGCCCGGTTGCACAGGTCCGGGCATGAAAAAACCAAGACCCAGGGACGTTCCTTAAACAAGAAGACGCCTCAGGTCTTGGTTTACTTTTTCAGTCTCGCCTTGCGCGGCCTAAACCGGGGGTTTTGGGAAACAAAATCCCGCCCGTGGACAGAGTCTCGGCAAGAGAGGTGATAAGTAGGTCCGGATAATGCTTAGAGGCTGTTGGCAACCTGTTGGAACATGTTGCTCAAGTCGGTGCCGAGAAGCGTCAGACCCGTAATGATGATGATGGCAACAAGACCGGCGATAAGACCGTACTCGATAGCCGTCGCGCCGTCTTCGTTCTTAGTGAGACTCCTCATGAGCCGACTGATCGTGTTTTTCATTTCCATTAACTCCTGTAATTCATTCGAAATACTATGCGCCGAGTTTATTTAGAAACCCAACAACGAATGCCACGAAAACCCCCTTGTAAGGCCGCTAGGGTGGCAAAAGCGATTCCCTAAGTCAATAGGATTGAAGCGCATAAACATTTCTAAAATATTACTAAAAATGATTGAAATTACTTGAGGGGGGAAAAAGTGCATTAAAACATCGGATTAAAAAAAGGTGGTTTTTCAATTCTTTGGCGGGCAACCTCTTTTTAAGCCCCCCTGGGCAAGGGGTTAATGACCATAAACGGTAAAAATTGCTGAAATGATCGAAATTCAGGGAATCCGCAAAACTTTCCGTTCGGTGACCGCGCTCGACGGTATCGGCTTCAAGGCCCGCGACGGAGAGATCACCGGCCTAATCGGCCCCAACGGTGCCGGCAAGACGACGGCCTTGCGAATCCTCTATACGGTAATGAACCCGGACCAAGGGTGGGCTCGGGTTGATGGTTTCGACACGGTCCAGGACCGCACCGAAGTGCAGCGCCGGATCGGGGTGCTGCCGGACACCCGTGGTCTTTATCCGCGCCTGACCGCACGCGAGCACATTCAATATTACGGCCGCCTGCATGGCATGGACGGCGCTGCCCTGGCCCGCCGCCTGGACGAACTAATTGAGGTGCTGCAATTGTCCGAATTCATCGACCGCCGGGCCAAGGGATTTTCCAAGGCCCAGGCCCGCAAGGTCGGCCTCGCCCGGGCGCTGGTGCACGAACCCCATAACCTGATTTTGGATGAGCCGACCAACGGCCTCGATGTCGCCAGTTCCCGCGCCGTTCACGGGCTGCTTAGCAAATGGCGGACGAGTGGCCGTTGCGCCCTGTTTTGCAGCCACATCATGAACGAGGTGGCGGCGGTGTCCGACCGCATTATAGTGTTGTCGCTGGGCCGCGTCGTCGCCGAGGGCACGGTTGATGAACTGTTGCGCCGGACCGGGGAGACGACCATCGAAAACATGTTCCTGGCGGTGACCGAAGCGGCAGGCGCTCAGGTGGACGGCTGACATGTGGCGCAAAATTTTTGTCATCTTCACCAAGGAGGCCCTGGATAATTCCCGCGACCGGCGCTCATTGCTGGTGGCGCTGATCTATCCGTTGCTGGGGCCGTTGTTACTGGGCCTGATGATTTCCGCCATCGTAGACGTGACGACGGTTGCCAAGTCTGGCACGGCGTCGCTGGCGCTCAGCGGGCCTGAGTATGCGCCCGACCTGGTCCGCTATCTTGAGGGTCGCGGCGTGCGCGTCGTGCACGCGCCGGTCGATGTGGACGGCGCGGTGCGCGGCGGCAAGCTGGAAATCGTGGTCGTGATCTCGAAAGACTTCGACGCCAGGTTCCAGGCGGAAAAGACGGCGCAGATCACGGTGGTTTCCAACTCGTCGCGTCTGCCGGGCTTGATTGCGTTGAACCGCACGGCGACACTGTTGGGCGATTTTAATCGCAAGGTCTGGGGCCAGCGCATCAAGGACAAGGGCGTCGACCTGGATGTCCTGCAGCCGCTGGCGATCAGCAGCCATGACGTCAAGGCGGGCACCCACATCGTCGAAATCCTGCTGTTGATGGTGCCGCCGTTGTTCATTTTTAACCTGTTCATGGGCGGTGTTTATCTGGCCATGGACACGACATCCGGCGAACGCGAACGGGGGTCGTTGGAGCCATTGCTGGTTAACCCGGTGGCGCGCTGGGGCATTATGCTGGGCAAGTATCTGGCGGCGTTGCTGTATACCGCCGTCGGCGTGCTGGTTCAGCTAGTGGCGTTCGGGGTGATTTTCCAGACCATCGGCGGCGATTTTGCGTTTGCGAAAATCTTCAATATCGCCGCCGTCGTCGGCATTTTTATGGTCACGCTGCCGCTGATGATGGTGGCGGTCGGAGTGCAGTTCATCATCGCCACCGTGACACGTAGTTTTAAGGAGGCGCAGACCTATCTCGGGCTGTTGCCGCTGGTGCCGGCGATTCCGGGAATGGTCATGGTCTTCGCGCCGGTCCAGGCCCGCGAATGGATGATGACTATACCGATTTTCTCCCAGACCTTGATCCTGAGCCGAATGGTGCAGGGCGAAGCATTGGTGTGGTCGGACACCCTGATCTCGATGTCGACGTCGATTGCAGCAGCGGCCCTGCTGATCGCCTTTACGGCCAAATTATATGGCCGCGAAAAGCTGATTTTCGGGAACTGACGCTACCGGCCTAAGTCACCCTGCGGGGTTGATGGGCACGTGATCTCCACACCAGTCGGAGCTTTTGGTTTCCATCCACACCGTGGTCAGCGCGCTGGCCTGGGGCGCATAACGCCGACACAGCCCCTTTGCGGAATCCTTTCTCAGTGCACCGGTCATGCGTGGGTTGGCGGCGACACCGCCCGGCCCCCGAATCGTATTGTTGTTGTTTCTTGAATTTCCAACTGGGCTGCCAAAACCGGCAGTTCTGACAGGAATCAACGACATCTTCATCGGCCATAACCGTATTCCTTTCAGCGAGTCGGTGGAAAAGGCTAAAGGGTTTATATCAGATTTCGACTCGCCTTGCGAAGTTCCTGCGCGGTTGCCGGGCGGGTAACGCGCCATTACCATCACGCGTCCGAACGTTTGCATAAGACGGGAAAATATCTTGGCGGGTTATGCGTTTCAGTTCTTGTGGGGGTTGGGGGTTCTGTCGGCGCTCATTGGCTGGGGCCTCACCGCCGCCCGGCTTGCCGGAGCGCCCAGGCCCGATTGGGGCCTGAGCGCCGGTTGGGGCATGGCGGTAATGGTGATCGGAGGCGGCGGGCTTAGTTTCGCCGGTCTGGCGACGGCCCCGGTGGTGATTGGCGTGGTCCTGGTGGGGGTAGCGCTTCATCTGGTGTCGATGGCTCAAAACCGCAGTGGTCCGGTCCGGGGCGAGGATTTTTCCCGCTTGGGGCTGGTGTTGCTGGCGTTGATCGCGGTGGTGCTGCTGGGGCGTTATGGCGCCGCAGTTACGTTTCAGGCGGCCAATTGCAGCGATGACGATGTCGCCTATTTCACCTACGTGTCGCGCCTGTTGCAGACCGGAACCCTGATTGAACCCTACAGCCTGCGCCGACTTTCCGGATACGGCGGGCACACGTTTTTGCAGGCCCTGATCATGGCCGCCGGGACCGAGGACAACGGATTCCTGATGGACCGGGGGGTGGCGGTACTCGTTTCCTTCGGCCTGGTCGCCGGTTTATTCACCCGGCAAGGCGGGCGAGGTGTGCTGCCGTACCTGCTGGCCTTGGTGTTGACGGTGATTTTGCCTTATCCGTTGGCCAACAGTTCCAGCCACATGACCGGCTTGGCACTGTTTTTGACCCTGTTCCGCACACTTGATGCCATGCCCTTGTCCGCAACCGAGCCCGGACCCGGCGTCCGCCGCCTGTGGCTGGCCGGTGCGGTGGTCGCCGCCACCGCCGCGCTGAAGGCCCATTATATGGTGGTCGCGGCGTTGACGGTGGTGTTTTGGTGGTCGGTGTCGGCGTTTTACGCGCGTCCCGATTGGCGGTTGTTTTTGCGCCGCCATCTGTCCCGCTTTATCCATATAGGTCTCTCGGCGCTGGTTTTTCTTATTCCTTGGATGGCGTTAATGGACCGCTCGTCGGGGACGATCCTGTTTCCGTTGTTCCAGGGCAATCACCAGCCGGGGTTTTCCGAAACCTATTCGGGGTCGTTGGAGGTTGCCGAGCAGCTGGCCTCGCTGGGTGGTTTTTTCCTCAGCCCCCAGGTCGCGTTATTCTCCGTGCCCCTCATATTATATGCTGTTCGCCGTGGCCCGGCAGCGGGATTGGGGCTCTATCTGGCCGCCTTGGTGACGGCGGCGGTGACCACCTGGACGCTGACGTTCGACAACCTTGAAACCCTGCACCGCTATGCGGCGCCGTTTCTGAATGCCGCTTTTATCGTCACCGTGGTCGGCTATCTGGACACCATCCGGCAAGGGCTGCCGGACCTGGCGGGCAAAGGTGGCGGCGCTGTGCGTGTGGGCGATGGAATTTTAGTGTGTCTTGTCGTGGTGTTGTTGCCCGTGCCGCTGTACCACGATTTCAATCGGTTTCAGGATACCTTTGGAAAAACGGTGATGACCGATGAACACCGTGCCCAGTACGCCGCCATGCAGGCGGCGATTCCCGAAGGCCAACGTGTGCTGGCTATTCTGGATCAACCCTTTGCGCTCGATTATCGCCGCAATCGAGTCTTCAACATCGACGTGCCCGGCGCGGTCAGCCCCAAACCGGGCATGCCGTTTCTGGAAGGCCCAGCCCGCCTGAAGGCCTATTTGAAAGGGCAATCTATTGCCTATGTTGCGTTCCGCAATTTTGATATCAAAGGTGGTTGTCTGTATCGCCGAGATTTGTGGAACCATTACGCTCTGGCCGATAACCCCATGTGGCGGGCGCAGTCGAAATCCTATCTCGACCTGATGGACAACGTGGCGGAACTGGCGCGGACGGAAACCCGGATTTTTCCTCTTGTGGCTTCTCGTGCAAACGGCCTCGGGTTAACGGTGATAAAGCTTCGTTAGGTTAGTGTTGCAATCGCTTCAGTTCGATTTTTGCCGCCGCGTACTGACGCAATTGGCTGGCGCCGGTAGCGATGGTTTTTCGGAAAAATTCTATTGCTCCTGGCTGGTCGCCCTGAATCAGATGAAGCTGGCCGATGAAGAAATAGGCGATGCATTCGTTTTCTCGCTGTGTTTTGGGGTTGTCGTGACGCGCAGTGACCAGGGCATCGCCGGGCTGGACAGCGCCTGAGAACAAAGAGACCAAAATTCCGGGCCAGGTTTCGCGGTCGCCCTTACCCTCGAAGGCGGTCATGGACTTCACCATATCGGCGCCGCCCCGCACCTCGCTCAGGTATCGCCAGATCAAGGCATAATCCCGAAGCCCTCCCTGGGCGACCTCGTAAACAGTGGCAAAATCATCCGCCGCACTATCCATTCGGTCCTGATAGAAAGCCAGGAATCCTCGGCTGAAAAGGGCGGCGGGGTGATTTGGGGCGAGATCAATGACGCGTGAATAGTCATCGATGGCGCGACCCGAACTGCCGCTCTGCTCATAGGCCCAGGCCCTGGCGAAGAAGGCGTCGGTAAAGCGCGGATCGAGTTCCACGGCGCGGGTAAAGTTGCGGATGGCGGCGTCGTGGTTGCCCTTTCCTTCGTGGGACCAACCACGCCCGAAATGGGCCGGCGCGAAATTCGGGCGAGCCAGAATGGCCTGGGTGTATTCCTCGATGGCGCGCTCAAACAGGCCTTCTTGCTCGAAGGCCTGCCCGCGCTGGAAAAAATCCGCCGCATCGTTGGCAATAGGACGTTTTCGAGCGACGACTTCAACTTTTGCCTCGGCCTCGGCTTTGGTGATGGCGGTGGCTTTAATGTTCGCCTCCGCCTCGGCCTCGGCTTTGGCCTGGGCGATGGCTGCGGCTTTAGCTTTCGCCTCGGCCTCGGCTTTGGCCTTGGCGATGGCTGCGGCTTTAGCTTTAGCTTTCGCCTCGGCCTCGGCTTTGGCCTTGGCGATAGTGGCGGCTTTAATGTTCGCCTCGGCCTCGGCTATGGGTTGTGTCGGGGATGGAGGTTGGGTTTCAAAGGGGTTTTGAAAAATGGCCCAGGCGGCAATGCCCAGCACAAGGATGGCGCCGGCTCCGATCAGCATCGGGCGCGGCGATTTGCTCGCCGGGGATATCGGTGCAGTCTGTTCAATGACCGCTGGTTCAGGTTGCGGGGGCTCAATGGTCGATGGTTCAGGTGGCGATGTTTCATCCGCCGGGGAGGTGTCGGCGGGGGGTTTGGCGGCCTTGTCCCTGTCTTCCTCGGACTTCTTCAGTGCTTTCAGGATTAGCGACATGATGAAACCATCTCTGGGCTTTACGGTTGTTTCAAGAGCGGCGGCGCGTTCGGAGAACCGATCACGGCGCTGAGTTGAATACGGGTCAGGGTGCCGACAATACCATCAACCTTAAGGCCGTGGCTCTGCTGAAAGGCGATGACCCGCTTTTTGAGATCGTCGCCGAAGAAGTTGTCTTGTTCCTTTTTTTGCGACCCGGCGCCGCCGTCTTCGGGACTCGGGATTTTTAAGATTTCGCCGAGGCGGTTTTTTAGCCAGGCCACATCACGGCCGGACATACCAGGGCGCAGATTGCGGCGAAGCGACGCAAGGGGCTTCCACAGCACCAGAAAGTCACCCGACCACAAATCTTGGATGGCCTGGACGTCGGTGACGATTTTCCGCCCCCCCGCCTCAAGCGTCACGGTCGAGCCGTCGAGCGCGGTGACCACGGCGTATTTTCGGGCCCCATCTGTCTTGCCGAGGCTGATCAGCGCCGGATGGTTGAGGGCGGCGAGTTTGGGCCACGGACCTTGCCCCCGGTAACAGCGAAGCCCCTGGGCCTCGGCGTCGGCGCATGGGTTGAGGCCGCTCAAAGGTTTTGTTGTGTGGCCCCAAAGGCGAAACAGCTTGGCCACGCCGCCGTCCAGGTGGCCACGGATGTCGGGCCGAGAGAACAAGGTTTCGATGGTCAATGGCCCATCGGGCCTGGTCTCGATGACGGGTGCCACGGCGGCGGTTTGGATTGGCTCTGCGGGGGGCGGGGCGGCCTTTTCGGGTTGCTGCTTAATCGGGACTTGGGATAGTTTCCGGGCCGGTTTGGAAGACGTCACCAGGCCTTCGGCGATCAGCCGCGAGACGACTTTCAGGGACGGGTCGATAGCATCAACCCGTGTCACGGATTGAGTTGCAACCGGGGGGAGTTTCGGTTGCGGACGCGTGTCTGCGGCCACCGGGGTGGGTTTGGGATCAAGTTTTGCTGCGGTGGCGACCTCAGGTTTGGAGACGGTCGCGGCGAAGGCGCGCATGGCGTCCCCGTCGCGTTGGCTCAGCGTGACAGTGCCAATTACAATTAACCCGGCAAGGGCGGCGACGACAACCCGGTTCAACCACGCCGACCCGACCCCGTTCTTTGAAGCCGGGTTGCCTAGAACTTCACGGGCGGCGGTGTGCACCAACGAAGCGTCGATGGTTTTCGTGTTGGTTGCATAGGCCCCCAGCAGACACCGTTCACAGATTGAATTGATCAGCCGGGGTACGCCGCCGGAATAGTCGTAGATTATGGACAGGGCAGCGGGTGGGATCAGGGTTTCCGGTAGCTTTCCGACCGACAGCCGGTGGCGGATGTATTTGTCGGCCTCCCCCCGGGTCATCGGATCCAGATGATAGCGCGCCGTGATGCGCTGGCTGAGTTGACGCATGTCGTTGCGCCCTACAATGTCACGCAATTCTGGCTGACCAATGAGAATAATCTGCAACAGCTTGGTGCTGGCGGTTTCAAGATTGGTCAGCAGCCGTACCTGTTCCAGCAGCAAGGTCGACAGGTTTTGCGCTTCGTCGATAATCAGCACGGCGCGCCGACCGTCGGCATGGCATTGCAAAAGGTGTCGGTTGAGAGCGTCCATGTGATCTTTGACGCTGTCGGGCGCGCAGTCTTTCCTTTCGATCGCTAGTTCGTCGCAAATGGTCGCCAGCAGTTCGACCTCGCTCAGGCGGGGATTGAGGCACATCGCCAGATCAATGTTGCCCGGAAGTTGTTCCACCAGGCACCGCGACACGGTGGTTTTGCCGGTGCCGACCTCGCCGGTCAAAAGGACGAAGCCGCTGGTTCCATTGACGCCGTATTGCAGGTGCGCGAGGGCCTCCTGATGCCGCTCGCTCAAAAAGAGGTAGCTGGGATCGGGCGTATTGGAGAATGGATTTTCTTCGATGCCGAAGTATTCCCGGAACATAAGCTCGCTTTTCCCCTTTCCATCACGGTTGGCCGAGTAGCGATGGGCCTAGGGAAACCCTGGTCAAGTTATTGTTGTGAATAGGATAGCACGACCGCGCTTTCCTACAAGACGAGGGACGGAAGTGGGGAAATTACTGGCTGGCCAGCCGCTGCAGGCGAGCCCGGTCCTTGATATGGAGGCTTCCATGCTTGCGCTCAATAATGCCGTCGCGGGCCAGCCCGCCAATGGCTTCGGCGACGGTCTGCTTTTCGGCGCCGACCCAGGTGGCGATTTCGGAATGGTGCGGCACGTGCTGAATAATCCAGGAACCGTCGCCACCGGTGTTGGGTTCGGAAATCCTGAGCAGTTCGTGGTAGATGCGCTGATGGGGCGACATGATGGACAGCGCCGTGATCCGCGTGTTCAGGGTGCGGATGAAACCGGCGAAGGTTTTCAGCAGGTGCATGGCGACGCCCGGACAATCGAACAGCAGCTTGCGGAAATCCTTACTCGACACCGAAGCCAACAGGGTTGGCTCGATCGCGGTAACGCGGGCCGAACGGACCTTGAGATCGATGGCCGATAGTTCGCCGAAGGAGTAGCCCTCGACCAATTCCGCCAACGCCACTTCCTCGTCCTCGGTCAGGAAATCCATGGCCCGGAGTTTGCCCTTGACGACAAAAAAGGCGTTGGTGCTTTCGTCCTTCAGATTGACGACGATTTCGTCGGCTTCAAATTCGAGCCATTCGCAGGATGCTTCCAACTCGGCGATTTTTTCCGGCGGTGCTTCTGCCAGAAGATTAATGTGGCTGAGGGTCCGCACCGAAGGATCAAAAAGATTTTTTGTGTTTGCCACGAGCCACTCTCTATTTTCTGGCGCCACCATCCCCAAGCGCGGGTCATTGTCGCAAAGCCGTTGAAAAATCGCAAGAAGTCGTTGCCGAGCGGCGTTCAGTTCTTTGTGGAGTCGCTATTTGGTAGTGGGGGTGTCCGCCGGCCGGGCGCTTTTGCGAAAGCGGGAAAATACGGCCAAATTATTGCGCACGGCTTCCTTATCGAGGTCCCTTTCCGCGAGCTTGCCGGCCTTGTCCATATCGCCACGGATGCCGTAGAAAAAGGCCAAATTCTGGCGGATTTGTGGGTTGCGGCGCACGGGCAGGGAGGCGTCTTCGAGAATTTTTATGGCCAAGTCCAGTTTGCCGTTTAACGCCGCCGAAAAGGCCATGTTGTTCAACACCGCGCCGTTGCCGGGCGATAGGTTGATGGCGGTCTGATAGGCGGTCCAGGCTTCGTCATAAGATTGAAGCAGGTCATATCCGATGCCCATGGTGACATAAACGTCCCAATCCTTAGCCCCGGCCTTGACGGCGGCCGTCACGTGAGCGATGGCTTCGTCGGCCTTGGCCAATGCGATCTTGGCCTTCGCCAGTTCCAGCAGAAGCCCGACGTCACCGGATTTTTCCGCGCCGGCTTCGATCAAAATCTGAACAGCGGATTTGGCATTTCCGGAATAGCGCAAGTTCCGCGCCAGCCCCAGTTGCGCAGTCCTGTCGTCGGGTTGACGCTCAAGCAAGGATCGGTAATTTTGGGCGGCCGCCTTGTAATTCCTGTTCGCTTCTGAATCTTCGGCGGTTCGAGACAGGGACTGGTTTATGACTTCGGTTTCGTTGCCCGGAACAGATTGGCATCCGCCCAGCGCCAAAACGGCCAACCCGGAGAATAAAAAGTTTCTGAAAGACCTGTTTGTCATACTCTTTTCATATTGGAAATTTGTTGCGCAAACAAGGCCGGGGGCGGGCGCAGGGCCTGTGACGGCGGTCATTGCCTTATGGGAGGGTTTCCGTATTTTTAAAATTGTCGATAGATTTGCGCCAATGTTACGTTAATGTTTTGGGCAGGGAAAATTCCGGCCCGGCAGCTTTTTTAGTATTTTAAGATGGAGGCGTTATGGCAATGCCGTTACACGGACAACCCAGTGACCCTGCGCGGCAACCGGTGCGGTGCCGTGCTCTGATTGGAAAATCGGGATTGCTGCGGCGGTTCTCCGGCAATCAGCGCGGCATCATCATCGTTATGTTCGCCTTGATGCTGCCGGTTATCATCGGCTTCATCGGTCTCGGGGTCGAAGTGGCGCACTGGTTCTCGGAAAAACGCGACATGCAGTCGGCGGTCGACGCCGCCGCGCTGGCCGGTGCGTATGAGATCAATGAAGGCCGGTCGGCGAGCACCTTGACGGTCGCCCAGCGCGAGGCTGAAAGCAACGGTTGGGCTTCGTCAACGGGCACCATTACCGTGCGCAATAACCAGTATAACAGCACCTACCCGGCCAGCGGCTCGTACACCACCGACACCAACGCGGTCGAGGTCGAGTTGACGTGGGACATTACACCCATGTTCCTCGGCTATTTTATGAGCGGCGATGTCAGCATCGACACCCGCGCCGTAGCCACCCTTGTTGCGGGGACTTCCACGGCTTGTTTGCTATCCCTGGGGGCTTCCAATGAGGAGAAGGCGTTGTGGGTGTCCGGAAGTGCGGCTGTGACGATGAGCGGCTGCTCCGCAGCGACGAATTCCACCCATTCTTCTGCGTTTACGACGACCTCAGGTCTGTCGGTAGATTGCGCCTACAGCGCCGGCGGCTTCAGCGGCACCCCGACCTTGACCTCATGCGCCAGCACCGAGTCAAATGCGTCGACCATCACCGATCCCTATGCATCCAAAACCAAACCGGTGGATTCGGATTTCGATGACTGCGATTCCGCGGGCGATACGTCCAGTTCGGATGGAAATGACTATGTCGGCCCCAATGCGGATAGCACCATTAACCCCGGCGTGTATTGCGATATTACATTCAGCCGACAGAACAAGACCCTGACCATGAACGCTGGCACCTATTACATCGACCGGGGGGACCTCACCTCGACCGGCGGCACCATCGACGCCTCCGCCGGCGTCACCATCGTTTTCGGTGACAGCACCGGGGCAGGGGGTTGCGGCCAGGTTTCCTTTACCGGCAATAGCAACCTCATCATCACCGCGCCGATTACGGAGGACGGAGAACCCTTTACCGGCATCGCCTTATATATCGGTTCGGATTGCGACGTGGATAAGGAACTCAAGATCGCGGGCAACAACAATTCAACCGTTTTAGGCGCTCTCTACAATCCTAACGGCGCGATCAAGATTACCGGCAACGGCAGCGTCAGCGGCACTTGCATGCAGTTGATTTCCGATACCATGAAAATAACCGGCAACAGCGATATCGGTAGTTCCTGCGATGACGTAGACATTACGACCGCTACCACCGGTGACTATATCGGTCTGGTCGAGTGAGGCGGACTGACGGCGGCGAGGTTCTAAAAAACAACGGTTTGATATAGACTGTAAGGCGTTATGAACATTCACCCGCGCGCACCTTCGTTCCTTAAAATTATCACGTCCCGGCTGAGATCGTCCCGGCGCGGCGCGGCGGCGGTGGAATTTGCCCTGCTGGCTCCGATTGTCCTCGCCGTCCTGGCGGGTGTGGCCAATTACGGCATGGCGATGATCGAGAAAATGGAATTGGAAAGCGCCGCCCGCGCCGGCGCCCAGATGGCGGCAAATGACCGCACCGCGACAACAACCATTCAAAATGCCGTAATCAACGCGAATGACCTTTCGCTGACCGCAGCCGATATCACGTTGACGGAATCATGCTGGTGCGCCGATGTTTCGGCTACAGCCACCTGCGGCTCCACATGCGCCGACGGCGACTCAGCGCAGTATTTCATGACCGTTTCCGTTTCCACGACCTTCGATTATCTGTTCGGGTTCGACTACCTGGTCGGCGCCAGTGCCACCCTTACCGGTTCGGCCAAAGTGCGCACCCAATAGCCATGGTGGGGAAAAGCACTATGCCCGGCACCTGGTCCCCGTTGAAACCCCTGCGCCGCTGGTGCGCCGCCCTTTCCGGTTGCCGGAAAGGGGCGACGGCGGTTGAGTTCGCCCTGGTGGCCCCGGTCTTTCTTGTCATGACCATGGGCGTGGTCGAAATGGGCCGGGTTTTGTGGATCAAGGCGGCAATGCAGCATGCGGTGGAACAGACGACCCGGTATTTCATGGTCACCAACGCAGCCTGCACCTCGAATCTGGCGGCGTGCCAAGCCACCTTGCAAACCTATGCGACGTCGCGATTGGGGGAATCCGGGTTAGCCACGGCCGACTTTAACGTCACGGCGGTGGAAACGATAATCAGCAGCACGACTTACATGAGCGTCACGATAACCTATGCCTTTACCCCGCTCGTCGAAATCGTCGAATTTCCCGATGTTTCCTTGTCCGCAGTCGCGCGCGTTCCCTACAACCCCTGATCGCCACCGCCCATGGCTCATGATTTTTCGCATCTTGAAAACCTCGCCCGGATGGCCAAGGAAACGGAGGCCGGTGGCCGCCAGGAACTGCTGCGCGATGTCACCGACATGTTTATGGGATCGCCGCCGGACGCGTTGAACGAAACCGAGGTTCAGTACTTCGGCGATATCATGGGTAAACTGGCTTTCGAGATGGAAATGCAGGTCCGCCAGCACCTGTCGGAAACCCTGGCCGCTGTCGCCAGTTCCCCCCGCGAACTGATATGTCGGCTGGCCGGTGATGAAATCGATGTGGCGCGTCATGTGTTGATGAAAAGCGAAGTATTGCAAGACGCCGACCTGTTAGAAATCATCTCACAATGCGGCCAAAAACACCTGATGGCGATAACGGTGCGCCCCCAGGTCAGTGCACAGGTCTCCGACGCCATTGTTGAAAAGGGCAATGACGAGGTTCTCGGTTCTCTGGCCGGCAACGCCGGCGCGGCATTGTCGAATGGCGCCCTGCAAACTCTGGTTCAGCGCAGCGAAGGCGGAAACTTAGCCCTGCAGGAGCAGTTGGTCCTACGCGAAGGCCTGCCTCAGGAAGTGCTGGAAAAATTGTATAAACACGTATCCGGCGCCTTGAAGGAACACATCATGTCCTTGGGCGTCGGCGTCGGCGGCAGCGAGATCGATGAAATGCTGGCCGAGGCAGGCGACTGGCTGGGGGCCAAGGCTAAGGGAGGCTCCAGCCCGGCGGAAAAATTTATTGATCGCAAAGCGGCGCTGAAACAGCTTGATCCGGATTTGCTGGTGAAGCTGATGCACGACGGCAAGATGTCGGAATTCACAGCCGGGCTTGCCAGACTGGCCAAGATCGAAGTGTCGACCGTGCGCCTGGCCCTTGCCGACAAAAGCGGCGAAAAACTCGCCGTCATCTGCAAGTCCCTGGAAATGGACACCAACATGTTTTCCGAGGTGGTGGATATTATGGGTGCGGACGGCCAGCGCAGTGCCAAAGACAAGGCGACCCTGATCGGCGTTTACGGTCGGATTACTGCCGAATCCGCGCAACGCGCCATGCGATTTTTGAGAACCCGCCAGAAGCTGAGCAGAAATTAGGCCCTAGGGATTAGGGATGGTGATGGTCCGGCGAGGCGCCTGAACGGCGACCCGGGACACCGTGGGCATCAGGATTTCCCCATGATCTTGAAGAAGTCAGTCATGCCGTCCTTGACCCGGTCGATTTTGATGAGGAACTGAAGGCCGATGAAACCGTCTCTGGCCCACATCACCTTGCACCGGCGCAAGTCATTGAACTTGTTGATTTTTAGGTCGACAAAGGAGCCCATTTCCAGGTTCGCGTCCGGCGGCATTCTGACCTTGACGCCCTCTTCGGAAAAATCGGACACCGAACACTCCCAGGCCTTGCGCGCATCGTCATAGACGACGCCGCCGAACAGGGTTCTGCGCCGGGTGCTTTGGCGGTTGATAATTCCTTCGGCCATGGTGCGGTTCCGGTTACCAAGAACGGGCTGTTTCTAGGATGTCAGGTTAGCGTCTGCAGTGAATCTCTTCAAACAATAACGCCTCGCAATAATGCGGACGTGAAGGAGGAAAACCCATTAATTATAAAATAGGGGCTGACCCAGATAACTATCTCAAATATCGTTTAACCCATTGTCTTATCAGTGATAATTGAACTGACAGGTCACTGTTGTTAAATCGCCACTCACATTCCTTCA
>JABMOG010000168.1 GCA_013204265.1 Rhodospirillales bacterium
CCTCTATTGGTTCCGCAAGGACTGGTTCGACCGGGCGGACCTGAAAAAGCAGTTCAAGGCCAAATACGGTTATGAGCTGGGTGTGCCGGTCAACTGGTCCGCCTATGAAGACATTGCCGAGTTTTTCTCGGTTCACGTAAAAAATATCGATGGCGTCCGCGTTTATGGGCACATGGATTACGGCAAGCGCGCTCCCGACCTCGGTTGGCGCATGACCGACGCGTGGCTTTCCATGGCCGGCGCCGGCTCCAAGGGCCTGCCCAACGGCGTCCCCGTCGACGAATGGGGAATCCGCATGGAGAAGGGTTCCTGCAATCCTGCCGGTGCGTCCGTATCGCGCGGCGGTGCGGCCAATGGTCCGGCCGCCGTCTACGCCATCCGCAAGTGGGATGAATGGCTGCGTAAATACGCCCCTCCAGGTGCCGCCAGCTATGACTTCTATCAATCCCTGCCGGCCCTGTCTTCGGGCAACGTGGCCCAGCAAATCTTCTGGTACACGGCGTTTACGTCTTCCATGGTGGCGCCCAAAAGCTCGGGCAACAACACCGTCGATGACGCCGGCAAGCCGCTCTGGCGTATGGCCCCGTCCCCTCATGGTCCCTATTGGGAAGAGGGCCAGAAGCTGGGCTATCAGGACGCCGGTTCATGGACCCTGTTTAAATCCACGCCGGTCAAACGCCGCAAGGCAGCCTGGCTGTTTGCTCAGTTCGCGGTTTCCAAGACCGTGTCGTTGAAGAAAACCCACGTCGGCCTGACCCCCATTCGGGACAGCGACATCCGGCATGAATCTTTCACCAAGCGCGCCCCCAACCTGGGCGGTCTGGTGGAATTCTATCGCTCGCCGGACCGGGTTCGCTGGTCGCCCACGGGCATCAACGTTCCGGATTACCCCAAGCTGGCCCAAATTTGGTGGCAGCAGATCGGTGATGTCAACTCCGGCGCCTTCACGCCGCAACAAGCCATGGACCGGCTGGCAGAGGAAATGGATCTCGTCATGTCGCGCATGCAGGTGGCTGATGAGAAAGCCAAAGTGTATGGCGGTTGTGGTCCCCGGCTGAACAAAAAGCAGGACCCCAGCGTCTGGCTCAATAAGCCTGGCTCGCCCAAGGCAAAACTCGCCAACGAAAAGCCCAAAGGCGAGACCATCGACTATGACGAACTGGTCAAGCGCTGGAAAAGTTAGGCGCAACGCCTACCTAACCGGCATAATCCGCCGGGTTGCTAAATCTCCCGGGGGGCGCTGTACGCGCTCCCCGGGAATTTCGCTTATTTGTACGTTAAATCTTCTCAGACGCCGGGGCACCCATGTCTCTTGAATTCAAATCAGTCGTAATGCGGGTGGGTGCGGAAACCCACATATATTCGACCGATCTCCTGCTAAAGGAGGGCGAATTCAACATCTTGTTAGGCACCACCCAGTCCGGCAAGACCACCATGCTGCACCTGATGGCCGGCCTGGAAAAACCTACCTCGGGCGAGGTTTGGTTCAACGGCAAAAACGTCACCGGCGTTCCGGTTCAAAAACGCAATGTCTCGATGGTCCACCAGCAGTTCATCAACTATCCCAATTTTTCCGTTTATGAGAACATCGCGTCACCCCTGCGGGTCGCCCGCATGGCCACCGACGAGATCAAGGCCCGCGTCGGGCGTGTTGCCGAATTACTCAAGCTAACGCCGTTGCTGGATCGCAGACCGGCGGAGCTTTCCGGCGGCCAGCAGCAACGCACGGCCCTGGCCCGGGCGCTGGTCAAAGACGCCGACCTTGTGCTGCTGGACGAACCCCTGGCCAATCTGGATTTCAAACTGCGCGAGGAATTGCGCGACGAATTGCCTCAGTTGTTCGAAGACCGGGGCTGCACCGTGGTCTACGCCACGTCCGAACCTTCCGAGGCATTGCTGCTGGGCGGTCACACCGCCACCCTCAACAAAGGGCGCGTCACCCAGTTCGGCGAAACCGCCACGGTCTACCGCCAACCGGTCGACCTGCAAAGCGCCCAGGTGTTCGCCGACCCACCGATCAACACCGCGGCGGTGGTCAAGCAGGGCGATGTCATCCGCCTCAACGACCGGGTCCAGTGGCCGGCAACGGGCCATTCGGCGGCGATGGACGACGGGCCTTACACAATCGGCATCCGCCCCCACCACATCACCACGTCGGCCGCCGCCCCCGGCGCCGTGCGCCTTGAAGGCCAGGTGCTGATCACCGAGCTGAGCGGTTCGGAAAGTGTCATTCACTTTAACCTGCAAGGGCAGACCTGGGTTTCACAGTCCCAGGGCATCCACTCTTTCAAAGTCGGCGCCCATACCGAGCTTTTTGTCGATGTTAGTCACTGTCTTTACTTCGGAGCGCAAGACCAGTTGGTCGCCCACCGTTCCCATCAGGCTTTGGGGTAAGGCGACATGGCAAAAATCGGCTTGCGCGGCCTCAAACACAGCTACTTGAAAAATCCTGAATCGGATATCGACTGGGCCCTCAAGGACATCGACCTGGAATGGACCGATGGCGGCGCTTATGCCCTGTTAGGCCCGTCAGGTTGCGGAAAGACAACCCTGCTCAACATCATCTCGGGTCTTTTGAAACCGAGCCGGGGCCAGGTCTGGTTTGGCGACGAAGACGTCACAAATACCCCGCCCGACCGCCGCAACATCGCCCAGGTGTTCCAGTTCCCGGTCGTCTACGACACCATGACGGTGCACGACAATCTGGCTTTTCCCCTGCGCAACCGGGGATTCTCGAAGATCGAGGCCGAACACAAGGTAATCGAGATCGCCCGAATGCTGGACCTGGAAGACATGCTGCCCAGGCGCGCGTCGGGCCTGACCGCCGACAGCAAGCAAAAGATTTCCCTCGGGCGTGGGCTGATCCGGGCCGACGTCAACGCCATCTTGTTTGACGAGCCGTTAACCGTCATCGATCCCCACCTGAAGTGGCTTTTGCGCTCCAAGCTCAAGGAACTGCACCAGAAGGTCGGCTCGACCATGATTTACGTCACCCACGACCAGACCGAGGCCCTGACCTTTGCCGACCAGGTCGTGGTCATGCACGACGGAACGGTGGTTCAGGTCGGCACCCCGGTGGAATTGTTCGAAACCCCCCGCCATACCTTCGTCGGCCATTTCATCGGCTCGCCGGGCATGAATGTGCTGCCCTGCACCATCGAGAACGGCGCCGCCCGCTTCAATGGTCATGCGGTGGAAACCAGGGGTTTTGCCCAACCGAAGGCCGGAGCCCAGCGCCTGGAGCTGGGGGTGCGTCCCGAATTCGTGCGTTTTGCCGAGGACGGCATCCCGGTAAAAATCGTCAAGGTCAGCGACACCGGACGCCACCGCATTGTTGAGACCCGCTTTGATGATGTGCCGATCAGGCTGTTGGTGCCGGAAGGCGAACCTCTGGCGACCGACAACGCCCATGTGCGGTTCGACCCGGCCCACACCCAGGTCTATGCGGACGGCTGGATGGTCGATGGAGCGGCATCGTGATCAGCCGCAAATCCAATCCCAAGGGCTGGTTTTTCGTCGCCCCCGTGGTCGTGCTGGTGGCCTTTAATGCGCTCATTCCACTGATGACCGTGGTCAATTATTCGGTCCAGGAGACCTTCGGTAACAACGTCTTCTTCTTTGAAGGGGTCAAGTGGTACTATCAGGTTCTGCACTCGGAACGCTTCCACGCCTCATTGCTGCGCCAGTTGTTCTTCACCGGCACCATCCTTGTCATCGAGGTGCCGTTGGGCGTTGCCATTGCCCTGACCATGCCCCGCAAAGGCCCCTGGGTGTCGGTGTGTTTGGTGCTTATGGCGTTGCCGTTGCTGATACCCTGGAACGTGGTCGGCGCCATGTGGAACATTTTTTCGCTTCCCGATATCGGGCTTTTGGGCAAGGCGATCAATAGCCTAGGCATAAATTACGACTACACCCAGCAACCGGGCTCGGCCTGGTTCACGGTCATCCTGATGGATGTCTGGCACTGGACGTCCCTGGTCGTGCTGCTGGCCTACGCCGGTTTATGTTCGATCCCCGAGGCTTATTATCAAGCCGCCAAGATCGACGGCGCCACGCCCTGGGCGGTGTTCCGCTTTATCGAATTGCCGAAAATGAAACGGGTGCTGACCATCGCCATTCTACTGCGCTTCATGGACAGCTTCATGATTTACACCGAACCCTTCGTGCTGACCGGGGGTGGACCGGGCAACGCCACCACGTTCCTGTCCATCGATCTGGTCAAGATCGCCCTCGGCCAGTTCGACCTCGGCCCGGCGGCGGCGATGTCGTTGATTTATTTCCTTATCACCCTTTTGGTGTGCTGGATTTTCTACACGTTGATGATGAAAAACGAGAATCAGGAGTGATGGCGCCGTGAAAAAGTATTCCTGGATCGCCCCCACTCTCTACATCATCTTCCTGATGCTGCCGATCTATTGGTTGCTCAACATGTCGTTCAAGACCACCAACGAGATTTTGGGCACCTTCACCTTGTGGCCGCAGCACTTCACCTTTGAAAACTACATAAAAATCTTTACCGATCCGACCTGGTACAACGGCTATTTCAACTCGATCTCCTACGTTGTCCTGAACACTGTCATCTCGGTCTCGGTGGCGTTGCCTGCGGCCTATGCGTTTTCCCGCTATCGATTCCTGGGCGACAAACACCTGTTCTTCTGGCTGTTGACCAACCGCATGGCGCCGCCGGCGGTGTTCGCCCTGCCGTTTTTCCAACTGTATTCGGCGGTCGGGCTGTTCGACACCACCCTCGCCGTGGCTCTCGCCCACGCCCTGTTCAACGTTCCGCTGGCGGTCTGGATTCTGGAAGGCTTCATGTCGGGGGTGCCTAAGGAACTGGATGAAACCGCCTACGTCGACGGCTATTCCTTCTGGCGTTTTTTCACCCGCATTTTCATACCCGCGATTATTGCCGGCATTGGTGTGGCGGCGTTTTTCTGCTTCATGTTCTCGTGGGTGGAACTGCTGCTGGCCAAGACGCTGACGTCCGTCGCCGCCAAACCGATCGCCGCCACCATGACCCGAACGGCCAGCACGTCGGGCTATGAGTTGGGCTTGCTTGCCGCCGCCGGGTCGCTGACCATCATCCCCGGCGCCTTCGTCATCTACTTCGTGCGCAACTACATCGCCAGGGGCTTCGCCCTCGGACGGGTATAGGGAGGCGGCGCTTATGGACCTTTCCTGGATGGCCTGGACGTGGCCGACGGCGGGTTTTTTCATTTTTATCCTGACCGCCCTGATCATCATGGGGGTGTGGGAATGGCGTAGCCCGGGCGGCGGTCCCCGCCATGGAATCCTTGGCCTCGACACCACCCGTGGCGACCGCCTGTTCATATCGATATTGGGCAGCGCCTTTATATTTCTGGCCTGGCTGGCCGTCATGGGAACGCCGCTGTGGGGCGCCTTGGCGATATCCATCGCCTTCGGAATTTCCGTATTCCGCTGGGTCTAGGTCATGAACTCATAAATGGCGGCGACTGTGACGCGTGTTATTTTGTTTACTGGCTAGGAGTTAGGAGAGAATGATGCCAAAGCATCATGACCGACGACGCGACGACGTCCAGTGGGCAAAAGAACCGCGCCCTGAAAGGGGTCGACAAATGGCCCGTTTCAGAGCGTCAGGAGCCCTCACCGGGGCTTTGGCCCCGCTTTCGTGCCCCTTCCTTCCGAACCGAGCCATTTGTCGATCACAGCTCGCCGCCATTTATGAGTTCATGACCTA
>JABMOG010000169.1 GCA_013204265.1 Rhodospirillales bacterium
CATCTCGCCGATGGTCTCAACCCGGTGTGTCAACAGCAACGTCGCGGCGCCCATTCGCGCCGCCGCCGCCGCCGCTTCACAACCGGCATGGCCGCCGCCGACGACGATCACATCATAAATTTTTTCTGGGCCGGTCATGAGGCGGAATGTAGGGTTGGCGGTTGGCTATGTCAATTAGGCCGTGTCCGGCAAAAAAGACCGGCTCAAGCTCATACTGAGGGCCGATTGTTTCACGTGAAACATGACTTCGATTCTGTTTTGTTCCTATTTTCCGATACAGAAATCGCGAAAAATAACATCCAGAATATCATCGACATCAACCCGGCCGGTGATCCGCCCGAGCGCCCGTGCAGCTAGACGCAGGTCCTCGGCGGCCAGCTCGGGTGACGAACCGGAGCTGGCAAAATAACGTCCGAGCGCGTCGCGGCATTGTTCCAGTGCCTCGCGATGACGGGCGCGGGTCAGGGCGGGAAAATCGCCAAGGTCCATCATTCCGGCGACCCGTTCAGCCACAGCGGCCAGCAAATGGTCAATGCCGTCCCCGGTCAAGGCTGAGATCGCCAGCGCGGACTGGCCATTGACCTCATGCGGCGGCTTAAGGCCTCCCAGGTCGCACTTGTTGATCACCACCAGGGTATCGGCATCGACCAATTCCGCCGTTGACGGGTCCGCTTCGGGCCAGCGCTCACCATCGAAAACGGCCAGCCGCAGATCGGCGGCAGCGGCGGTACGCCGGGCGCGCCGAATGCCTTCGGCCTCTATCGCATCTCCTCCGTCGCGCAGGCCGGCCGTATCGGCGATCGTGACGGGATATCCGCCGAGGTCCAGATGAACCTCAATAACGTCGCGAGTGGTTCCGGCGGTCTCAGAAACAATTGCGGCGTCGCGCTGAGCCAAAAGATTAAGCAAGCTGGACTTCCCCGCATTAGGCGGGCCGATGATGGCGATCCGGCACCCGTCGCGCAGCCTCTCGCCGCGCCGCCTGTCTGTCAGGTGACTGGCAATTTCTTCCTCCAGCCCAACAAGCTCAGCCCGTGCCGCGGCCTCAATGTGATCGGGCAAGTCCTCGTCGGAAAAGTCTATCGCGGCCTCGCTGTGTGCCAGGGCGCTCAACAAACGCTCACGCCAGTTCTCATACACCCGGCCTAATTCGCCCTCAAGCTGGCGCAAAGCCTGTCGCCGCTGGGCAGCGGTCTCAGCCTCAATCAGGTCCGCCAGGCCTTCTGCGGCGGTCAGGTCCATTTTACCATGCTCGAATGCGCGGCGGGTGAATTCACCGGGCTCGGCCAGCCGCAGGCCATCCACTGCCGACAAGGCCCCTAATATTCCGGAAATCACGGCAGGGCCACCATGCACATGAAATTCCGCCACGTCTTCGCCGGTGAAGCTGGCCGGCCCCGGAAACCAGATCACCAGCCCGTCATCCAGGGTCTCACCAGATACGGGATCGGTAAGCTGCGCATAAACGGCGCGGCGGGGTGGCGTTTCGGGGGCGTCTCCGCGACGCCCCATCAGCCTCGCCAAAACCACCCCGGCTTGCGGCCCGGACACCCGGATTACGGCAACGCCTGCGCGGCCACCGGCGCTGGCCAGAGCGAAAATTGTTTGTGAGAAAGCTGTGGTCTGTTCCATTACTTTTTGGACGGCGCGTCCATCATCAACCGCTCTACCCGCCCGCCATCGCGAATGTGAGCCTCCAACACCTCGTCAACGTCTTGCTTGGATTTACACGTGTACCAGACACCCTCGGGATAAATCACCATGGACGGTCCTTGTTCGCAGCGGTCGAGGCAGCCGGCGGAATTGATTCGGATGCGTTTCAATCCCATTTCCTTGGCCTTGGCCTTCATGTAATCGCGAAGCTCTTGAGAGTCTTTGGCGAGACAGCAGCTCCGCGGGTGGCCCCCCTCGCGCTCATTAACACAGAAGAAAACGTGAGCACGGTAAAACGGCGCTGGGTCATTGCTGGGGTCGGTCACGGCGCAAATTGCTCCTTGTCTAAATGATTCGATAAATTAATTTTGGTTGTATCCCGGTGATCAGGCCCCAAAGTTAAGCGAGGATGCGCGCCTGTGCAACGAACCCCATAACCGGACCCAATATTTTATGACCAAAAATCTGCTCAGCGAAGAAACCAGCCCCTATCTGCTGCAACACAAGGACAATCCCGTCCACTGGCGTCCCTGGGATGAAGATGGCCTGGCCCTGGCCCGCGCGCAAAATAAGCCGATCCTGCTGTCCATCGGTTACGCCGCGTGTCACTGGTGCCACGTCATGGCCCACGAAAGTTTCGAGGATGAAGCAATCGCCGGGCTGATGAACGAGAAGTTCATCAACATCAAGGTCGACCTCGAAGAGCGCCCCGACCTC
>JABMOG010000170.1 GCA_013204265.1 Rhodospirillales bacterium
GAACAAGAAGCCCGCGCCGTGCTGGCCGAGCGCCGCTTCAAAGGCGCCGTCGATGCGGACTGGGAAAAATCGCACCAATACGGTGTCACCGGTGTGCCGACCTTCGTCTGCAACGGCCAGGGCCTGGTCGGCGCACAGCCCTATGAAGGCTTGCAGCAGCTGATGGAAGAGGCCGGTGCGCCTCGCCGCAGCGATCAGTGAAGACAACCCTTCTGGTTATGGCCCTGAACGAGATAAACGGCATGAAGGCGGTGATGCCCAGGGTTTTGCCGGGCTGGGTCGACCAGATCGTTGTCTGCGACGGCGGCTCCACCGACGGCACTGCTGAGTGGGCGCGCGAGCAGGGTTACACCGTCCACGTTCAGCAGAAAAAAGGGTTTCGCCAGGGCTATTACGAGGTCTGGCCCATCGTCGAAGGCGACGTGGTCATTACCTTCAGCCCCGACGGGAATTCCATCCCCGAGGTGATCCCCGAGCTTGTCGCGAAAATGCGCGGAGGTCACGACATGGTGATCGCGTCGCGCTACAAAGGCATTGCGACGAGCGAGGACGACGACATCGTCACCGGGTTCGGCAACTGGCTGTTCACCAAAACGGTGAACCTGTTGTTCGGCGGCTCGTACACCGACGTCATGGTCATCTACCGGGCCTTCCGAAAGGAGTTGATTTCCCAACTGGAACTCGACCAGGACGTCAATTTCAATATTTTCGAAACACTGTTTTTTTGCGGCTATCGGGGCACCAGTTGGGAGCCGCTGCTGTCGGTGCTGGCGTTGAAGTACGGCTATGACGTCGCCGAAATTCCGGCGTCGGAGCCACCGCGTATCGGCGGTGAGCGTAAGCTGCGTATCCTCAATTGGGGCGGCGCGTACTACAGCCAGTTCTGGTTCGAATTTTTCAAACCGAAAAAGCCGTCCCGCCTCAAGCAAGAACCGCCGAAATAGCCTCCACCACTGTGTCTTCGCCGAAGCCGTTGGCGTCATGCAGACGGTAGCGGTCGCCCGGCGTGAAGTCGAAGGCATTGGGCATGCCGAATCCCTGGTGCCGACAGGCCAGCCCCTTTTCCAAAATCAACAGAGCAATACAGGCGTCGAGCCCGCCGCGTTTAGCAAACCCCTCTTCCCAGGTGATAACGGTTGCGTAAGACGAAAGCGCCTCAGTAAGCGCGTCGTCGTCGGCCGTATCGAGAAGAAAGAGATCAATAACGCCGACCTCATCGCCGAAACGCCCGGCCACTTTCAGGGCCTGGTGGGTCATCACCCCGGTGGCGACGATACAGACGCGCTCTCCTTGCCTGAGCTGGCGAAATCCTTGTGTGAAATCGACCTGTTCCGGGGTAGCGTATAGCGTTGGGTGGACCTTTCCGTCGAGACGGAAATATTTCGGCTTCGCGGTTGTCGCGGCGAAGCCGGGAAGGATTGCGGCGGTTTGCCAGTCGGCGGGCGACACGGTGATGACATTTGGCATTGAGCGCATGACGCTGATGTCTTCCAGGCAATGGTGGGTCGGCCCGGAAACGTCGTAGCTAAACCCCGCCCCGAGCGCCAGCATGTTGACGTTGATATCGCGTAGCTGGCTCGGCAGAGACAGATTGATACGAATCTGTTCCAGCGTGCGCAGGTAAAAGGGTGCGATGGCGTAGGTGTAGACGGTGAACCCCTCCATCGCCAAACCGGCGGCGACGTTAATCATATTTTGTTCGGCAATGCCGACGTTAATAAAGCGATCTGTGAAGGTTTCGCGTATCCGGTCGAGCGACGGCGCGCCCATGTCGGCGGACAGAAAAAAAACGTTTTCGTCGCGGCCCATCAGATCACCGACAGCCGAAATCAGCGCCTCGCGCATGGGTTTGCCGGAATAGTCCGTCATGGCATTTGTTTCAGAATGCGCTCAATAGCCTCGCCGGACAGCACCCGCACATGGCTGATCGGGTCGTTCTCCAGTTCCGGCACACCGCGCCCTTTGACGGTATGGGAAATGACCACCTTGGGCGCGCCGAGACGCTCCACTTTGAGGCGTTGCAGATTGCCCTGCACGGCGCCCAAGTCATGGCCGTCCATCTCAATAGCCTGCCAGCCGAACGCGGAAAATTTCTCCGCTAACGGCGCCAGCCCCATAATATCGACCTGATCGCCAAGCATGGAGCGTTTGTTGTCATCGACGATCAATACGATGTTGTCGAGAGCATGGTGGGCGGCGAACATGACAGCCTCCCAGATCGGCCCGGCGTTCATTTCGCCGTCGCCGCACAGCACGAAAACGGTCTGGTCTTTTTGTCGCTGCCTGAGGCCAATGGCTATGCCGCAGGCGACCCCCAACCCATGCCCCAGCGAGCCATTGGTGGTCTCGATGCCCGGTGCGGTCGGCTCGGGAATAACTGTCAGCCGGGATTGGTCGTGGCCGACGTGATCCAATTCCTGCATATCGAGAAATCCCAGATCGGCCAGGATCGGGTACATGGCGATGGAACCATGCCCCTTGCTCAGAATAACCCGGTCGCGATCGTTCCAGTGAGGGTCGGTGGCATCGAAGTCCACCAAATCGCCGTAATACAGCGCGCACAGAACCTCCACCGCCGACAGCGACGAGGCCACGCGAATACCTGGCGCAATCTTGGCCATGACAACAATTTTCCGGCGGACCCAATCCACTCTGGCCGTGACGGAGGCGCTATTCACTGGCCCGTTCATCCGGTGGCGAGGGCGTCGCGTTCCGACAGGACCGGGTCGCTGATGGGCCAATCGATGTTGAACCGTTCGTCGTCGAAACGGTAGGTAAACTGACCGGCGCGGTCGTAATAGGTGGATTGTTTATAACTGAAAATGGCGTGTTCGCTGGTGATCAGATGGGCCAGCCCGTGCTTCGGGGGGACCAGAACCTGATGGCGGTTTTTTTCCGAAAGTATAAAAGAAACCCAGTCACCGAAATTTTCTGAATCCGGATCACAGTCAACAACAACGAGATAGAATTCCCCATGCGGGCAGGTAATCAACTTGTAGGTTCCGCTATCCCCGTGGATGCCACGCAATACGTTCTGAGAGGAAAAAGAAAAATCGTCCTGCACAAAATGGACGTCGATACCGGCATCGCGGTACAGTTTTTCATTATAGGTTTCGACGTAGGATCCCCGAAAATCCTCGAAGATGGTCGCCGGCGTAATCTTTAATATCCCGGCAAGCCGGCAACTCTCGACTAGTAGTTCTGACAACAGAACCCCCTACATGGCCCATGTTTATGCCTAAGGGTAGCGGCAGGCGGCAACGCCCCGCCTTGATTTTGGTCAATTAGGTATCCGAGAACGGTGCCAGCACGTCGGCCGCGCGGGCCAGGTCGCCCGGCGTGCCGATGTCGATAAACGCGCCTTCGCCGGTGACGGCACCCAGCGTGCCGGGGGGGAGTTGCTCGAACACGTCGCGTTCAAGCGAGGGTCCTGGCCTCTCGTCGATGGCATCCAGCATGGCGGCGGAAAAAAGATAGACCCCCGCATTGATGATGCCGGGGCCGGCCAGGGTGGCGTTTTTTTCCAGAAACGCCTGAACCCGGCCCTCGACGGAGATGTCCAGTCGGCCAAAGCGCGCCGTGTCGTCAACCGGCGCGCACAAGATTGAGCCCTCAGTGCCGCCACTGCGGTGGGCGGTCACAAATTCGCATAAATCCGCCGCGAAGAAGCTATCGCCGTTCATCACCATCACCGGGTTGGTTTTAATGTGAGGCCGAACGAAGCGAAGCGCGCCCGCCGTGCCCAAAGGTTCCGGCTCGGTGGCGGTGATGATGTCCACGCCCCCCTGGATACCGAGGTGCGGGTTGGCGTTGAGGTGCGCCGTCACCTTTTCGGCCAAATGCCCCAACCCCAGAACCAGTCGCCGGGCACCGAAGGATTTAAGGCGTAGGATCAGCAGGTCGAGGAACGGTGCCGCGCCGACGGGCGCCAACAGTTTCGGCGTGTCGCCAAGGACACCCTGAATGCGGGTGCCGAGCCCGCCGGCCAGGATGACAACGTCGATGTCTTCAAGGCAGGGCTCAGTCATGACAGGAAAATCTATACGTTGGAATAGATTGAGTTGCGGAGCATCCGGTAACCCTTGATCAGTTCTTCGATGCCGTCGTCGAGCGAGTATTTGGGGGCGAAGCCGGAGGCCTCGATTTTTTCATTCGAGACGATGTAATCGCGTTTGTCCGGGTCTTCGCCGATGGCGGCTTCGAGAACGACAAAATTCGGGATGTGTTCTTGGATTTTGTCGCACAGTTCCTTTTTCGACAGGTTGGCGTCGGACAGGCCGACGTTGTAGGAGTTGCCCTTCATGGACTCGAAATTTGTGATGCAGTGCAGGAAGGCGCGGGCGACATCGCGGATGTGGATGTAGTTGCGTTTGAAATGGCCCTCGAACAACACCACCGTTCGGTCGGTAACGGCGCGGTGAACGAAGTCGTTGACCAGCAGGTCGATGCGCGGGCGCGGCGACATGCCGAACACGGTGGCCAGGCGGAAGCTGAGGGAATTTTCCCGCTCCAGCGCGGCAGCCTCGGCGGCGACCTTGTCGCGGCCATACCGCGACACCGGGCGCAGGGGCGATTCTTCGGTGCACATGGTATCGCCTTCGCCGACGCCGTAGCCCGAGTTGGTGTTGGGCAGCAACACCCATTGGTCCTTACTCAACATATCCAACAACATCATCACCGCGTCTAGGTTGGTGCTGGTTGCCGCAATTGGATCTTTTTCACACAACGGCGCGCCAACCAGGGCGGCCAGCGGGATAACGATATCGGCTTGCTTAATCAACGGCTTAATCGTTGATTCGGTGCGCGCGTCGCCGTTGATCAGCTCAAACCGGGGGTGATGGCAAACGGCGGCCAGGGATGGTTGCTTCCACATGAAATTGTCCAGCACGGTGACGGAATGACCGGCATGCAGGAATATTGGCGTCATCACAGAACCTAAGTATCCGGCGCCGCCGGTAATGAGAATTTTTTTGCCATCAGACATGATTGAATAAATTTCCGTTGTTCTAGTGGATAGAATCTAACTTATGTTTAAAGTTTGTTCAGAACGTTGCGCAGTTTTTCGATCTGTTCGCTGAGATCGAAAGGGTGATTGCCGACGAAAAACCCTCGGTCGTGGACGATATTGGCATTGCTCAGATCGCCGACGATATCATAATCGAAATACTTGATCGCGTCGTGGCGGGGGAAGCACCCCCCCGTCACCATGCGAAAACCGATCCGGGCTTCTTTTAAGGGCTCGAACACGTCGGCCCGTTCCAGCCCGCAACCGGGCCGCACGATCATGGGAAAGCAAAACGACGAACTTTGCCCATTCTCGCGTTGGATGATGAACCGCTCGTCGCCCGCGAAGACGTCCTGAAACATTTTCAGATTGGCGCGCCGCACGGCCGTAAAGTTGGGTAGTTTTGCCAACTGCACCAGCCCGACGGCGGCGTTAATTTCCTGGGGCCGTACGTTATAGCCGGGAATGACGAACCGGTAAGCCTCGGAAAAAATATCGTCGCCGGCCTCGAACAGGTCGACATTGTCGGGCACGTCGCGGATCCAGCCGTGCGCCCGGATGGCTCGGCTGAGGCCGTCGATCTCGGGGCTGTCGGTCACCACCATGCCGCCTTCGCCGGTGGAAATGTGGTGCGAGAAAAAGAAGCTGAAGGTGTTGACGTCGCCGAAGGTGCCGGTCTTTTTGCCGCCCAATTCGGCGTCCAGCGATTCGCAGTTGTCCTCGATTAAATACAGGCCGTGCTCATCGGCGAAGGCCCGTAGTACGTCGAGCGCCGCCGGGTTGCCGAGGATGCTGACCGCGACGATGGCTTTGGTTTTGGGCGTCAGGGCCTCATTTAACTGCGAGGTGTCGATGTTGAGGGTGTCCAGCTCGACATCGACGAAACGGAGTTTCAGCCCGTACTGTTGCAGTGGATGATACGTGGTGGCCCAGGAAATGGCCGGCACGATGACTTCGTCGCCGCGCGCAAGCGGGTTGTTGCGGGTGTGGAACAGGCTGGCGACGGCAACCAGATTGGCCGACGATCCGGAATTGACCATTACCGCGTGCTTTGCGCCGTGGTAATCGGCGAAGGCGCGCTCAAAAGCCTCGACCTCAGGCCCGATGGTGTAACGCCCGCTGTCCATGACGCGCGTAATGGCGGCGCGTTCTTCGTGCCCCCAAGTATCAGCGGCCAGTTCCCAGAACATCTAAAATGGTCCTTTGAACGCTGCTTCGTGCGGCAAGGTCGGCTCGGCGTCGGGCGTCCAGGCGGGCTCGCCGGGGCGCACCATGGCGAATGCCCTGGCGGCGATAGTGGTGGCGTTTGGGTAAAAATCTTTTTCCAGCGCCGGTGTCGTCGGGCATGTGGTCTCGGCGTATCCCATGCGCCCAACCGTGGGTGGATTGCCGCGTTCGCAGACGGCGGCGATGATTTCGGCCCCCGCCCCGGCCACCGTCCAGGCGTTATCGACGACCAACAGGTTTCTCGTGCGCGCGCTCGAGTCGGTAATGGTATCGACATCCAGCGGCCACAGCGTCACCGGGTCGATGACTTCGGCCGAAATGCCGACGTCGGCCAGCAGACGCTGAGCGGCCAGGCATTCCACCAACATGTAGGAAATACCGACCAGCGTGATGTCGGTGCCTTTGCAGACAACGCGGGCTTTGCCGAATTCAACGGTATAGGGGGCCTCGGGCACCGGGGCGTCGGTGCTGTATAGCAAGCGGTGTTCGACGAAAATAACCGGGTTGTTGTCGCGGATGGCGGCAATCAGCAAGCCCTTGGCGTCATAGGCGTTTGTCGGCGCGACAACTTTCAGGCCCGGCACATGCATGAACATGGAATGCAGGCCTTGTGAATGTTGCGCGCCCTGGCCCCACGACTTGCCGATGATCGAGCGTACGACCAGCGGCACGGTTGTCTGGCCGCCGTACATATAATGCGCCTTGGCCGCCATGTTGATCAGCTGGTTCATGCACAGCAACAAGAAATCCATGCGGATATGAACATGGATGGGCCGCATACCGGCCATGGCGGCGCCGATGCAAATGCCGGTTACGGCGTCTTCGGACAGCGGCGTGTCCATCACCCGGTCCGGGCCGAATTTTTCGAACAAGCCCTGGGTCGTGCCCTGGATGCCCTTGTGGTCGTCGACGTTGAGGCCGATGACGAAAACGTTTTCGTCGAGGTCCATTTCCTGGGCGACGGCTTCGTTCAGCGCGTCAACATAGGTAAGCGTGCGGGCGGTGGTCTGTATCATCTAAATTGCACTCCTACGATCGCTTTTCCCGTTTCCTCGGTAGAAGGGGAGGCGCAGGCGATGCTTGCCCATCGGCAAGCCTTCCCGACGCTCCGGGGGAGCGGGAAAAGCGACCCTATGGGCGGCGTCGTAGGTGTGCAATTTAGATGATATAGACCACTAGTCGGCGTAGACATGGCTGAACAGCTCCTTCGGTTCCGGCCACGGGCTTTGTTCGGCAAATTCCACCGCGCTGGCGATTTGTTGTTCGACATCTTCGTCAATGGCCTGGCGGCGGGCGTCGTCGAGCATTTTGCCGGTAATCGCCACGGCGTCGTTTTCCTGCCATCGGGTCAACTCGTCGCGGGACCGGTAATCGTCCTCGTAATCTTCGCCGGGGCCGACATGTTCGCGCCAGCGGTAGGTCTTGCATTCCAGAAACTGCGGCCCCTCGCCGGCGCGGATAGCCTGAATGGCGCTCTCCGCCGCCCGGCGAATGGCAAACACGTCGCCGTCACCGATAGCTTGAGTGGGAATGCCGTAGGTGGCGACCCGTTCGCGCAGGGCTTCGGTCGCCCAGCGGTTGGACAGCGGTGAATGAATGGCAAATCCGTTGTTTTCGCAAACAAACAGAATTGGCAGTTTGTGCAGGGCGGCGAAATTGAGGGTTTCGGAAAACACCCCTTCTTCGGTCGCGCCGTCGCCGAAGAAACTCGCGGTGACGCGGCCCCTTCCTGCGCGCTTCATGGCCAGTGCATACCCGGCGGCGATGGGAATGGTGGTGCCGACGACGGCCGACATGCCGAGTACGCCCGCTTTCATATCAACCAGATGCATGGACCCGGCCTTGCCACCGGCCCTGCCGGTTCCTTTGCCGTACAGTTCCGCCATCATTTGACCTAAATCGCCGCCTTTGGCGAGGTAGGCGGCGTGCCCGCGGTAGGTGGCCGACATTATGTCGTCGCTGGCCAAGGCGTCGCAGACTCCGACGGATACCGACTCCTGTCCGATCGACAGGTGTACCGGGCTTTTGATTTTGTCGGACGGGTACAGGCGGGCGATTTCCTCTTCCGTGCGCCGGATCAGGCGCAGGGAGCGGTACACCCGGGCCAGAATTTCCGGGTCGGGGGTGTTTTCGCTCATGGGCGGTTCCATTGAGGGTAAAACGGCGGAAAAATCGTACCGTCAAATATCATTAGCCCCTTGAAACTTCAACACCTTACCTAGGCTGCCGTTGCCGTCTTCCCGGTGCAGGTATATTGGAAAGCCGGTATAGTTCGTTACGAAACCGAAAATGTCCTTACTCCATAAGGCTTTATGGCTGATTCTTAAGGTCCATGTGCGCTTTCGGTAACGGCCACTTGTCACCCTGGCGTATCGACGAACGCGTTAAGGGTTTCGGCCTCATTGCACAGGCGATTCCAGAGTTTGGCACAACTGCTGTCCGATTCTTTAATCCCGCGCTTTTGAGACCGGTCGGAATTTGCCATTTCGAAAGTTGCCGGAATGATAAAATCGCTGCCATCGGTTCTGGCCCGGGCAATTGCCAAAAGTCCAGGTGGTGCGGTTAAATAGTTCAATCGGGTGAGGAGCAATGCGCGAATCTGGTCGGATTTTCCAGTTTTGCAGTTTTCTCTGAGTGGTTCTGGCTGCGGCAGTTCAGGATCGGTAAATAGGGGAGAAAGCGTTGTAATTCAGCCATTTTAGTTCCGTATCGCCTGCCGGATCAGCATCGAGAAAGGCGATACCCCCTGCGCAAACGGCGTTCTATGGGAAAAACAACTACGATAGAAGTTGAAATTGCACGGTCTTGCTCTAAAATCATTGCGGAGAAGATATAGTATGTTGAAAAATGGACACCCACTAACCCTTGGTAATTATTGACAAAACCTTAATGTTTCGACCGGGGATTCATTAATCGGGGGCGGCCTTTGGCAGGGATAAATACGAAACAATCATACACGATCCCCTGTTCCAGCCGTTTTCGCGACGATGTTACGGCCCTGGCGCGGCGCAAAAAGGTTAACGTCGGCGATCTCGTCCGTTCCGTGGTTGTGATCGTTCCGCCGGCGATGTGTTCAGCCTATCCTGACCCGGGAGAACCGGCGAAAAGCGACCGCGAAGGGGTAATGGTCAAGTCCGGCCCGTCAAAGGGCCGCCTGTGGCATCGCAAACCCCGGCTGCAGGCGCGCCTCGCTCCCGGTTTCGAGGTGGCGGCCCTGCGCCGCGCCTTAGGCTTGGCGCTGGCCATGGACAACGCGGACATTACGCTGCGTCTCGACGGGTTGGAGAATGTCTCCACGGGCGCAGGCGTGGCCGAGGACTGGTCTTCGGACATGCAGGATCGCCGCGACCCCGCTACACCCACCGATCACCCGGACGATGAAGAACTGGCGCGACTGGGCGCGATGGTCTCGGTGCTGTCGTTCGAACTCTTGGCCGGCGGCGTGCGGACCCGGGCCGAGGGGCTGTACGTGCTGGGCTTCCCGCCCGGCAGCCGCCCGGACATCGGCGTCCTCAGGGCCCGGTTTCGCATGCTGGCGGCCATTCATCACCCCGACAGCGGCTATGGCAGCCATGAGCGCATGAGCCAGCTCAACAGCGCCATGGACATACTGCGCCGGCCAACTTGAGGCCACCGGTGGGATCGGGATACCATGCGGAAGTGTTAAGAGGGGACCGGGTATGCGCTTGAAAGATAAAATCGCCGTCGTCACCGGGGCCGGCTCAGGCTTCGGCGAAGGTATTGCGCAGCGCTTTGCCGCCGAGGGTGCGCGGGTGCTGGCCGCCGATATCAACGCGGATGCCGCCGAGCGCGTTGCCGCGGGCATTACAGGCGCGGTGCCTTGCACCGTTGACGTTTCGGACGGCGGTCAGGTCAGGGCGATGATGGATCAGGCCGTGGCCACGCTCGGGGGCATGGATATTCTGGTCAACAACGCCGGTATCGCACAACGGCGCGGCCCCATGCTGGAGGTTACGGAAGAAGAGTTCGAGCGAATTTACGCGGTCAACGTCAAAAGCATCTACCTGACCACCATCCACGGCGTGCCGTTGCTGCGCAAACGTCCCGGCGCCAACATCGTTAATATCGCCTCGACCGCCGCCATCAGCCCCCGCGCCGGGTTGACCTGGTACAACGGCTCGAAAGGGGCTGTGTGGACGCTGACAAAATCCATGGCCGCCGAGTTGGCGCCGGAAAATATCCGCGTCAATGCGATAAACCCGGTAATCGGCGAAACCGGACTGACCGAGGAATTCATGGGCGGCGATACGCCGGAGTTGCGGGCAAAATTTATGTCCACCATTCCGCTGGGGCGCATGAGTACGCCGCGCGACGTCGCCAATGCGGCCTTATACCTGGCGTCCGGTGAGGCCGACTTCATCACCGGCGTATGCATGGAAGTCGACGGCGGGAGATGTATTTAAGAAGCCGCAGGCGCTGTATTTAAACCAGCTTGTCCTGCGGGGTCTCACCGGCGAAGAAGGCGGTCAGGTTGTCGACCACCCGCATGCCCATGGCGACACGGGTTTCCACGCTGGCGCTACCCAGATGTGGCAGCAGGACGACATTCTCCATCGACTTCAAGGCGTCCGGCACAGCGGGCTCACCTTCGAACACGTCGAGGCCGGCACCGGCGATGGTGCCGTTGTTCAAGGCTTCGATCAGGGCCGCCGGGTCAATAACGTCGCCACGCGCCGAATTGATCAGGAAAGCGTGCGGCTGCATTTTAGCCAGCCCTTCACGGTTCATCAGGTGATAGGTGTCCTTGCCGCCGGGGCAGTGGATGGACACGAAGTCTGAGCGGGCCAACACCTCATCGACGCTACCGCAGGCCTCGGCGCCCAGTGCGGCGGCATCTTCGGCTGAGGGCGGGTACGGGTCGTGGAACAGAACCTTCATGTCGAAGCCAAAGTGGCATCGCTTGGCCATGGCCCGCGCGATACGCCCGAACCCGATCAGCCCGATGGTTTTGCCGGTGACCTTGGTGCCCATCATGTGGGTCGGCCGCCAGCCGGTCCAACTGTTCGAGCGCACGTGGCGTTCCCCCTCGCCGGTGCGCCGGGCCACCGTCAACAACAGGTTCATGGCGATGTCGGCGGTGCAATCGGTCAGCACTTCGGGCGTGTTGGTGACGCAAAACCCGGCGGCCTTGGCGGCGTCCAGGTCGATGTGGTTGAAGCCGACGCCGTTCGAGCCGATAATTTTAGCGGTCGGGTTGTCGACGCCCAAAACGTCCGCGTTGACCGGGTCGGTCACCGTCGGGCAAAAGGCATCGCACGATTGCAGCGCCGCCTTCATTTCGCCAGGCGTCATGGGAACGTCGGTTTCGTTCAGTTGCACGTCGAACACGCTGGTCATGTGGCGTTCGACTTCTTCCGGCCAACGCCGCGATACGATGACTTTAGGCTTGCTCATTTGAATCCCCCCATTGGCTTTAGGCAAAAAACCGCCCGGAAGCTGGTGCGCCTCCGGGCGGGTCGTCTGGTGTGTTGGTGCTCAGTACTAGCGGCGGTCGCCGAACAGGCGGAGCAGCATGAGGAACAGGTTGATGAAGTCCAGATACAGCGTCA
>JABMOG010000171.1 GCA_013204265.1 Rhodospirillales bacterium
CTGTTCAAGTACGGCTCCGGCACACCGGCACCAATTTTTCGTCGTTGCGGTCCAGCGAAGAAGGCCTGTCCGGCGGTGGTCGTTCGTCCGGGTTGATGAGCTTCCTTAAAATCGGCGACCGCGCCGCCGGTGCCATCAAATCCGGCGGCACCACGCGCCGCGCCGCCAAAATGGTGATCGTCGACATCGACCACCCCGATATCGAACAATTCATCTCCTGGAAGGCGCAGGAAGAACAAAAAGTCGCCGCCCTGGTCGCCGGCTCACGGCTGACCAGCCTGCACCTCAACAAAGTCATCAAGGCCTGCCATGAACCCGTTGTCGGCGGTGAAGACGAGGACCGCTTCGATGCGAAAAAGAACCCGGCCCTGAAGCAATCCATCATCGACAGCCGCAAGGCCATGATTCCGGAAAATTGTGTGCACCGGGTGATCCAGTTCGCCCGCCAGGGTTATACCGAAATCGATTTTCCCGAATACGACACGGATTGGGATTCCGAGGCCTATCTCACGGTTTCCGGGCAAAATTCCAATAACTCGGTCCGCGTCAACGACGCCTTTATCAAGGCCATCATCGAAGACGGCGAATGGGAGCTTATCCGGCGCACCGACGGGAAAGTGGCGCGGAAAGTACGAGCCCGCGACCTGTGGGAGCAGATCGGCTATTCCGCGTGGGCCTCGGCAGACCCCGGCCTGCAATTCGACACCACCATCAACGATTGGCATACGTGCCCGGAAAGTGGACGCATCAACGCGTCGAACCCGTGTTCGGAATACATGTTTTTGGATGATACCGCCTGCAATCTGGCATCCCTGAACCTGATGACGTTTGCCAACGAGGATAACAGCTTCAACGTGCCCGCCTTCGAGCATGCCGTCCGGTTGTGGACCATTACGCTGGAAATTTCGGTGATGATGGCGCAATTCCCTTCCGACATCATCGCCAAATTGAGCTATGAATTCCGCACACTTGGGCTCGGCTTCGCCAACATCGGCGGTTACTTGATGGCCGCTGGCATTCCTTACGATTCCACCGAAAGCCGCGCCATTTGCGCTGCCATTTCGTCACTGATGACCGGCACCGCCTACGCCACCTCGGCTGAGATGGCTTCCGAAATGGGGGCGTTTCCGCATTACGTGGAAAACCAAAACTCCATGCTGCGGGTCATCCGCAATCATCGGCGCGCAGCACAAGGCGCCGAAACCGGCTATGAGGATTTGTCGGTTACTCCGGTGCCATTAATCGCCGATGAGGTCCCGGACGAGCCGCTGGCCCGCGCCGCAGCCGAGGTTTGGGATCGGGCGCTTGAACTGGGCGAGGCCCATGGTTACCGCAACGCCCAGGTCTCCGTCATCGCCCCGACCGGCACCATCGGACTGGTCATGGACTGCGACACCACCGGCATTGAGCCGGATTTCGCCCTCGTCAAATTCAAGAAACTGGCCGGCGGCGGGTATTTCAAGATTATCAATCGCATGGTTCCTCAAGCACTCGATGGCCTCGGCTATTCGGAGTCTCAGATCGAAGACATCATTTCCTATGCCCTCGGACACGGGACACTGAATCGCTCCCCCACCATTGGCCATGACGCGCTAAAGGAATTGAAATTCACCAATGAAGCCATCGCCACGATCGAAGGTGCCTTAGGCGAAGCCTTCGACATTCGTTTCGTTTTCAACAAGTGGACTCTGGGCGAAGACTTTTGCGTCAATACTTTAGGTCTCGACAAGGAGGCCTTGAACGGCCTCTCCTTCGACATGCTGCCGGCACTCGGCTTCTCCAACGCAGACATCGAAGCCGCCAATAATCATGTCTGCGGCGCCATGACATTGGAAGGCGCGCCGCACCTCAAAAACGAGCACCTGAGCATCTTCGATTGTGCCAACCCTTGCGGGCGCATCGGCAAACGCTACCTGTCCGCGAAAAGCCATATCCGTATGATGGCCGCCAGCCAGCCCTTTATCTCCGGCGCCATTTCAAAAACCGTCAATATGCCCAACGACGCCACCATCGACGAATGCAAGGAAGCCTACATGCTGTCCTGGCGGCTCGGGTTGAAGGCCAACGCCCTGTATCGGGATGGCTCGAAATTGTCACAGCCCTTGTCGTCGTCGCTAATAGACGACATCGACCTGGAAGAAGACGAAGAAGCAACGGCGGCGGAAAAAGCCAAAATCGTCGCGGAACAAGTCGTCGAGCGGGTCGTCGAGCGGGTCTTTTCCGGCGTACGCCAACGTCCGCCCGATCGCCGCAAGGGGTATACACAGAAGGCCTCCGTCGGTGGTCACAAAGTTTATCTGCGAACCGGTGAATACGAAGACGGCAAGTTATCCGAGATATTCATCGATATGCACAAGGAAGGGGCTGCGTTCCGCTCCTTGATGAACAACTTCGCCATCGCCATTTCCATCGCCCTGCAATACGGCGTGCCGCTGGAAGAATTCGTGGATTCCTTCACCTTCACCC
>JABMOG010000172.1 GCA_013204265.1 Rhodospirillales bacterium
CTTCGCTACAGCTTTTTTGGCCGGGGCTTTCTTCTTGGCCGGGGCCTTCTTCGCTACAGCTTTTTTAGCGGGAGCCTTTTTCTTCGCGGGAGATTTCTTCGTTGCTTTAGCCATGATTACCACCTTTTGGTTTTCAGATTATGCGTATGAACGTGGCCGCCTTTTTTGACAGCGGCGACGCACTTGCCGATGTCATGGCCGTATTTTATTATGGTGTCGCCATTGGGGATCGGCCCGAGAGCGATTTTATGACCGATGGGAATTTTACTAAGACATTTCACCTTGATGGTTTTGTTGCCTTGCATAACCCAACCGGTCAGCACCTGATCTTTCTTGACTCCTTCGACAACGACGACGCCGACGGAATCCTTTTTTTCATGAACGAGAAAATGCGGTGCAGCCAACTTACCCTCCCCTTTTGGCGCTTAATCGAATTTACGTTGAAGATCGTAGCCAACGGTTGAACACGACGCAATAACGCGGTGACGTGTATCTTCATTAATTTCCTACACGAAAATTTTATTGTTTTGTAAAAAAAAAGTTTAACGCTGAAAATTATGACAAACCTGAAAGCCATTCTGTTCGACGTTGACGGCACTCTGTCGCATACCGAAGACGCCCACCGGGCTGCTTTCAACGATACCTTCCAGGCCGAAGGACTGGATTGGCACTGGGACCACGACCTCTACCGGCGACTATTATCGGTCACCGGCGGGCGCGAACGAATCCGATTTTTCATCGACACAAAACATCCTAACTTGAAAAAAAATGAGGGGGAGCAAGGCCTGGGGGACTTTGTCTCCCGCCTGCACAGGGACAAGACACGACGCTACGGCGATACAGTGGCGAGCGGCCGGGTCAGGTTTCGATCCGGGGTGGCGCGTCTGATCGGAGAAGCGCGAAGCAATGGTTTGCGACTTGCTATCGCCACCACCACCGGACGTGCCAACGTGGAGAAACTGTTATCTGAAAACACGGACACACGCACTCCATTCGATGACCAAAATATTTTCGAAGTCATCGGCGCAAGCGAATCGGCGGCCAAAAAAAAACCTGCGCCGGATGTTTATTTGTCGGTGCTGCAGCAACTAATGTTGCCGCCGGAGGCCTGTATCGCCATCGAGGATTCGCACAACGGTCTGCGCGCCGCCCTCGGCGCGGGCATCCCGACGGTGATCACCACCAGCCCCTATACCGAAGATGATGATTTTTCCGGAGCCCGAGCCGTCGTCAATCGGCTAGGAGAATCGAACCGCCCCTTCCGCATTTTGCATGGCGATCCCTTGAATAAAACGTGTGTCGATTTGGAATTGTTGCGCCATTGGCATTCGCAAAACGGCTAAGTTGCAAAATTGCTAAAGCTTTAATCGAGCGTCTGCTTATAGCGCGCCATGGCGATGGCGACGACAACGGCCATAAAGAGCGTTATTGCCAACAACTCGCCCTGCAAATCGGCCAAACCCGCACCTTTAAGAATGACGCCGCGTACGACGCGCAGGAAATGTGTCAGGGGCAGCACTTCGCCTACCATGCGGGCCCAGTCCGGCATGCCACGGAGCGGAAACATGAACCCCGACAGCAAGAGCGAAGGCAGAAAGAAAAAGAAGGTCAGCTGCATAGCCTGCATCTGCGATTTTGCGATGGTTGAGAATGTAAAACCGAGGGCGAGGTTGGCGACAATGAAAAGACCGATGCCGAACAACAAGAGCCACACCCCCCCGGCGAAGGGCACATGGAAGACATAACGCGCCGTAAGCAAAACGATTACGGCCTGCACGCCGCCGACGCCGATATAAGGCCCGATTTTGCCGACCATCACCTCATGGGGCTTGGCCGGCATGGCGAGTAAATTTTCTATCGTTCCCCGCTCGGTTTCCCGCGTCATCGCAATGGCGGTCATCATCACCAGGGTCATGGTCAAGATAACCCCAAGCAAGCCGGGAACAATATTGTATTGGGTGATCCCTTCGGGGTTGTAGCGCGGATGCACGATGACCTCGACCGGCCCTACCGCCGGGGCCAAATGCGCCAGCGGACCCTTCAGGTCATGGCGCAAGGCTCGCGTTAAAATTTCTTCGGCCCGCAAAATCGCATTCGACGAAGCGGCCGGATCGGAGGCGTCTGCTTCGATCAGGATTTGCGGACGGTCGCCGCGCACCAGGCGCTCGGTGAAGCCTGCGGGAATAGAGACTACGAATGCCACCTCCCCGCGGGCAAACAGCGCCGCACTTTCCCTCGGATCCGTGGTCTCTAGCACGAGGTCGTAATAGTCCGAATTTTCCAGCGCACTCAAAAGGGTTCGCACGATGGGCGAGCGATCTTCCACATGAACGGCGGTGGGCAGGTGTTTGGGGTCGGTGTTAATGGCAAACCCGAACAGCACGAGTTGGACAACCGGAATTACGATCATCATGGCGAAGGTCATCCGGTCACGCCGCATCTGAATCAGCTCTTTCAGGAACACGGCGCCTATTCGCGAAAAGCTGTCCAACATTTCGTTCATCCGTGAGACCTCCTGTCGTCACCGGCCCGCGCCATCCGCGCAATGAACACATCCTCCAGGCTGGGCTCAACTTCCGCCCAGGCGATATCTGTGTGGCCGGTCCTGGAGATCGCGCCCTCCAGCGCCGCGCGCTCAGTGCCGCTGACATGCAGCGCGGCGCCGAAATAGGAAGCCTGTTGGACGGCCGGATCGCGCCGCAGAACCTGCGCCAGTTCGCGAACGCCGTCGCCCTGGCCGCGAAACGTCACCAAGCCGGATTCGGCAATGATATCGGCGACGCGCCCTTGTGTAATCAACTTGCCGTGGGCCAGATAAACGATGCGGTCGCAACGTTCGGCCTCGTCCATATAGTGCGTGGACACAAGCACGGTCAGGCCCGCTATCGACAGGCGGTGGATTTCGTCCCAAAAGTCACGCCGTGCCTGAGGATCAACGCCAGCGGTCGGCTCATCCAGCAAAAGAAACATGAGCTTGTGCATGATCACAGCGGCGAGAGCCAGTCTCTCCTTCCAGCCACCCGACAAGGTATCAGCCAGTAGATGCTGCCGCTAGCTGAGC
>JABMOG010000173.1 GCA_013204265.1 Rhodospirillales bacterium
CCCTTGATCGATGTCCAGTAAACTCCGACGGCAATCAGCATGACCCCCATACGCAATGGCGTCATTTTGAAGGCTCCGGCGCGAAGGGCTGCTTCGTTTAAGACGGGTCCGTTACTCATATTAAATAATCTTCCCTCTAAGGAAGGCGCTAATGCGGTCGATGATGACCAGAATGAAGACGATCAGGATCAGGCAGGTCACGACCTCGGGATAGCGGAAATCCTGAAGCGCGTGCGTCAGGGCCAAGCCGATGCCCCCGGCACCGACCAAACCCAGTACCGTCGATGCCCGGTTGTTATACTCCCAATAAAACAATGTGCTCGACATCATTACCGGCAGAACATTCGGCATGACGCCGTACCAGATCACCTTGAAACGGCTGGCGCCGGCCGCCTGCATGGCTTCCATGACACCGGGGTCGGCCGACTCGATGGCCTCATAATAGAATTTCCCCAGCCCCCCGATGGTGTGCAACACCAACGCCAGGACACCCGGAAATGGACCCAGCCCGACGGCGGTGACCAAGACCATGGCCCAAATCAATTCAGGCACAGTGCGGAAGATGCCGATGAACAACCGGACGACGACACTAACCAGCGGAGAAGGAGAGGTGTTGACGGCAGCCAGAAAGGCCAGGGGCAAGGCGAAGAAAATAGGGATGGTTGTCCCCAGCAACGCCATCTCCAGCGTTTCGATCATCGGCCCCATCAGGCTTTCCAGGATGCTGAAATCAGGCGGCAGCATGCGCTCGCCGAGGGCGTAGATATGCGGCAGCCCCTCCATCAATTTTGGGATATTGAATTCGGTTCCCCAGGCCGACCACAGCGCGGCGGCAAAAACCACCATGGCGATGATCGCATATTGGCGGCGACTTACACGCCGTTCTTCCATAACCGCGGCGAGAACACCTGACGCAACGGCTGTCGTCATTCTGCAGGTGCCTCTGTGGTTTCCACCGTCTGATCCTCATCAACCTCATCAACGGGCTTCTTGAAGACCCTTTCTATAACTGCGTCGGTTAATTCGCTCGGCGGCCCGTCAAACGTCACCTGGCCCTGGGCCAGGGCAATAATCCTGTCGGCATAATTCTTTGCCACATCCAATTGATGCAGACTCATGACCACCGTCAGGCCGTCGCGCTTCGCAATGTCCTTGATCAGATCCATGATCTGGACGCGCATCACGACATCCAGGCTGGCAATCGGTTCGTCGGCCAGAATGACCTTGGGTTCCTGGATCAGCATGCGGGCAATGGCGACGCGTTGTTTCTGCCCGCCGCTGAGCGTATCGGCGCGGCGCAGGTAAAGTTCCTGGTCCTCTAACCCGGCACGGGCCAGGGCGCGGATCGCTAATTCATGGTCTTCGGGAGAAAAATTATAGGTCAGCGCCCGCCAGGTGCCCATCGTGCCAAGCCGTCCGCACATCACATTCATCAACACGCTCATGCGGTTGACCAGGTTGAATTCCTGGAAAATCATGCCGATGTGATGGCGGGCTTGCAGCAGGCCTTTTTTGCTGAGCGCGCCCAGTTCCTGCCCATTGATCCGGACAATACCCGAGGTCGGGCGGACAAGAAAATTCAGGCACCGCAACAACGTCGATTTACCGACCCCGCTGGGTCCAAGCAAAACAACAAATTCGCCATTCTTGAAACTAAGGGAAATGTCTTCAATCGCCGGCGCGGCACTGCCGTACGCCTTGGTTAGATGGCTCACCTCAACCATTGCGTCATGGCTGGCCTCAATATTCATTTGTTTTTCCATTGTATTTATTTGGGTGGGTTTCCGCTCGAAATCAGAGTCCGGATTATATCACAAATCCGAACCCTGAAATCTTAGGAAAAGCCTATTCATAAATGCCCACGTTAAATGGGCATTCGTCCATAGGCCTTATTTTTTCTTCTTCTGTGCGGCTTTGATTTTCTTCTTCAACTCCGCCATCTCGGCAAGATCTTCAAAATCCTTGTGAGAAGCTGGCACAAAGCCCGTGCTCGGCCACATCTTGTACGCGTTTGCCGTCTTCTCGGGGAGCGAAAGGAAGGCCTTGCGAACTTTGTTGATGTAATCCTGGCCGTATTTGGAATCAATGACCATCGGCGTGTTGGGAACTTTCTGACAGGCGACGATGCGGAGTTCTGCATTAATCAGCTTGTCGTTGGGTTCGTCGTATTTTTCCATCTTGAAGATACCCCGGTCCTTCCAACGCCAGAAATAGAAGTCACCGACGGCGCCCGCATCGACCTTGCCGTTCTTGACGGCCAGGAAAGAGGCGTCATGCTTGCCCGCGAAGATCTTGCGCTTGAAGTCTTTATCCGGGTCGATCTTGTTTTTCAGCAGCATGTACGTCGGTGCCACACCACCGGAGGTGGATGTCGGCGATACGAACGAGAACGTCCGCCCCTTGAGGTCGGCGAAGGTTTTGATGCCGCTGTCGGGCTTGGTGATGATGCAGGACTTGTAATAAGTCCGATTGTTGGTGTCCTTGTTCAGAACCAGCGGCTCCACCTTCATGCCGATGTCGAGCATCTTCAGGTATTGGCCGCCGCC
>JABMOG010000174.1 GCA_013204265.1 Rhodospirillales bacterium
ACGATTTACTCAACACCTTGATCGGGCTGGCAGCCCTGGCGCCCAGCGTCGGCAACAGCCAGCCGTGGCGCTTCGTCAAGGTCGCTGATATGGACCGGCGCAAGCGCGTCATCGAAAATTTCGAGGCCTGTAATGCCGACGCGCTGGGCGATTATGCGGGAGAACAGGCGAAGCGGTATGCGTCGCTGAAGCTGTCGGGAATGCGCGAAGCGCCGGTGCATCTGGCGGTATTTTGTGATGCGGCGACCCAGGCCGGGCACGGCGTGGGCCGCAAAACCATGCCGGAAATGCTGCAATATTCCGTCGTCGGGGCGCTCGGCACACTGTGGCTGGCGGCCCGTGCGCACGGGCTCGGCATGGGCTGGGTGTCGATCATCGAGCCAGCCGCCATCTCGGAAATTCTCGACGTGCCGGAGGACTGGTCGCTGATCGCGTACCTGTGCATCGGCTATCCGCAGGAAGAACACATCGACCCGGAACTCGAACGCCACGGCTGGCAGGAACGCCTCGATATTTCCGGTTTGGTGTTGGAGCGTTAAACCCCCTTCAAACGTTTCCTCTGGGCGGATAGTCCCGCGCCTTGATCATGTCGATGGCTTCCAAAACATCGGCAAAGTGGTGGCGGTGGAACGGCGTGGTGTGCAGGACCGCCGAGAACAGCGTGCCGTCGGGGCGCACCAGGAACATGCCGGGCTCGTTGAAGTTGGTGGGTTCCGTATCCCGGATGGCTTGGGAAATGAACAGCCCCCATTGGCGCGCCGTTTCCTCGCTCAGGCCAAACCCTAGTGTCAGGCCGCCGAGGCCCCATTCCTGCCGCGATTTTTCAGCCCGCTCCTGGCTGTCCATGCTGATCGCGATGACGCCGCAGCCGCGCTCATTAAACCGCGCCACCTTATGGTCCAGGTCGAGCAGGTGGACCTTGCAGCGGGGGCAATGATAGCCGCGATAAAATTCGACAAGCGTGAAGGCGTCCGGGGTCTGATCGGCCAGCCGCCAGGGGTCGCCACTGAGGGTATCGACCTTAAGTTCGGGGACGGGTTTGCTTGGTGTGATCATCAGAGAGTACTCCTAGGGGATTGCCACCTTGAAAAAGAAGGCCCCGGCCGATTAAAGCCGGGGCCTGAACAGTGACGTTCTGTTTACCCTAGCAGCCCGCGACGCATTTCCCGCCACCGTCAAACTCCAGGGTTTTGCCGCTCAGCGGAACGTAGACAGGCATTTTCGCCGCCTTTTGGAAGATATCGGTTCGCGTGCCGGCGATGACCTTGCCGCCCTTGGTCGCCGCTTCGTTGGCGTGCGACGCAATCACCGAGACGGGTTTGACCAGCTCGTTGACCACATAGGCCGCTTCTTTAGGCCCGGTGGTATAGGTGTCGCCGATATTCATGACCACCAGTTGGGAGCCATAAAATCCGCGCATGACCAGTTTCTGCTCGGCGGTAATGCCCGTATCGCCGGACAGGTACGCGACAAGGCCGTTGGTGAAGCGCAAGATATAACCGGTCGGCGGCCCGACATATCCGCCAAACCCGGCGGCCTTCATCGCCGCGCCCAATTCTCCGCCGATGAATTCCGGCGCCAGGCCATTACTGTGAACAGCGGGAACGGTGGAAATTTCAACGCCGCCAATCTTCTTCGTGGCGCCGAAACGCGCCAGCACGGAGTTCTTCGGGTTTCCGCCCAGGGCTTTCAGTTTATTGGCAAAGAACGGCGGCATTTCGCTGCCGGTGACGATTTTGGCTTTCTTGGCCAGGGCGATATTCACCGTGTTGGTGTTGGGCACCGAAGAGACCGACGTATCGGGTTTGTTGCAGGTCCCCGCATTGACCGCTTTGGTATGCTTGTTGCCCACATGGTCGCCATGCATGTGGCTGACCAACAGGGCATCGATCTTACCCAAGCGGGGATCTTTTGGACCGGCAACGGTGCGGCCCGCGTCATACAGAATGCGCGTTCCGTCCGGGTCTTCGAAAATCATCGCCCGGTCGAGTTTGCAGAACTCGCCGGTTTGGCCGCCCAACGGGGTAATCTTGACGTTCGCCGCCAACGCCGGTCCGGCGCCAACACTCAAGACAACGGCGACCAAGGCCGCCATCACACGTTTAATGCTTTTCATTAGTTCCTCCCAAAGTTTTTGTACTTGTACCCAGGCATATTTGCCACGCCCTGAGCCTAGCTAATTTCCACCGGCATGTGGATTATTTTTTATTCGTTCGCGTCGCCGCCGAGTTCCGCAACCAGGGCCTCAATGGCGGTAGCGGCGGCGTCGAGTTGCGCCTCCTCAGAGCAACGCGCAACCAGGCAGGTGCCAGGCTTGTCGTTGCGGAAAAAAGGGTAGCTGCCGATGTCGACATCCGGGTAGCGCGCCTGAAGATCGCCCAGCGGTTTAGCGAGGACACCTTCGGGGAAAAAGGCGTCAATGGAACGCGAGAGTACCGGCGCGCCGCCCCGCAGCCCCCCTTTCAGGCCTTCGAACATCGCCTGCATAATGCGCGGAATGCCGGCCAGAACGAACACGTTTTCGACCACAAACCCCGGCGCAACGGATACCGGATTTTCAATCAGCGCGGCACCTTCGGGCACGGTGGCCATTTTCATCCGCGCCTCGGTAATGTCCTCAGGCTTGTAGCGCCCACGCAGCAGGGATTCGGCCTCGGCGTTGCGCATCAGGGGCAACCCGAAAGCTTTGGCCACGGAGGCAGAGGTAATGTCGTCGTGGGTCGGGCCGATGCCCCCGGTTGTGAACACATAATCGAAGCGAGCCCGGAGGACGTTGACCGCCGCTATTATTTCGCCCTCGACGTCGGGCACAACGCGGACCTCGGCCAGGCGCACGCCCAGTTCGCCCAGACCCTGGGCCAGGTATTGCACGTTTGTGTCTTGGGTGCGGCCCGACAGGACCTCGTTGCCGATGATGACGATGGCGGCGGTGACGATTGTATTTTCCATGCCCCCTGCCCTTTACAACAAATCACGCAGCATAGCGACGAGCGGCACGTCGGCGGGCGGCATCTCGTAATCGCCGAGCCGCACCGGGCGAACCCATTTCAACTGCTGGCCTTCGCGGGGCGTAACCTCGCCTGTCCACACGCGGCAAACATAGAGCGGCATCAACAGGTGAAAATCGTCATAGACGTGCGATGCGAAGGTCAGCGGGGCGAGGCAGCTTTCGGTGATGTCGATGCCCAGTTCCTCATACAGTTCGCGCACCAGGGCGGTTTCCGGCAATTCACCCTCAACGACCTTGCCGCCGGGAAATTCCCACACCCCCGCCATTGCTTTGCCTTCTGGTCGCTTGGCGATGAG
>JABMOG010000175.1 GCA_013204265.1 Rhodospirillales bacterium
ACCATGTACCGGGGCCGACTTTGGACGATGCGCCAAATCGCCGGTTTCGGCACCGCGTCGGACACCAATGCGCGTTTTAAATATCTGCTGGCCCAGGGCACGACGGGGCTTTCGACCGATTTCGATATGCCGACGTTGATGGGCTACGATTCCGACCATCCGATGTCGCTCGGCGAAGTCGGGCGCGAAGGCGCGGCGGTCGATACCCTGGCCGACATGGAAGCGCTTTTTGACGGCATCGACCTGACCAAAATTTCCGTTTCCATGACGATCAACCCGACGGCCTGGATTTTGATGGCGATGTATATCGCCGTCGCGCAAAACCGGGGATATGACCTTAACAAATTGTCCGGCACCATCCAGAACGACATCCTCAAGGAATACACGGCGCAGAAGGAATGGATTTATCCGCCCCAGCCGTCGATGCGCATCGTCCGCGACACCATCGTCTATGGCGCAAAAAACATGGCGCGCTATAACGCTATCAACATTTCCGGCTATCACATCTCGGAAGCCGGGGCGACGTCGCTACAGGAAGCCGCGTTCACCATGTGCAACGCCATCGCCTACGTCGAAGAAGTCGTCAAGGCCGGGCTCGATGTCGACGATTTTGCGCCGCGCCTGTCCTATTATTTTGTTTCTCAAGCCGACTTCTTCGAGGAAGTCGCCAAGTTCCGCGCCGCGCGGCGCGTCTACGCCAAAATTATGAAACAACGCTTCGGCGCGAAAAAGCCTGAATCCATGCGGCTGCGGTTCCACTGCCAGACGGCGGCGGCGACCCTGACCAAGCCACAACATCAGGTAAATTTAATGAGGACCTCTTACCAGGCCCTGGCGGCGGTCATGGGCGGCGCGCAAAGCCTGCACACCAACGGCCTTGATGAGGCCTTCGCCATCCCGACCGAAGAGGCGATGCGCCTGGCGCTGCGCACCCAACAGGTGATCGCCGACGAGACCAACATAACCGCGGTGATTGATCCGCTGGGCGGCTCGTACTACGTCGAGGCGCTGACCGACGAGATGGAAAAACGGATTTTCGAGATCATCGCCCAGGTCGACGAGATGGGCGGCACCGTCAAAGGCATCGAGGAAGGCTGGTTCCAGAAGCAGATCGCCGACAGCGCCTATGACGAAGCCCTGAAAAAAGCCTCGGGCGAAAAGCCGGTCATCGGCGTCAACAAATACGTCGAGGACGGCCCCTCGCCGAAGGTCGAAGTCCATCCCCACGACCCTGAGACCGAGGCCCGCCAGATCGCCGGGCTGAACAAAGTGCGGGCCGAGCGCGACGACGAAAAACTCGCCGCCTTGCTGGACCAGTTACAGGCCGTCGCCCGTGACGAAGATCAAAACCTGATGCCGATCACCATCGAGTTGGTAAAGGCCGGGGCGTCCATGGGCGATATCGTCGAATCTTTACGTGAAATCTGGGGCACCTACCGCGAGACGCCGGTGATTTAGGGGAAGGGTAGGAGTTTTCCACCACAGAGCACACAGAGATCACAGAGAAGCAAAGATCAAAATTATCGGGGGTGTGGGAATTGAAAAAAGAACTGCGCCGGAGCCGCGATAGAATCTATTTTCTCTTTCTCTTTTCTTTGTGATTCCCTCTTCAAGCCAGGCATCCGGTTCTCTTTCTGGCGTGAGGCACGGGGTACCTTGAGCCTGTCGAAGGATTGTAGCAGCAAAGCTTTTTACAGCCGCCGAAAGGCCGGTCGAAACAGGCCAACGCATTGATTTCAAACGAAACACCGCTGTTTGCGCGGGAAACGTAGACATTTGTAAACATTCTGAGCCCAAGAGGCCGGAAAGAAAGACTGCCCCTTGGGCCTGACCGGGGCACACCAAGCGGCGCAGGCATGGCAAAACGCGCCCCGAGGAATTTTCCTATTCACGATGTCAAAGAGCGTTGCAAGATTGAAGAACAAAAAAAGAACATAAGCTTGTGGGCAGGGAGTGTCAAGCGGCCTTCGCGTTATAATTTCTAGGGTCAGAACCCATTAATTCAGTATCGTCGTCATTCCCGCCTTCGCGGGAATGACGAAGTTAAGGGGCGGGAATACAGAGGTGTGTACACATTCTTCTCGGCAATCTGTACCGCGGATATTTTAATCTTTTGTCTTGGTTAATGAGTCCTGACCCTAATTCAGGTTGACCAATAGCGTGTCCTGTACCCAAAGTAGGCAGCAATAGGGGGAGACGGAATGCGCATCGCAAAATTAATACTCCGGACCACGCCATGACCAGACTTTCACTCGATCAGGCGGCGAAAATTATCGACGCGGCGTTTGCCAAGGCCCGTGAAATCGGCTGCCATCCGTTGAGCGTCGCCGTGCTGGATGCGGGCGGGCATCCCATAGCCTTTATGCGCCAGGACGATAGCGGCATCCTGCGGCCCGAGATCGCCAACGGCAAAGCCTATGGTGCGCTCGGCTTCGGCCTCGGGTCACGGGAGTTGAGCAGCAAGAACCCGCAGTTTCTTGCCGCCGTCGCCGTGGCGTCAGGCGGGCGCATGGTGCCGGCGCCGGGTGGTGTGCTGGTGTGCACCAAGGAGGATGGCGAGATCATCGGCGCCGTCGGCATCAGCGGTGACAACTCGGGCAACGACGAGGCCTGCGCCATCGCCGGGATAGAGGCCGCCGGCCTCAAGGCCGACCCCGGCGCATTAGAGTAGGGGCTACTATGACCCGCATCGAGCGTCTCCGCCCTGATCCCATCCCTGCCGTCCACCCGCTACCGGAATACCTTGCCACCGGCCAGCGGGCCGATTGGTATGCCGACACCAAGCGGGTGCTGCAGGTGCCGTGGATGGGGGTGGTGACTATGGCCTATACCCATTACCCGACCTTTTTCGGCGAGTTGTGGCGGGGTTTGAAGCCGCTTTGCGAAAGCCGTCCCTTCGTTGAGGCCTGCCAGGATCTGCGCACGCACGGCGAGGCGATAACGGCCGAATTAGGGCCAGCCTCCTTGGTTGGGAAATTGAGCGAAATGGGCTATGCGCCGCGCGAGATTGACAACATCCGCCAGGTCAACACGGTGTTCTCGCACGGCAACCAGCCTTATGTAATCATCGCCGCCATCGCCAGACATTTGCTTGAGGTCGGCGACATGGCGGGGGAGCAAAAGGCCGAGGTCTTCGAAGGGCGGCATGCGCCGGAAACCCAGGTGCCGTTCCTGTTGATGGAACCCCACCATGTCGATGCACCGACACGGGCCGTTTATGCCGACATCGAGGCGACCCTGAACCTGCCTTTCGTTAATACGGATTACCGGGCCTTTGCGCGCTGGCCGAGCTACTTCGCCCTGGCTTGGGCGGACTTGGCGCAGATTGCCGGGACGCCGGCCCATGAGGCGGTCTGCCAGACCTGCCACGACCGGGTCGCCGGGCTGGCTGCCGACGGGCTGCCCAATCCGGGTGGGCTTTCGTCGGATTCTTTGCGCCGGGCCGCCGAAGCCGATGGCAGCCTGGAAGAGGTTATTCAGATGTGCCGGCTGTTCCAGTGGCTGCTGCCCGGCCTGATTACCAACGTCGCCTACTTCCGCCACCAGTTGGAAGCCGTGTGACCTAGGGGCAGGACCTATAAACTGAACAGGATCATCGGATAACAGGTCTGAGCCCATAGTTACCGCTAGCCCAGTCGGTAGCGCGGGTCTAATGTGAACTGGGAATAAGCATAGGAGTTTTTGGCATGGCATGGTCAGAGATAGTTACATTCGTTTTCGTCGCATCCCTCCTCGTGATGTCGCCGGGTCCGAATGGGGTATTGATTGCAAAAACCGTTCCTACGTCCGGGCGCTCCGCCAGCTTCGCTAATGTTGCAGGATTTGTTACCGCATTCTACTTCCACGGGGCATTTTCAGTTCTTGGTATCTCAATCATACTCGTTCAATCAGCTACGGCTTTCGCTATAGTGAAATATTTAGGAGCCGCGTATTTGTGCTGGATTGGGGTTAAGGCACTTCATGCCGCCTTGAAAAGCGTTGAAAGTGCGGAGCAAGTTGCTCCCGCCAAAAAACAAAGAACAATTCTTAATGCTTATGTGGAAGGCTTCTTAACCAACGCTTTCAACCCCAAAGTTTCCATGTTTTATCTTGCGGCGTTTCCGCAGTTTATTTCAATCGGGGAAACTTCTGCCATGTCGTCTTTTTTGCTCGTATTCCTGCATTCGATGATCAATGCAGTATGGTTTGGCGCAATGGTGCTGCTGTTCTCAAAACTTACCGCAGTTGCTCGTAACGGCAACTTCCAGCGCTGGTTAAAAGGCGTCACTGGGGTCGTTTTCGTCGGGTTCGGTATCAAGCTAGCGAGCTACAAACCGAGCCTTTGAGCAGAATATTTGGACGACCGCTTCGTCCGCTCTGCCATCTACCTCGCTGCAACCGTCATCTTCTGGTTATGAGTCCTGACCCTAGGCTGTGGGCACCACACTAAACAATTCGCGCCGCAGCAAGCCCCGCTCGATGGGGATGAGGCTGGCGCGCCGGCGGGCCAGAATATCGGCAGACCCTGTCACTCCATGCACCCGGACCATTTCGTCTTCATTGGCCTCCTCAAGCGCAAACATTTTGGCAAAGGCAGTGAAGTAGTCTGCGGTCAGGTCGATGTGTTTGGTGATAGTCCACCCGGCGCGGTCCAGCATTTCGGAATACGGTGCATCGGTTTCGATGAAGGCCGGGCCGCCGTTGGCGGCGAGGGCGTAATCGGCGCCGGACAAGTCGGGCGCGATCAGAATCACGGAAAACACCATGCGGGCGTCGGCGTGGGCCACCCGGCGGCAGGACTCCAGCACACCCTGTTTATCAATCAGGCAGCACAGCACGTCGGAATGAAAAATGGCGTCAAAGCCTTCGTCGGTTCCGCCATTCTTGAATGGCAGCGCCGTCCCGTCGGCCTGGACAATGGCACAGTCCAATCCATCCGATTCGGCCCGCTGTTGAGCGATTTTCAGGCCAGCCAGCGGCAGGTCGGTGAGGGTAACGGTGCAGCCGGATTCTTTGGCCAGATACAGGCCCGGCCAACCCGAACCCGAGCCGATGTCGAGCAACCGGGTGCCGGGGCCGAGGCCTAGCAGACCGGCAGCCGTGTCGGCCTCAAAGCGCGTCGTCCAGCTGGTGCAGCCGTAATCACAACCGCACACGGCGCGCTCGATATCGAGCATGATTTGAGACGACGCCAATCGTTGGTAGGTGGTCGAGAAGCGGTCGATCAGGGCCTGTTCACTCGGGGGCCGCGTCATCGCGCAATTTTAGTCCGAGCGCACGTGGACGTAGGTGCCGGGCGCGTCCGCCAGGGATTTCAGTTTGCCGGTGCCGGGTTTGCGCGCGGCCACGTCTTTCTTGCCGGCGTGGCCTTTGGCCCATTTGTCCCAGTCGTCCCACCACGAGCCGTCGTGTTTTTCGGCGGCAGCAAACCAATCATCGGGGTTTTTCGGGGTTTCGGCGTTGGTCCAGTAGCAGTACTTATTGGCCGCCGGCGGGTTGACGATGCCGGCGATATGGCCCGACGCCGAGAGCACGAATTTCACCGCGCCATTATAGAGCCCGGTCGCGGCATAGGTCGATTTCCACGGCGCGATGTGGTCTTCCTGGGTCGAAACGATGTAGGTCGGCGTCTTGATTTTGTGTAAATCCAGCGGCACACCGCAAAGCGTAATGCCGCCCGGTTCGACCAGCTTGTTTTCCAGGTACATGTTGCGCAGATAGAACGAATGCATGGCTGCTGGCATGCGCGTGGAATCGGAATTCCAGTACAAAAGATCGAACGGAAAGGGCTCCTTGCCCAACAGGTAGTTGTTGACCACGAACGACCAGATCAGGTCGTTGCCGCGCATCATGTTGAATGTCGTCCCCATATCGGCGCCTTCGAGATAACCCTTCTCATTCATCTTCGCTTCCAGGCTGGCGATCTGTTTCTCATCGATGAAGACGCCGAGTTCGCCGGGTTCCTTGAAATCCACCATGGCGGCGAGATAGGTCGCCGATTGAATGCGGGTGTCCTTTTTTGCCGCCATATAGGCCAGCGTCGAGGCGAGAAGGGTGCCGCCCAGGCAATACCCAACGGCGTTGACCTTCTTGGCCCCGGTCGCCTGCTCAATCGCATCGAGAGCGGCAAGTGGGCCGTCGAGCATGTAATCTTCGAAGGATTTGCCGGATAATTTCTCGTCCGGGTTGACCCAGGAAATGGCGAACACCGTATGGCCCTTGCCGACAGCCCAGCGGATGAACGAGTTTTCCTTGCGCAGGTCGAGGATGTAAAATTTGTTGATCCAGGGCGGGATAACCAGCAGCGGGTGCTCATTAACCTTTTTCGTCGATGGCTCGAATTGAATCAGTTCGATCAGGTCGTTGCGGTAAATCACCTTGCCGGTGCTTTCGGCGACATTGCCCCCGACCTCGAAGGCGTCTTCGTCGGTCATCTTGGTTTTCAGCCGGCCACGGCCCTCATCCAAATCCTCAAGAAGATTCTTCAAACCATTGACAAGATTCTCGCCTCCGGTCTCGGCGGTTGCCGCCAAAACCTCCGGGTTCGTGAGCACGAAATTGCTCGGCGACAGGGCCTCGACGAACTGGCGGGTATAAAAATTGACCTTTTGGGCGTCTTTTTCATCCAGGCCTTCGACGTCGGCGACGGTGGATTGAATCCAGCGCGAGGTCAAAAGATAGGACTGCTTGATGTAATCGAACACATTGTTTTCGTTCCAGGACTCATGCTTGAAACGGCGGTCGCCGGGTTCCGGCGTTATCATCGGCTCGGCCTCGGCACCCATCATGCCAGCCGCGGCGTTCTGCCATAGTTTGGCGGAATCTTGCCACAGCGCCAGATTGGCCTCCATCAGCTTGGCCGGGTCGGACATCATTTGTTTGGTCAATTCCAGGAACGCGTCACCGATGTTCAAGGGGTCGGGGTTAGGGGCCTGGCCGCCTGAACCATTCGCCGCCTCAGCCCCTTTGGCCACCTGGCGGGCAAGAAATTCGCCGATCATGCGCTGGCTGGTTTCAGCGATTTCGGTTATGGACCGGGTTAATTCGGCGGCGTTTGGTTGATCGTTCATTGCAATCCTCTATGATCGGCTGCTTCGGGAAGGTCAGGGTGTCCCGGTTATACCATCTTATATGCCTCTGTTATGCTGCAGTGCAACATAAATATGCGACATTTGCAAATGGTTAACCATTTTAGGGCAACGTGCGATTCTAAGGTAATATGCCTTAATCCTTTGGGAGGAAAAAAGAGTCCCTGAGGATGGACAAAATGAGGGATTGAGAAACAATGGCAAACGTTAACCATACTCCGTCACGGACCGTGCCACATAAGATGGCGTGGATGGTGCTCGGTGTTGTCCTGAGTACGTCTTTCATCGGTGCCTGTTCGCGGGTGCCCGACGCCGTTAACCCGGCTGAATGGTACCGGGGCACGGTCGATTTTTTCGCCGGTGAAGATGCGGATCCCAAGGCGGCCAAGGACAGTGATCTCGTTGCCGACCGGGGCAAGGCGCCTCCGGGGTCCGACCAAGCCTTTCCCAATCTCGCCTCCGTAGACGCCCAGGCGCGTGCGCGGGACAATGTGGGTGGCGGGCTTTCGGCAGATTCCCAGCGTCCGAAATACGCGCCGACCATTCAACGCCAGGCGGCGGCGTCCTCAAAGCTTCGCGACAGGCCCAGCCCGGCGCCGGTGGCGACGGCGACACAGCCGGCTACCCAACCGGCACCGCGGGCGACGCCGAAGCCGGTCGTAGCGCGCGCCCCGGTGGCGGCTCCTGGACAACCCGAAATGGCAAAACCCGCGCCATCGCCGCAATTCGCCCCCCCCGTATTGACCGCCGATCAGAAATCGACGCAAGACCGGCTGTCCCGTCAATTGGCTGAGATCCGCTCGCGCGCCGCCGATTCCCAGTCCGCCCCCAGCGTCGTATCCAATACCCCCACCAGTGACTACGAGGTGGCGACCCTCGTCATTTCCTCGAATGGAATTGTCAGTGGTCAGTCCGGGGCGACCGCCGTTCAGGCATCCCTTGATTCTGCTGCATCGCCGGTGTCGTCGGGAGAAGAGGTCAAGGTGGCGACTATTTTGTTTACCAACGGCTCGTCCAAATTGAGGGCGGCTGACACCAGAATTCTCGGCGCCGTAGTGCGCCTGCAACGCAAGCAGGGCGGCCAAATCCGGATCGTCGGCCACGCCAGTTCGCGGACCCGTAATCTGGCGCCGATCCAGCACAAGATGGCCAATTTCAAGATTTCCGTGGACCGCGCCGACAGAGTTGCCGCGGCACTGGTGCGTCTGGGTGTCAGCAACAAGAATATCCAGATCGCCGCGGTGTCCGATGCCGAGCCGGCCTATTACGAATTCATGCCGTCCGGCGAGGCCGGTAACCGGCGGACCGTGGTTTACCTCACCCGATAACGTTTCGCCGGCCTTTTGACTTGTGCCGGTGTTCATCAACTGGCAAGTGAAACACCATGGAACAGGAATTCCATAAGATCGGGCTTTTGCCGCC
>JABMOG010000176.1 GCA_013204265.1 Rhodospirillales bacterium
ATTCCGGTCCATGTCTGGGTCGACGAAACTCGGCCGCGCAACCAGGGCGCCAGCCTGACGTGCTGGGAACTGGGTCAGCACGGCGTGCCACACACCCTGATCGTCGATAACGTCGGCGGCCACTTGATGCAACACGGCCTGGTCGATATCTGCATCACCGGCACCGACCGCACCACGGCGGCGGGCGATGTGTGCAACAAGATCGGCACCTACCTCAAGGCCCTGGCGGCCCAGGACAACGGCGTGCCGTTTTACGTCGGCCTGCCGGGGCCGACCATCGACTGGACCATCGACGACGGAGTGCAGGGCGTGCCTATTGAGCAACGCGATGGGAGCGAAGTCACCCACCTGACCGGCCTTACCAATGACGGACGCCTTGAAACCATCGCCATCGCGCCGCCGGGTAGCCCGGCAGCCAATTACGCCTTCGATGTCACCCCCGCTCGGTTGGTGACGGGGCTGATTACCGAACGCGGCGTGTGCGAAGCCTCGAAACAGGGCCTGGCGGCCCTCTACCCGGAGAACACTTAAATGTTAAAACTCTACGGCTTAGCCGGTGCGTGCCCGATGGCGGTGCATATCATCCTCGAACACCTCGGCGTCGATTATGAAATGGTCATGGTCGACCGCGACCTGCTGATGAGCCCGGAACATCTGGCGATCAACCCGATGGGCCAGGCGCCGAGCCTGGAAACCGAAGACGGCTTGATTACCGAGAGCGTTGCCATGCTGCTGCACATCGACGAAAAATTCGGGGCAGGCCGCGTATCGCCACCGGCGGGGTCGTGGGAACGCGCGCGCATGATGATGATGTTGATGTTCATGGCGTCCCAGGAGCACCCGGCGTTCAGTTTATGGCTGCGCCCGTCCCGCTGGGTGAACAGCGAGGCGGCACAAGACGAATTACGCAAATCGGCGCAGGCGCGCTTTGCGGTGTGCCTTGAACGCCTGGACGGCTGGCTGGAAGGCCGCGACTGGCTGATCGGCGACAGCATGACGCTGGCCGACCCGCTGGCGTTGGTGCATATCCGCTGGGGGCTCAGGGTAACGCCGCCGAGCAGCGAATACCCCAACCTGTGGCGTTTTGCCCAGCGCATGGCCGAGGTTCCTGCCGTTAAAAAGGTGATGGCTGACGAAGGCGTCGGGTTGGACGGGAGCTAAACCCATGAAGCGTTTTCCCACTGCTTATGTCGCCACCGCCATCGCCGTGGCAATCGGGCTCGGCGTTGTTGCCTTTATTTTTTATTCGCTTCCGGATAAGGATGCTCCGCAGGAACTGCGGAAAATGGCAAGCATGCCGAGCACTCTCGATTTTTCCACGACGCAGCCGTCCTATTTGAAGAAATTCATCGTTTCCGTCACCAGCAGCCTCGACCCCATCGCCATCAACACAATGCATGGCTGGGAAATTCTGGTGAAGACCCCCGAAGGTGCGCCGGTGGATAACGCAAAAATATCCGCCATTGGCGGTATGCCCGTCCATCAACATGGGTTGCCGACGGCGCCCCGGGTGACCAAAAATCTGGGCGATGGCAGGTACCGTCTCGAAGGCGTGAAATTCAACATGGCCGGATGGTGGGAACTTAAAATTAAAATTGATACCGGGTCTGACCAGGACACCGCGACTTTCAATCTGATCCTGAGGTGAAGCTCAAAAGCATGCGCCGTTTTGTTTTAACCCTCGCCCTCGCCATCACGGTTATTGCCCTGGTTCCTGGGGAGGCACGCTCAGGCCAGACCTGGTCGGGCAAAGACACGCATATTCTGCGCACCCTGTGGATCGGCAGTCTGCCCCGGCTTGCGAAAGACCCATCCAATGGCGTTGGCGACGACCCCAGAGCCGCGACTTTGGGCCAGCGGATTTTTTTCGATAAACAGTTCAGCGGCAACGGCACCATCGCCTGCGCCACCTGCCACCAGCCGGACCAGGGCTTTGCCGACGGACTCCCTGTCGCCAAGGGAATGGGAACAACCACGCGCAACACGCCAACCATTATCGGCACGGCTCATAGCCCCTGGTTTTTTTGGGACGGACGCACCGACAGCCAGTGGTCCCAGGCCCTTGGGCCGATGGAAGCCCCGACAGAACACGGCGGCGCCCGGACCGGGTTCGCCAAGATCGTTTATGCCGATCCGGCCTACCGCAGAATGTATGAGGAAATCTTCGGCAGTATGCCCGACATTTCCGATGGTAAACGGTTCCCGGTGCAAGCCGCACCGATAGACGCCGCGTCCTCCCGCGCCGCGTGGAATGCCATGGCCGCCGCCGACCACAAAACGGTGAACCGGATTTTCGCCAATATCGGCAAGGCCATCGCCGCCTATGAGCGCCTGATCATGCCGGGTCCGTCCCGGTTCGATAAGTATGTGGACACCCTTCTCAAGGGCGGGGATCAGCCCGGAAAACCTACCTTAAGTGAGGCCGAAATCGCAGGCCTGCGGCTTTTCATTGGCGAGGGAAAATGCACCCAATGTCACAATGGGCCGTTGCTGACCAACAACGAATTTCACAACACCGGCCTGTCTGTGAAGACAAAAACGCCTGAAGACGAGGGCCGGGCGCGTGGCGCGCTGAAGGTTCGGAAAAACCCATTCAACTGCCTCGGTGCGTATAGCGACGCCGGGGACAAGGACTGTGCCGAGCTGGACTTCATCAAGTTCGAAGGGGCGGACCTGTTGGCAAGATTCAAGACCCCGACGCTCCGCAATGTCGGCCTGACCGCGCCCTATATGCATGACGGGCAATTTTCGTCCCTCGGCGAAGTGTTGGCGCATTACAACCAGGCCCCGGACGCGCCAATCGGCAAAACCGACATTCTGGCCCTGAAATTTTCGCCGCAGCAACTCGATCAACTGCGGCAGTTTTTGTTGTCACTGGATAGCCCGGTAAATGTTTCGCCGGAATATTTGTTGGCGCCAAAGGTCGGTGCGCGCTGAAAATTCTCATCACCGGCGGCTGCGGGTTCTTAGGCCTCGGCATTGCGCGGGCCCTGGCCGGGCGGGGGGGTGTCGATTCCATCGTTATGTTTGATGCCGTGGTGCCGGATGCCGCGCCGGAGGGCTTGGAGGCCCAAGTTGAAATGGTCGCCGGCGACATTTCCGACCGGGACCGGGTGTTCGATCTGGTTGACCGCGACGACATCCGGGTTTTTCATCTGGCGTCGGTGGTCAGCGCCGGCGGCGAAAAGGACTTCGATCTCGCCATGCGGGTTAATTTGTACGGCGGCCTCAACGTGTTGGATGCCCTCAAGGCGAGGTCGGGCGCGCCCCGTATCGTATTCGCCTCCAGCCTCGCCGTGTTCGGCGGCGCCGACATGCCGGGTTCCGTCACCGACATGACCCGCCCCATCCCGCAAACCACCTACGGCATGACCAA
>JABMOG010000177.1 GCA_013204265.1 Rhodospirillales bacterium
ATGCAACTGGTTTTCGTCGCGCATGGGCGCGGTGCAGCCTTCCAGGTAGGATACGTAGGAATCCTTATCGGCGATAATCAAGGTGCGCTCGAACTGGCCGGTGTTTTTGGCATTGATACGGAAATAGGTGCTGAGTTCCATGGGGCAGCGCACGCCGGGTGGGATGTAGACGAAGGAGCCCTCGGTAAACACCGCCGAATTGAGGGTGGCGTGTTTGTTGTCGGTGTAAGGCACCACGGTGCCCAAGTATTTCTTGACCAGATCCGGGCATTTTTCGAGGGCTTCGCTCAGCGGACAAAAGATCACGCCGACTTCTTCCAGCTTGGACTTGAAAGTGGTGGCGACAGACACGCTGTCGAACACGGCGTCAACCGCGATACCGGCCAGCATTTCCTGTTCCCTCAGGGGAATGCCAAGCTTTTCATAAGTTTCCAGAAGCTGGGGGTCGATCTCGTCGAGGCTCTTTGGCCCGTCGCCGGCGGCCTTGGGCGCGGAATAATAATAAGAATCCTGATAATCGATAACCGGGAAGTCGACCTTGGCCCACACTGGCTCGGGCATAGTCAACCAGTGTCGGTAGGCCTTCAAGCGCCATTCCAGCAGCCATTCGGGTTCATTCTTTTTGGCCGAAATGAAGCGTACGGTTTCCTCGCTCAGGCCCTTGGGCGCGGTATCGGAATCGATGTCGGTGACAAAACCATACTTGTATTTGTCGTCGGCCATTTCCTGAACTTTTGCGATCGTACTTGTCGAGGCTACCATGTTCGGTTTTTCCTTATTGTAATCATTTTTAGTTTTGTTCCTGGTCGGCGTTACGCTGCGGGGGCTCTGCGATCAGTATTGCGCCGCTGCCGGTCAATTTCTGCGGCAATGGTCTCAGTGGCAAAATCAATTTCCTGCTCGGTGGTAAAGCGGCCCAGCCCGACACGAACAGAGGTGCTTGAAAGATCATTGCTGAGGCCCAGCGCTTCCAACACGTAGGAGGGTTCCGGCGATCCCGACGCGCACGCAGACCCGGTGGACAACGCCAAATTCTTCAGCCCGGCCAACAGGGTGTCGGCCTGAACGCCGGGGAAACTGAGATTGAGGTTGCCGGGAATACGCTTTTCCATATCGCCGTTAATGGTGACGTTATCGATCCGGGGCAACAGCTTTTCCAGGAAACGGTCCCTGAGTTTGCCGAGGCGAGTGGCTTCAGTATCCATTTCCCTGGTGGCGATTTCGGCGGCCTCACCCAAACCCACGCACAACGGTGTCGCCAGGGTTCCGGTGCGGATACCCTGTTCCTGGCCGCCACCGGAAACCATAGGTTCCAGCCGCACCCGGGGACGACGGCGAATGTACAGCGCGCCGACGCCCATGGGGCCGTAAAATTTGTGCCCACTGATACTCATCAGGTCCACGCCCATGGTGTCCACGTCGAGCGCGATCTTACCCACCGCCTGGGCGGCATCGGTATGAAAAAAAACATCGTGTTCGCGGCAGAGGGTGCCGATTTCCGCCAACGGTTGAATAACGCCGATTTCATTGTTTACGCCCATGATGGAAACAAGGATGGTTTTTTCAGAGATAGCCCCCCGCAACTGATCTAGGTCGATCAGCCCGTTTGCGGACACTGGCAAGTACGTAGTCGTAATACCTTCGCGTTCAAGGGCGGTACACGATTCCAGTACACATTTATGTTCGGTGACGCAGGTCACGACGTGATTTTTTTGAGCCCCTGGTGCCTCGGATTTGTGCAGCCGGGCGGTGCCCTTGATCGCCAAATTATTGGATTCAGTGGCCCCGGACGTAAAGATAATTTCTTTTTCCGATGCCCCGATCAGAGCCGCGATCTTGCCGCGTGCCGCCTCAATGGCTTCTTCGGCTTCCCATCCGTAGAGATGATTTTGCGAATGGGGGTTGCCGAACTTTTCGGTAAAAAACGGCATCATCGCCTCAAGCACCCGTGGATCGAGCGGCGTCGTCGCCTGATTATCCAGGTAGACCGGGCGGCCCTTGTGGGTGGAACCGTGGAATTGATCCGGGGACATTATGCCGCCTTCCCGTCTTTTATCGCGCCGGCCCGCTCAAAGATACCGGCCCACGCCGCAAGGAAGGCATCGACATCTTGCTCGGTGGTCGTCCAGCCGAGGCTGATGCGGATGGCGGTGTCGGCTTCCACTGCGGCGACGCCCATGGCGGCCAGTACATGGCTCGGCTCAACCTTGCCCGAAGAACACGCCGATCCGGCGCTGAGGGCTATTCCGGCCAGGTCGAAAGCGATGATTTGGCGTTCCGCTGCGACGCCGGGCATAGTCAGGCAGCTTGTATTGCACAGTCGAGGCGCATCAGCGCCAAAAACACACACGCCCGAATGGCGGCCAAGGCCTTGTTCGATACGGTCACGCCAAACGGCCAGATGCGCGAAATTCGATACATTTTTTAGGGCTTCCTCCGCGGCAACGCCAAATCCGGCGATCCCGGGCAGGTTTTCACTGCCGGCGCGCCGACCGCGCTCCTGGCCGCCACCCAGAGCCAACCCAGACAGGGGCTGGGCGGAATTTTCCGCCACCACCAACGCCCCTGCGCCCGCCGGGCCACCGAACTTGTGCGCCGACAAGGACATCATATGAACCCCCAGCGCCGCCATATCGACAGGGATTTTCCCGACCGCCTGTATTGCATCGCAATGCACTATTGCGCCATGTGTTTCAGCGATTGCGCAGACTTCGGCGACGGGTTGAAGGACACCGGTTTCGTTGTTGGCCAACATAACCGACACCAGAACCGGGCCGGTGCCGCCAGCGGACTCCGCCAACATCGCATCCAGGGCTGCCAAATCAACGACACCCTGGGCATCAACGGCGATAACCTCGACATTCGGCGCAGCCTTCAAAACGGAAACGTGTTCGACCGCCGACGCCAGCACCCGAAGCCGCGTCGAGTCTGTTTCCAGGCCCCGGATCGCCAAATTGTTGGCTTCCGTGCCTCCGCTGGTGAACACCACTTCGGAGGCCTTGGCCCCAACCAGGGCCGCGACTTGATCGCGGGCGTCCTCGATCACCTTGCGAGCAGTTCGCCCGGCTCCATGCACCGACGACGCATTGCCTGTCAGGCCCAGGGCGCGCACGACCGCGTCCCGAACGACAGGACGAAGCGCCGTCGTCGCGTTGTGATCCATGTAGACAGGAAGTTCCATGACCAGGTTCCGTCCGTTCGAATTGATCCAGTGATGCCTCAGGCGAGGTGCCAGCGGCTTATTGCGCCGCTGCAAAGGCCTCGTCTGCGTCCCGGCGGTGCAATTCACCACTCGCCCCGAGCATCCGGTCATTGACCACGTCGTCCAGCGAAACCGAGTTCAGGAACAGGTAAATTTTATTTCCCAGTTCCTGCCACAGGTCGTGGGTCAGGCAACGGCTCTTGTTGCTCGTGCAACCGGTGGGAGACCCCGGCGTACAGCGAGTCGTTTTGATCGGCTCGTCCACAGACAGAATGATATCCGAAATTCGCGTGTCCGCAGCAGAATGGGCCAGAAGGTAGCCACCGCCGGGGCCGCGAACGCTTCTTACCAGTCCGCCACGGCGTAGTTTCCCGAACAATTGCTCCAGATACGACAGAGAAATTTCCTGGCGTTCTGCCACATCGGCCAAGGCAATAGGCTTGCCTTGGGTATGGGCCGCAATATCCACCATGGCCATCACGGCGTATCGTCCTTTAGTGCTCAGTTTCACGGTTCGCTCCTCTTTCAATAGGCCTGCCTCAAAAGGGCGGCGGGCCGGGATGTTTCTAAATTAAATCCTAGCCGACCTTGCTGTCGCGGTTCAGTGGTGCCGCTTGGCCGGAGTCTTCTTGTCGCATTTCCAGTTCTTCGACCCGCTCCATCAGGATCGATACTTGTCCGCGCAGGCTTTCGATAGTTTGCAGTACGGGGTCGGGGCAGCCGTCAGAGGGGGTTCCGTAGGGCTGGAATTCCCGTGCCTTGGATTTATCTCGGGGCATGACCACCTGTGCCGGAATTCCGACGGCGGTTACCCCCGCCGGAATGTCTTTGGTAACAACCGAATTGGCCCCCACCCGGGCGCCTTCGCCGATGGTGATGGGACCGAGAATGGCGGCCCCTGACCCGATAATTGCGTTGTCCTTGACCGTGGGGTGGCGTTTCTGGCCGACCTGACTGCCGGAATCGACGGCCGGTGAGGTACCGCCCAGGGTCACAGAATGATACAGGGTCACGTCATTACCGATGATCGAGGTTTCCCCGATCACCACACCGGTACCGTGATCGATAACGAACCGGCGACCGATTTCAGCGCCGGGGTGAATCTCGATGGCGGTAATAATCCGCCCAAAATAAGAAATAAATCGGGCCAGAAGGCAAAAGCCACTTTTCCACAGCCAATGGGACAGGCGATGGACCATCAGGGCGTGGAAACCTGGATAGCAGAGAATTATCTCCAACCCGCTTCGCGCTGCCGGATCACGCTGGCGGTAAGCGGCTATATCCTCTCGTAGTCCGTCAAAAATCATGGTGTCACCAAGTACGTTAATTATGTTCAAAAATGAATGTTTCCGTGAGGGCGGCGTTTTGGCTTTGCGCGGTGGGCCTTCTACGTGGTAATAAACGCGCCAGAAACATGCCCCTACTATCTTACTGGGAATATAGGAAGCCCGACTAAAACAATCAAGTTTTATGGGCTATATTGTTTCTAAGTCGCAACTCCTCACGTTTTATACCCAAGTGGCACAGTGGGTTAAACGTCGTAAATCTTTAAAAGGGTTCCCAAACAATCATGCCCGAGATTATTTTCAATGGCCCCGAAGGCCGCCTTGAAGGTCGTTATCACCCCTCCAAGCGGACCAATGCGCCACTGGCGCTGCTTTTGCACCCGCACCCGCAACACGGCGGCACCATGAACAACAAGATCATTTACAAATTGTATCAGATCTTCACTGGGCGAGGATTTTCCACACTCCGGTTCAATTTCCGGGGTGTCGGGCGCTCCCAGGGTCGTTTTGACAACGGCCAGGGCGAGCTGAGCGACGCAGCGTCGGCGTTGGACTGGATGCAGGCACAAAACCCCAACACGTCCGGTTGCTGGATCGCCGGTTTTTCCTTCGGCGCCTGGACCGCCATGCAGTTGATGATGCGCCGTCCGGAAATTCAGGGCTTCATTTCCATCGCTCCCCCCGCCAGCCTGTACGATTTTTCGTTCCTGGCACCCTGCCCTGCGTCAGGCATGATCATCCACGGCGACAAGGACGAAGTTATTCCACCATCCTCGGTCGATAAATTGGCGCAGAAACTCCAGAAGCAGAAAAACATCACCATCGATTACCGCACTATCGAAGGCTCGGATCATTTTTTCAGCAACCATCTGGATACCCTGAACGGCCACATCGAAGATTACCTGGATAAAACGCTTCTGACCAAAGCCGCCTAATTTCCCACCGCTGGATGCAACACTCCGCCGGTGGTCGGCTGCCGTACGCCGGTGGTTGATGGCAGGCTAAGGGGCAGCCCCTTGAGCGAGCGCACGGCCAGGAAACCGAAGGCCTGGGCCTCCAGGGCGTCGCCCTGCCAACCGGCCATTTCCGCCGGTTCCACCGGCTCAATCAACAGTCTCCGCAACGCCGCCATGATCGCCGGGTTGTGACGGCCGCCGCCGCACACCAACCAGCGGTTGGGTGGCGCCGGCAGCAAATGCACCGCACGCTCCACCGCACTCGCGGTAAATGCCGTCAGCGTCGCAGCCCCATCGACGAGCGACAGATGGGCCACCGAACTTAAGTCAAAGTCATCGCGGTCCAAGGATTTCGGATAGGCCCGGGGAAAATAGGGATTATCCAACAATTCGGCGAGGGCATCTTCATCGACGTGACCGGCATGGGCCAAATGGCCGCCCAGGTCCATCTCACCTTCATCAAAGCGCCGCACCCAGTCGTCAATGAGGGCGTTGCCGGGGCCGGTGTCAAAAGCGCAGAGGCCACCGTCGGCGCTGATCCAGGTAACGTTGGCGACGCCGCCGATATTGAGCACCGCGAGCGGTTTCTCGTAATTCCACGACAACGCCGCATGGTAGAGCGGCGCAAAGGGCGCGCCCTGTCCACCATGGGCGACGTCATTGACGCGAAAATCGGAGACCACGGCAATACCGGTATCGCGCGCCAGCCGCCCGCCGTTGCCGATCTGGCGGGTGATGCCCTGGTCGGGACGATGCCACACCGTGTGCCCGTGAAAGCCAATGACATCAACAGTTTCAGGATTAACGCCGTTTTCTGAAATTAGCCGACGGACCGCATCGACGTGGTAGCCGGTCAGTATCTCGGCCACAGCCTCGGCCTCGGTATCCCCCACCGGGTCGCGGCCGAGACAGGCGCGCAAGCGGTTCCGGAACGCCGCATTATAGGGAATGCTAAGCGACGGGCCGAAGCTGGCGACCCGTTCGCCGTCGGTCCGCAGCACAGCGGCGTCGATGCCGTCCATGGACGTGCCGCTCATTAAACCGATCGCTGTCAGGCTTTTATCCGCCATCATTGCGCTTTCCTTAAATCCTTGCCGGGACAAACACCGGGATTGCGTGAACTTTACCGATAGCATAAACCCATTGCCATGAAATCGGATTTTCTAAATCGCGTCATTGAGCGCCAATACCTGCATCAGTGTACTGACGACGAGGCGTTGGATGCGCTTTGTTGTAGTCCTAAGCCGGTCACCGCCTATATCGGGTTCGACTGCACCGCACCCAGCCTGCACGCCGGGTCTTTGGTGTCGATTATGCTGCTCCGATTGTTCCAGAAATCCGGCCACAAACCCGTCGTGCTGATGGGCGGCGGCACCCCCAAGGTCGGCGACCCGTCGGGCAAAGCCAAGGCCCGGCAATATCTCAGCGACGGAG
>JABMOG010000178.1 GCA_013204265.1 Rhodospirillales bacterium
CCAGATCCTCTCTTAGATCAGGCCGCCACCTGTTCCAATTTATATGACGACGGACAGTGCTCAGGCTCGCCCTTCTCGGTACTGTTGCCTACATCGTCAAATTAACTCAGCCTGTATTCACGGTACTCGAACAACCTTTCTCTTGGCGCGACATGATCCTAATTGCAGGGGGATTGTTTCTCGTATGGAAAGCGACGCTAGAAATACATCACCGTGTTGACCCCGAACCAGGACCAGACGCTCTTAACGCGGCCATTCCCGCCGTAAGCATCGCTGCTGTAGTTGGGCAAATCCTGGTCCTAGACGTGGTATTCTCGATCGACAGCATTATCACCGCCGTTGGGATGACCGAACACGTGCCAATTATGTTTATTGCCGTAATTGCCGCCGTAGTAACGATGCTGCTGGCTGCAGACCCGCTCTCGAACTTTATCGAAGCGAACCCCACTATCGTGATGCTGGCTCTCGGCTTCCTGCTGCTGATCGGCACCACTCTGATCGCCGATGGCTTTGGAGCACATGTCCCGAAAGGTTACATCTATGCGGCGATGGCTTTCTCCGCATTGGTGGAAGGCCTCAATATGATCGCACGTCGTAAGCGGTTCCGGGCCGGATGAGGCAGCACGCACAATGGCCAAACAACGCGGCAACGCGGCAATGAGCAATACGATCCCACTGCCGACAACAGACAAAACCTCCGTGGTCCTTAAACAGCTCCTCGACAATTTGCCAGGAGAAGACGTTTCCATCGGGTACGTCGTGATTCAGCTACGGCGGCGCTCGTTCGGCGGGATACTGATCCTGCTCGCGGCACTAGGGTTATTGCCTGGAATTTCCATGTTTGCAGGAATCATGATGCTCGTTCCAGCGTTTCAGATGGTGCTAGGCTTCCGCGCTCCGTCATTACCCTACTTTATCCGGCGACGGCGGATCAGCGCCGTCACTGTTCGTTTGCTCGGCAACCGTTTTATCCCATGGATAGAGAAGATTGAGTTTTACATACGGCCACGTTGGTTCTTCCTGACACAACCTCCCTTTCCGATGGTGATTGGCGCATTGGTCTTCGGTCTCGCCCTGGTGGTCATGTTACCGCTTCCGTTCAGTAACTTCCCTCCAGCGCTTGCATTAGTATGCCTATCACTCGGTTTCCTCGAACGCGATGGCGTAATGATCGGCATCGGCTTAGCCTTGGCAGTCTTCGCTCTCACTCTCGGTGCAGTTATGATGTTCTTTGCGCTGGAAGCGGCCCTGCTCTTATTGAATGCCGGACAAAACTAAAATGACTAATAATTCGACCAGGAGCATTTTGGCTTACGTCTTGTCTCCGGCTTCCAAAACAGAAATCCTCTTTTCAAGCGGCGGATGACTAGAGAACAGGGCTTGAACGCGCCCCGCATCGATCGCGAACGCAGCTATTTCCTCTGGGAGGCGCGGCTTTTTTTGTGATGTTTGCATGCGCTTTAAGGCATTTATCATCTTCCGCCGCCCCGCCAGCTCAGCGCCGCCCCGGTCGGCGCGAAACTCACGCCAGCGGGAGAACCACATCACGATCATCATCGCGACGATGCCAAATACTAGCTCGGTTACCATCGAAACAATCCAGAAGGCGGGCCCATGTCCTCGTTTCACCCGAAACACAAGCCGGTCAACAAGAAACCCTACGATGCGGGACAGGAAGATAACGAAGGTATTGACCACACCCTGTATAAGGGAGAGCGTGACCATGTCGCCGTTCGCCACATGGCTTACCTCGTGACCTAGGACGGCCTCGACTTCACCTCGCTCCATCTGCTCTAAGAGTCCGGTACTAACTGCTACAAGGGCTGCGTTCCGGTTCCATCCTGTAGCAAAGGCGTTGGGGGATGCATGTGAGAAGATGCCAACTTCCGGCATGTCTATACCGGCTTTTTCGGCTTGGCTTTGAACCGTCGAAACTAGCCAACGTTCTACGTCACTCCGTGGCTCGGCAATTATTCGAACTCCCATCGTAGCCTTCGCCATCGACTTCGAGAGGAACAGTGATATTAATGAGCCCGCAAATCCGATAACGGCCGAATAGACAATCAGCGCATTGAGATCGAGGTCTACGCCATTCTGCTGCAACAACCCTTCAAGACCCATAAGCCGAAAAGTCAGACTGATTAGGGCAATAATGGCAAAGTTTGTACCAAGGAACAGCAATATGCGGAGCATCGTCAAAGCTTCCGGGTGTTGTGCGTATGTGACGCCACTATTTGCTAGTATAGACAGGCAGCTTGCTATTTCACAAATAATCAAAATTTCTGAAATTTGATACAATACCCGACTCTTTTCATAAAACCAACTTCATCAACCCGTTGGATTGCGCCGACTTCCCCCATGCGATTGTAAACGCCGTCGCGTCGGCGGCGGCACTGCGTCATACTGGCGTCATGGTTGAAACTCTCGCCCAGGCGATCGAGACCTTAGAGCGCTCACGGTCCATGCTGGAGCCGGTGTTGGCGACGTTCGACGCACGGCTTGCACAATTTGGCGCCGACCCGCGCAGCGCCTTTTGGCGCGATGGAGACTGGCAGCGCCGGCGTTATGACATCCTGTCGCGGCTGTTTGCCCCCGGCGACGGCCAGGGCGGCATCAGCATCACCGATTTCGGCTGCGGCTACGGCGCCTTTTTCGAGTATTTGAAAGACCGCCCCGTGATGACCGCCAGCCGCTATACCGGCATCGACATGTCGGCGGCGATGATCGAACAGGCCGAGGCCAACATCCACGACCCGCGGGCCAAATTTCAACGCCACCTGATCGCCACCGAGGCGGCCGATTACACCTTCGTCTGCGGTACGTACAACATGTCGATGGATGCGGACCGTGCGGAATGGGGCGATTACGTCAAGGCCAGCCTGGCCCAGCTATGGTCCCAGACCAACACCGCGCTCGGCTTCAACATGCTGCGCTCGGACGCACCGGAAAAATACCAGAGCCTCTATTACGCCGACGGGGAGGAATTTCTGGATTTCTGCCGCACAACCTTAAGCGCCAACGTCGAGTTTTCCAACGACAGCCCCCTGCCCGACTGGACGATCTTTATTCGACGTTAGCGGCAATGCGTTCCGCCAATGTGCCGATGGCGTCCATGTCGCCGGGGACCAGGTCCCAGTTCATGGTCAGGCCGTCGTCATGGGCGCGCGGCACAACATGCACATGCAGGTGAAACACCGACTGCTTGGCGCCGGGGCCGTTGGCCTGAAGGATGTTGATGCCTTCGGGATTGCAGGTTTTCTGCACCGCGCGGGCCACCCGCCCGGCGGCGGCGAAAGTCTTGCCGGTCCATTCCGGCGGCGTTTCCAGAATGTCTTTGGAATGGTGCTTCGGGATAACCAGCGCGTGGCCCGGCGCGATCGGGTTGACGTCCATGAAGGCGAGAACGTCGTCGTCTTCATAAACCTTGAAGCAGGGAATTTCGCCGCGCAGGATTTTGCAGAAAATACAATCGTCATCGAGGTGCAGATCACTCATTTTTTGTTCTTAGCCTCCAGAACCGCTTGGGCCGCCGCCAGCCGGGTGATCGGCACCCGGTAGGGCGAACACGAAACGTAATCCAGCCCGACATCGAGA
>JABMOG010000179.1 GCA_013204265.1 Rhodospirillales bacterium
ACAAAAATTGATGCGGTCTTCGCCAGCTTGCCCGATATTGGGGTTTCGGACCGCTCCATGATCTGGAACTCGGACCTGGTAGAATCGCTTGAACTGGAAAACCTGTTGGCTTGTTCGCTGGCGACCATGTATTCGGCGGACGCCCGCAAAGAAAGCCGCGGTGCCCACGCCCATGAAGATTTCCCCGAGCGCGACGATGAAACCTGGATGAAACACACGCTTGCCTGGATCGGCGAAGACAACGCGGTCAAGCTGAGCTACCGCCCGGTCCATACCTGGACCTTGACCGACGAGGTCGATTACATCGAACCAAAAGCCAGGGTGTACTGATCATGGTTGAATTCATGCTGCCGGCCAATTCCAAGATCACCAAAGGCAAGACCGTCCCGGCGCCTGCCGGCGCCACCCGGATCAAGAAATTCAAGGTCTATCGCTTTGACCCCGACAGCGGCGAAAATCCCCGTTGGGATACCTTTGAAGTCGATCTCGACACCTGCGGACCGATGGTTCTCGACGCGTTGATCAAGATCAAGGACGAAATGGATTCGACCCTGACCTTCCGCCGGTCATGCCGCGAAGGGGTATGCGGGTCGTGCGCCTTTAACATCGGCGACAAAATCGGCGGCACCAATACGCTAGCCTGCACCAAACCCATCGACGACATCAAAGGCGACATCACCATATCCCCCCTGCCGCACTTGCCGGTAATCAAGGATCTGGTGCCGGACCTCAGCGTACCCTATGCCCAATACACGTCAATCGAGCCGTGGTTGCAGGCCGACACCCCGCCGCCGCCCGGCGAACGCCTGCAAAGCCTTGAGGAAAGGGCCAAGCTGGACGGTATGTGGGAATGCGTTTTGTGCTTCTGCTGTCAGACCAGTTGCCCGAGCTACTGGTGGAACGGCGACCGCTACTTAGGTCCCGCCATTTTGTTGCAGGCCTATCGCTGGATTGTCGACAGCCGGGACGAAGCCACGGGCAAGCGGCTGGATGATCTGGACGATCCGTTCAAGCTCTTCCGGTGCCACACAATCATGAACTGCACCAGCACCTGCCCCAAGGGCCTCAACCCCGGCAAGGCCATCGGCGAAATCAAGACGGCGCTGGTCAAGCGACGGTAACGAAATACCGCCGGGGCTTCACACCAGATCAATGGCGCCGTTTATTTCCGTGTGTACGCCCAGGGATTCGATGCTTAGCGTAACCTTAGTCTGAATGGTTTCCTCTCCCTTCAAGGTACCATTGTCGATGGCGGCGCGCACGGCGGTTTCAATTTCACGCTGCGAGGTGACGCCGACGTTCTTGAGGAACTTGCGGATTTGTATGTTAAAGACTTCTTCGTCCATGGGTGTCTCCCAAACTGGTTTAAATTTTTCCCGTCCATGATATAAGCCGCCCCGGCGATCCCGACAATGGAGAGCGAACATGTACCGCCCACCGCACTTCGACATTGATGATCCATCAACCCTGAACGACTTCATGCGCCAGCAAAGCTTCGCGCTATTGATCAGCAATGTTGACGGCGTTCCTTTCGCCAGCCATATCCCGCTTCTCCTGGAGGACGTCGGCGAAGGCAGCCGGCATGGCCGCCTGATTGGCCACCTGGCCAAGGCCAACAACCAATGGCAGGGCTTTGACGGCACGGCCGAGGTGTTGGTGGTGTTCTGGGGGCCGCACGCCTACATTTCGCCCAACTGGTATGCGAGCGAAAAAATGGTGCCGACCTGGAACTACGTCACCGTGCATGCCTACGGCAAACCTAAGCTGATTTCCGACCCCACCGAAACGGCTGAGATACTCAGACGACTGACGGATACTTATGAAAACGACGCCACCGGCAACTGGTCCATGGATGTGCTGGGCGATGAGTTCATCGAAAAACAACTCAAAGGTATCGTCGCTTTTGAGCTACCGATCGACCGGGTGCAGGGAAAATTCAAGTTGAGCCAGAACCGCAAACTGGAAGACCGCCGTGGCGCTATCCAGGGGCTGCTCGACAGCGGCGACGCCGAGGCGGCGGAGGTGGCGCAGCTGATGACGGGCATCCTGCCCACTGAGGACTAACTCTTCAGAATACCAGCACCTTGTCGGCGTCCATGGTCATGCGCGACAGGTCGGCCATGGTGCCGCGCTCTGGCCCCGGAACCAATTCGGCGTCTGTCAGCCCCCGAGCGTCCATACAGGTGCCGCACAAAACAACGCGGCCATTGCGGGCGGCGCCTTTGATCATGCGACCCAGGTTGTAATAACCGTCCGGCGTTTTCTGGCCGTTCTTGGCGCAGACCACAGCATCGGCCATCAAAAAAACGGAGATATCTGGTTTTGAGTCTTCCTTCGCCATTTCCAATGCCAGCCGAAGCGCGTTGAAGCTGCGTTCCGTTCCGTACGGTGGATCGTTAAGGATGAAGAGGACGTTCATGGTGACTCCTTTCTTTTATTGTTCAAAGTCTCCGGCGACTTAGGCCCAGGAAAGCCACCACGCTCCCGCCAGCGTAACAATCAACAAGGTGGCAAAAACGCCAGCTTGCCATCGGATGGCGGAATTCTTCCCCGTCGCCCATGCACGCAATCTGGCGTAGTCGGGGGCGAACGAAGGCCGCATAACATTTCGGACATCGTGGAACACAAGGCTGTTCTTGGTGCACTCGGTCACGCAACGACCGCAGCCCATACAATCTGCAACGTCGATTTTGCCTTTTCGGCGCGCCAACTCCAGCACCGGAATACCCATGTCGCAGACCTGGGTGCAGACGCCGCAGTCGTTGCAGGTCTCAGCGTCGAAATTGATGCGATAAAGGCCGACCTTGTTCAACAGGCCGAAGGTGGCGCCGTAAGGACAGAGATACCGGCAGTAGCCCCGGTTGCCGATCACCGGCGACAACAGCATCGACCCGAAATAGGTTAGGCCGACCAACAAAGCAAATGAACCGAAGTACAACGCCGACCACGGGTTGGGTGGGATAAAGAGAAGGACGAACGCCACCACGTACAATGCGAAGAAGAACCACTTGCTGTGACGCAAACCCCAGGCCAGTCGGCCACGAGGCGTGACGTGGCGGAAGGGAAAGCCGACGGTTTCACGGATGCCGACGCAGGGGCAGCCCCAACCGCATATAAAACGGCGTCCAAACAACGCCACCGCCGCCAAAACCAGAAAGAATGTAATCGTACCCGGCATGTGCAGGGACGGGAAAATCGGCTGAGTTCCCATATACCCGAGATAGGGTTCTGAAACCGGAAATAGCCACGGCACCAACCACCACAGAGCAGTGACCACCGATACCAACACAATCAGCCGCCTGCGGGTATAGGGATTGTGTTCGGCGCGAATGCGCCACAATCCGAAAATCAGGATAATCGCATACTCGGTGTAACGGTTGAGCCAGATCGGGTTGTCCCACAGATGCAATGTTGTCTGGTTGATCCAGCCCATGAACGCCAACGAGAAAGCCGCTATGCTCATCACCTGCACGCCTAAGGAATAGCGCCCCGCCAGCGAGCGTTGTTTGTTTGCCGGCAATGCCTTTATCTTAAACGGCGTTTTCCCTTTTGCTGCGATTGCGGTCATAGCGGTCATGGCGCCCGTGCCTCCGGTGTTCTCCGTTATTTTTTCCAGTCGCGGCGGTTGATCGGATATTCACCCGCCTCGCCAACAAAGGGCTGTGCCAGCATCTTGTGCAGATGTAGCTCGCCCGGATTTCGAAACAGGTCGATGCCGATGTCCATGCCCTCGTGGCCTAGCTCGGGCTGCGCCCGGTAGGTACCGAACAGGCGGTCCCACCACGGCAAATTGAACCCGAAGTTTGAATTGGTCTCATGCGGCAACACCGAATGATGCACCCGGTGCATGTCGGGGGTCACCACGAACAGTCGCAACACCCGGTCCAGTGCCAAAGGCAGCCTGACGTTGGAATGGTTGAACATGGCCGTGGCATTGAGCACGACCTCGAAAATCACCACCGCCACCGCAGGCGCACCGATCAATACTATTACCGCCATCTTGATCGCCACCGACAAGACAATTTCGGCAGGATGGAACCGCGCACCCGTAGTGACGTCAAAATCCGTATCCGCATGGTGCATCCGGTGCAGCCGCCACAACATCGGCACCGCATGAACCATGACGTGTTGCAGGTAGATGGCTAGATCGAGCAGGACCACGGCGCAGATAATGGCGAAACCCGAAGAAATCTCGACAACATTGAAGACCCCCCAGCCGCGCTCTGCAGCGACTAAAGCGACCGCAACCGGCGCCAGCGGAAAGACGATACGCGCAATCACCGTGTTGACGGCGACGATGCCGAGGTTGGAATACCAGCGCACGACCTTGGATTGTTGAAGCACACGGCGCGGCGCCATCAATTCCCACACCGCCATCACCGCGAAGATGCCGAAGAACGCACTCAGCCGGATGGCGACTTCGTTATTTTGGATGATTTCCGTCATGATTTTGTTCGCCGCCCGGCGCTCCGATAAGGGTTAAACGTCCAGAAATCACATTTAACCACAAGTCTTTTTAATATTCAATTGATTTATTGAATGTTTAAAATTATGATGTAAAAATCATGCCGACAGAAAACCTCAAACAACAACTTTTTGCGCGCCTGGCCGATGTTGGAAAGGCCATGGCCAACGGTAATCGTTTGGAGCTGTTGGAATTCCTGGCGCAGAAGGAACGCAGCGTCGAAATACTCGCCGGGCTGGCCGGGCTGTCGGTGGCCAATACCTCGCAACACCTGCAACACCTGCGCCGGGCCGGGCTGGTCACCGCCCGCAAACAGGACCGGCACGTTTTCTATGCCATCGCCGGCGAAGACGTATTGTCGCTCTTGATCGCCATGAGACGGGCGGCGGAGAAAAATTTCGCCGAAATGAGTCGTTTGATCGAGGGCTACCTGCTGTCGCGGGATTCCCTTGAAGCCGTTTCTCAAGCCGAACTCTCAGAACGAATGCGCGACGGCCTGGTCACCGTTATAGACGTTCGACCGGCCGAAGAATTCGCCGCCGGGCATCTTCCCGACGCCCTGAATATTCCCCTCGACCGGCTTGATCAGGAACTGGATATTCTGCCCGCTGGCGGTGAGGTGGTCGCTTATTGCCGCGGCCCCTATTGCCTGCTTGCCTTCGAGGCGGTCAACCGGCTCCGCGACAGGGGTGTCTCTGCGCGGCGCATGGAAGACGGTTTCCCGGAATGGAAATTGGCGGGACTGCCTGTGGAACAAACCATTCCCAACGCCTGACGGCGGTGAGCGGATAACGAAAAATCGCTGAACCTTTCCCGCCGGAATAATATGGTGGTAGTCTCCTCCGGCATAAATCCCGGCACCCCTTGAAACCATTTTCCAACCCCAGGCAATTGCCATGAACCTACACCAGATGCTCCTGGCCCGGGCCGACAATGACCAGCCGATCCGCGTCGGCCTGATCGGTGCCGGTAAGTTCGGGACCATGTTTTTGTCCCAGGTCCGCCATACACCGGGGATTCATCTGCTCTGCGTCGCCGATTTATCCGTTCCCCGCGCCCACGCGGCCCTGGGCGAGACCGGCTGGCCCAAGGAGCAAACCTCGCCGACCACCCCAGCCAAGGCGCTGGCCGGGGGCGGCACGTTTGTAACCGACGACTCCGAACAGCTTATCAATGCCGGCGGCATGGAAGTCGTCATCGAAGCCACCGGCGACCCCGAGGCCGGCATCCGCCACGCGCTGGCCTGCATCGAAAGAGGCCGCCACATCATCATGGTCAACGTCGAAGCCGACGTATTGGCCGGCCCCTTGCTGGCCGAAAAGGCCGCCCAAGCGGGGTGCGTCTATTCCATGGCCTACGGCGATCAGCCGGCGTTGATCTGCGAACAGGTGGACTGGGCGCGGGCCTCAGGGTTCACCGTGGTTTCGGCTGGTAAGGGCACGCTGTTCATGCCCGAATTTCATGCCTCGACACCGGACACGGTATGGGATCATTACGGTTTAACGCCTGAGCGCGCGAAAAAAAGCGGCCTCAACCCGAAAATGTTTAATTCCTTTCTCGATGGCACCAAGTCCGGCATCGAAATGGCCGCCGTCGCCAATGCCACCGGGCTGACACCGGCACCGGGTGGCCTGACATTCCCGCCGTGCCCCGCCGACAAACTGGCGAGCACCCTGATTCCCGAAGTCGACGGCGGCACCCTGCATCACAAGGGGCAGGTCGAGGTGGTGTCCAGCCGGGCGCGGAGCGGCAAAGACCTGGAAGGCGATTTGCGCTGGGGCGTATTTGTCACCTTCGAGGCCCCCAGCGATTATGTGAAACGCTGTTTTTCCGATTACGGCCTGATCACCGATCCCAGCGGCCGGTATTCGGCTTTATGGCGGCCCTATCACCTGATTGGGCTGGAACTCGGCATCAGCGTTGCCATGGCGGCGTTGAGAGGGGAGCCCACCGGCGTCTCACGCAATTTCGTTGCCGACGTCGCGGCAACCGCCAAACGCGATCTGAAAAAGGGCGAAGTGCTGGATGGCGAGGGCGGCTATACGGTGTGGGGGCGCTTGATGGTAGCAGGCGATTCCCTGACCCTGGGCACTGTGCCCATCGGTCTGGCCCACGGATTGGCCCTGAAAGGCCCCATCGCGAAAGGCCAGATCATCACCTGGTCCGACGTCGACACCTCGGCCCAGAACACGTCACAGGCCCTCGCCGTGCGCCGCGAAATGGAAGCCTGGGTAACGACAAAAACGCCAAACCCCAACGCAACCGAGGCCGGATAAAAACCGCATGGACACCCCTACGCCGCCAGGGACGAGCCCCATCGAAGCCTACCGGGCGTTGCTGGAAGACGGCGCGATCAACCCCGATGCCTCCCAAGAACAGACCATGGAACGCCTGCAAGGCTTAAACGAATCGCTCTCGACTTATGCTCAGCAAATGGGCAAACAAGGCTGGATGGCTAGGCTGGGACGCGGCAAGGTGGCCGTGCCTCAGGGGTTGTACATGTGGGGCGGCGTTGGTCGTGGCAAGTCCATGCTGATGGACTTGTTCTTCGATACCGCCACCGTCGTTCCCGAGCGCCAGAGGGTTCATTTCCATGCCTTCATGCAGGAAGTCCACCGCCGCCTGCACAGTTATCGTGAGGCGGTTAGAGCAGGCAAGGTATCCGAATCGACCGATCCCCTGGCGGCGCTGGGCCGGGTCATTACCGATCGCGCCTGGCTTTTGTGTTTCGACGAATTCCACGTCACCGATATTGCGGACGCGATGATCCTGGGCCGTCTGTTCGAGGCTCTGTTCGAACAAGGCGTGGTCGTCGTGGCGACATCCAACCGCCCACCCCAGGACCTTTACAAGGATGGCCTGCAACGCGAAATGTTTATGCCCTTCATCGATTTGATCGGTAACAAAATGGATATTCTGGAACTCGACAGCGGGGTCGATTACCGACTCGACCGGCTGAAATCCATGGACGTCTTCCTGACCCCGGCCGACGGCGAGGCCGCAGCACGACTGGACGAGGATTTCCATAGCCTCAGCATCGGCGCCCACACCCGCCCGGTCACCTTGGTGGTGCACGGTCGCGACATCGTTATCCCCAAAGCCGCCGAAGGCGTCGCCATGGCCGACTTCGCCGATTTGTGCGAACAACCCCTTGGCCCCGGCGATTACCTGGAAATTGCGCGCTGTTTCCACACCCTGATCATCAAAGGCATCCCCCGGCTGGGGCCGGACAGGCGCAACGAAGCCAAGCGTTTTGTGACCCTTATCGACGCGCTTTACGAAGCCCGGGTCAACCTGATTTGTTCCGCCGACGCCCCGCCCGAGGCACTTTACACCGAAGGCGACGGAGCGTTTGAGTTCGAACGCACGGCATCGCGGCTGATGGAAATGCAATCGACCGAATACATGGCGATGGCGCATGCCGGTTGACCCATTTGAACGCACCTGATAGCAATGATTCGACCGCCATAACTTTGCGTAATGCTCATAGCGAACTTATATTCCCCTTACATTCACGATCTAATGAGAAAGACTCGATTGTCGAAAGGCCGGGCACTGTGAATATTCGGCAAAAGCGGCGTTAAAGGAGAACAACCCTGATGAGAACCGTCATCCTTCCGGATAACGGCGCGTTAACAGAGGCCCGTCTCGACCCCAAATTTGATCCATGGGTCGAAATCGAGCGGCTTCGTCGCGAAAAAAATGCCGTTATTCTGGCCCATTATTACCAGGATGGGGAAATCCAGGACTTGGCCGATTTCGTCGGTGACAGTCTCGACCTGTCCCGTAAGGCGGCGGCGACGGACGCCGACATGATTGTGTTCTGCGGCGTGCGCTTCATGGCCGAAGTGGCTAAAATTCTCAGCCCCGACAAGACCGTGGTGCTGCCCGACGCCGACGCCGGCTGCTCGCTCGAAGATGTCTGCCAGCCCGACGACTTCGCCCGATGGCGCGCCAAACATCCAGATCATATCGCCATCACCTATATCAACTGTTCGGCCGAAGTGAAGGCGCTCTCAGACATCATCGTGACTTCGTCCAATGCCGAACACATCATCAACCAATTGCCGGAAAACCAACCCATCCTATTAGCGCCGGACCGCCACCTGGGCGCTTATCTGGCACGCAAGACCGGACGCGAAATAGTTTTGTGGGACGGCACCTGTATCGTCCACGATCAGTTTTCCGTCCGCGAACTGATCAAACTGAAAGCCGCCCACCCGGATGCCTTGGTCTCGGCCCATCCCGAATGTTCGACCGGCCTGTTGGACCATGCCGATCACATCGGCTCGACACGCGGTATTCTGGATTTTGTTCTCGGTTCCCCAGCCAAGGAATTTATCGTCGCCACGGAACGCCACCTTATCCACCAGATGGAAAAAGCAGCTCCCGAAAAGACTTTTTTTGCAGCCCCCGGCGCCGATGGTGGATGCAGCTGCGCCGATTGCCCGTTCATGGAAATGAATACATTGGAAAAGATTTACCTGGCGATGGAAAACGAAGCGCCCCGGATCGAAATGCCGGAAGACCTGCGGCTGCGCGCCCTCAAACCGCTGGAAAAAATGTTGGAAATGTCGCCACCTGCCAGCGCGATCACACAAGCAGCCGAATAATCATGCCCTCCCCCGATCCTGCGGACATCAAAGCCGCCGTGGATTCCGCCCTGGCCGAAGACTTGGGCCAAGGCGATATCACCACCAACGCGGTCATCCCTGAGGGCACCCGGCTGAAACTGGTTCTGACAACGCGCCAGGACATCGTGCTTGCCGGATTGCCTGTAACGATAGAGGTTTTCAGGCGCCTCGCACCCGACGCCACCATTACCATGGAAGCCACCGACGGCGACACGTTGACAGCCGGGGCCGTGATTGCCCGATTGGAAGGCCCGGCGGCGGCGTTACTCTCAGCCGAACGCACGGCGCTCAACTTCCTGCAAACCTTGTCGGGCATCGCCACGCTGACCAGCACCTATGTCGAGCGCATCGATGGCACCGGGGCCGTGCTGCTGGACACCCGCAAGACTCTGCCGGGCCTGAGGGCTTTGAGCAAATACGCATCGCGTACCGGGGGCGCCACCAACCACCGCATGCGGCTGGATGACGGGGTACTGATCAAGGACAACCATATCGCCGTCGCCGGATCCGCCGGTGAGGCGACGCGGCGCGCCAAAGCGGCGGGACTAGAAAACATCGAGGTCGAATGCGACACAATAGAACAGGTCAAAGAGGCCATTGCAGCCGGTGCCGACAGCCTGCTGTTGGATAACATGCCCCCTGAGATGCTGGTCCAAACGGTCGAACTGGTCGGTGGAGCAGTGCCCTTGGAGGCGTCGGGCGGCGTCAACCTTGCCACCATCCGCGCCATCGCCGAAACCGGCGTCGATTACATTTCAGTCGGCGCCATCACCCAATCGGCCCCGGCCGTGGACATCGGACTTGATCTGGAAATTTGAGTGGCAGGGTGTTCAATTATGGACCAATCGGTACAGAATTGACCCCATATCCCTTGCCCTAAGATTCAAAACAGAGTAGGACAAAAGACATAGCAACGCGGCGAAAGTCCGCGCCACATTCAGTTTCATGACCACAAATACTGGGAACATTCCATGGCTCGCAACAAAATTGCACTTATTGGCGCCGGTAATATTGGCGGCACATTGGCCCATCTAGCCGGATTAAAAGAACTGGGTGATGTCGTCCTGTTCGATATCATCAAGGGAATTCCACAGGGCAAGTCCCTGGATATGTCTCAAGCAGGGCCTGTCGAAGGCTTTGACGCCCGCATCAAGGGGGCGAACAGCTATAAAGACATTCGCGGCGCCGATGTCGTCATCGTCACCGCCGGGATCGCCCGCAAGCCGGGCATGAGCCGCGACGACCTGCTCGGCATCAAC
>JABMOG010000180.1 GCA_013204265.1 Rhodospirillales bacterium
CAAACCATTCGATGCCAAGGTGGAGCCCCCCCTCTCTTAGTAAAATCGAGATATGACGCACGCACTATGACATGGCTAGATTCCTCAGGCAATAAAAGGAGCAGCGGGCAGTGACTCAGTGTGAAACCAAAAAACTTCGATGCGGATGGGTTTGGTAGAAAAGTGCCCTTCCCTTACGCGGTCGATGGTTTCATGATGTGCAGACGGCGATAGCCGAACCGGCGGCGTTCCGCCGACAACGCCCGAAGGCGCTCGCGGATCGTCCCGTCATCCGGCTTGATGGAGCGGTAGCGGATCGAACTACGATCCGCGTCCATGGTCTTGCATACCCGCCGCTCGCTCACCGCGTAAACCTCACGCAGCCGAGCCACTGCACTGCGCCTGGCGTCACCACTTTTTTGAATTGATGTCCTTCAGCATGGCATTGTCGAGCATCGTCTCGGCCAGCAGCTTCTTCAGCCGGGCGTTCTCCGCCTCAAGAACCTTCAACCGCTTGGCGTCCGACACGTCCATGCCGCCGTACTTGGACTTCCACTGGTAGAACGTCGCTTCCGAGACCCCGTGACGGCGGCAAACATCCGCAGTCTTTTGCCCGGACTCTTATTCGCGCAGGATCCGGATGATCTGCTCTTCCGTGAACCGTGATCGCTTCATATCCATCTCCTCTTCAGGGTGATGGACTCTACTTTAAAATGGAGGAAGTTTTGGGTCTCAGGTCAAACCCTTCCTTGTCATGCTGGCTCGGTTGTTACCGGTCCTGGCAACTGTTCGGGTCTAGGACAAAAACGGCGGGCGGGGATCCTTGCTGAGAACGGTCTCTATAGGACCAAGGATGATAGGAATTACAATAACTTATGCCTCACCCTGAGGAGGACCGCAGGCCCGTCCCGAAGGGGGGCCAAATTATGGAATTATAAGCAGCCTACGGGATCACTGCCCGGCGGCTTCGGTAAAATCCCGTGCAACCCTTCTTGAGGCCGGGAAGGTAGCGGTAACCGTCGTGCCCTGTTCCGGCTGGCTGGCAATGTGGAGCGATCCGCCGTGCAGTTCCAACAGGGATTTTGACAGCGGCAAGCCTAAGCCGGTACCCTCAAAGGGGCGGGAATAAATATCCGCCACCTGCCCGAAGGGCTCCAGCACAGTTGCGATGTGCTCCGGCTTGATGCCGATGCCGGTATCGCTAACGGAAATGGAGACCCCATTCTGGTTGTCTTCGGTTATTTCGACGGTAATGGTTCCGCCCGGCGGCGTGAACTTGACCGCGTTGGAAACCAGATTTATGACAATCTGCTTGATGTGCCGGGGGTCGGCGCGCAACAGGACTTCGTGGGCGGGGAAAACACGCGACAGGATTATGCCTTGGTCTTCCGCCTGTTCGCCGAGCAGGGTAATGGCTGATTCCACCAGCACCGGCAGATCCACGGTTTCCTCGGCAAGCCCCATTTCGCCGGCTTCGATCTTGGAAATGTCGAGAATGTCGTTGATGACATCGAGAAGATGCAAGCCCGATCCATTTATATCACCGGCGTATTCCTGGTATTTCGGATTGTGCAGGGGGCCGAACAACTGGGACTTCAGGGTTTCCGAGAACCCAATGATAGAATTCAGTGGCGTTCTCAATTCGTGGCTCATGTTGGCCAGAAACACCGATTTGGCCTGATTGGCTTCCTCGGCTCTGATAAGAGCCTGGCGGAGGTTTCCTTCAACCTGCTTGTGTTCGGTCACGTCCGTGTAGGTAGTAACGAAGCCGCCACCGGCCATGGGGGTTCCGCGAATTTCAATGACTGTGCCGTCGGCACGCTGGCGCTCGAAAACATGGGGCTCGAACCGTTTTGCCAAATCAATCCTATCGCGGACCTGGGCCTCGACGTCGCCGGGGCCGTATTCGCCGCGTTCGGCATTGAAGCGAAAGGCCAGTTCCAGGGGAAAACCCTTGACGAAAACATCCGGCGGGAATTCCAGAAGTTCGAGGAATTTTTGATTAAAGGCCAGGACATTGAGGTCAGCGTCGATCATGGTGATGCCTTGGCTCATATTTTCCAGGGTGGTCTCCAGCGCCAGCGACTTTTCGGCCAATTCCTCCACCGCTTTTTTGCGGCTAGTAATATCGGTAAAAATAAGGACCGTGCCGCCGTCTTGGGTCTTGCGTTCGGAAACCTGCATCCACCGCCCATTCACCAGTCTTTGTTCCAGGACCCCCTTAGGGTTACGGAAATGTTCCATCCGTTCAGCAAACCATTCTTCTTCGCGGCCCTTGGCGTCGATATAAAAGTCGTTTTCGAGGCCGAAACGGACAATGTCCTCGAAATGCGCGCCGGGGAAAATTGCCTGTCGCAATTTTTCATTGCTCACATATCGGTTGTTGGCAAGGATCAGGCGTTTATTGGCATCGAAATAGGCGAAGCCGTCAGAAATGGTTTCGATGGCATCCTGCAGGCGTTGTTCCGCCCGCTTACGGACGGTGATGTCGGTTGAAATCGTTGCCGTCGAGCCATCGGCCATGCGCTGTTCGCGGACCTCAAGCCAGAGACTGTCCCGGCGGTGAAATTCGAAAGGTCCGGCGGGATTGCGGTGGCGCGCCAAACGTTCCTCAATCCATTCCTCCTCGCGTCCGACGATTTCGGGCGAGAGTCCTGTATTGGCAAGGGCGCGGACGTGATCCTCGAACAGCGTTCCGGGTGTGGTTTCCTCCGGGAGGTCCTTGTTGATTTCCCGGTAACCTTCATTGCTCAGGATCAACCGGTCGTCGGGACCGTAAAGGGCAAAATTTTCCGATAGGCCCTCGATGGCGGCTACAAGTCGACTGGTAGATTCTTCCATTTGGCGGTGCTGGGTCACGTCCTGGACCGTGCCGCTGATGATAGCGGGTCGTCCGTTCTTACCCAGGCGCCAGGTGCCGCGGCCATGAATGACTTTAATCGTACCGTCCGGGCGGGCAATGCGGTAATCGATGGAATAGGGTTGCTTGCCGGCCAGGCTGCCCTCTATGGCCCGCTTGACCCCGGCCCGGTCTTCTTCAACGACGCAAGCCAAAAAAGCCTCAAGTGTCGGAGCGATGATCGCGGGTTCCAGCCCGAAAATGCGATAAGTTTCGTCCGACCACCATCCTTCGCCGGTGGCAATGTCGCGGTTCCAGTTGCCCAAACGGGCGATCCGCTGGGCTTCGGTCAGGCGGGCGATATTTTGTTCCAGGTTTTCCACCATCGGGGTTGAAATCCGGCGAAACAAGGCGCTGCCCAATAGGAGGACCAGAATGGCGCCGATGGCGCTGATGCCTGCGGCGCGAAGGAAGGGTGCGCGTAATTCCTCCAAGTCGATCTTTACGACGATGCCAAGGGCAAGGGGCTTGATCGGTTGGTAGGCGGCCAGTACTGCGTTGCCCCTCAAATCCAGGGCGGGGGCGACGCCCGCCTCGCCGGAAAGGGCCAGGAACATGGGTTCCGCACTTCCGGAAGTGAAAGGAACCGGGGAATGGGGTGTTTTTTGCCGGGCGCCGGAGATATGGAACAAGAATGCAATTGTGTTACCAACACGCCGCGCGAGAATAGTTTCTCCCGTTCGGGCGAACCCCTTGATACCGGCGTTTGATGTGGAGAATTGTGCGAGAACCGCTTCCATGACTTTTTCCGGAGGCGTTCCTTCGGTGGTGAAATGCGACGCCAAGGCTTCCATTGATGCCGCGTGGCTTTGCGCCAGATTGGTCAATTGCTCGCGCTTTTCCTCGAAAGCCGCCTGGTACAACAACCAGATGGACAATACGGCAACGGTCACGGCGACACCGGCCATGATTGCCAAAAGCGCCAACAGTCGCTTTCGATCGCTCAATGATTGTCCTTATTTCGTTGTTAAGTCGACATTCCATAAATCTACGAGAGAGTTTATTCCCCATCCCATCTTCTTTTTAGGGTTCATACAATAGAATTAGTATAAGGGCGCCTCTAATAATGCCTCATTTCGGTGATGGTAGATTTAATCAGGCTCGATACCAAGCCTATTTGTAAAACACCATTGGTTTTTCAGCATCCCATCGGGGGTTTGCCCTCTGAACCACTATTTCAGGCAGAGTCCACC
>JABMOG010000181.1 GCA_013204265.1 Rhodospirillales bacterium
ACAAACTATGGTGCTTGCCCTGGATTTCAGACTCATTTCCATAGCCCAAGGCCGACACGAAGTTTTGGTTGGCCTTGAGGATGGTTCCGTCCATTTCGAACTCGATCATCGCTTGTGACGCACCGATGCCTCGCAATGTCGCGGCCAGTTGCTCGCGTTCGGTAACGATGGTCCACGACAGCAAAAGATGCTCGATAGAGCCCTGGGCGTTGTTCAGACTCGAGATGTTGAGTTCCAGCATGTGCGGCCCGAGGGGGATGATCGCCATGTGCGGCAGGTTGGCCGGATTGGCCAGCATCTGGCGCTGGTGGCCCGGGTTCTTGTGGAAAACGTCGATGCACTGGCCGATGATGTTGTCGGCGGTCACCCCTTGCGGCAGCAGATCCTGAATCTCTCGCAACGTGGCGATGCTGGTCTTGTTGGCGTAGGTGATGTTGAAGGTCGCCGGGTCGCAGACCATCACATTGGCCGGAAGATTGTCAACCAGTTGGCTATAGATTTTCGCATCGAAGCCGCCAGCGGTGTTCACCTCGGTAAGATTGGATTGGTCCATAACGTTCATCTCAGTTTTTCCTCAAGTTTTTACACAATGAAAATAAAATCGATCAGTTCCAGGTTTCCTTCGTCACAACCAAGTGCGAATTTCAGTTTCCTCAAGAGACACACGAAAACAGGAGACCTGTGTAAATAACGAAGCCATTCGGCTATTTAGCAATAATGAACCGGTTATGTGTCAAAGGTTGCTCCGGAAAATTTCAAGATGTTGCGAAGTGTTTCAAAATAAATCAACGCTCACCCAATACAGCGGGGTCTTGCGGTAGTTTATTTTTTCCGCCAATCGGAGACCTGCCGCCGACCGATCCAGGAACGCCGGTTTTCCGAGGTTGTTCCGCGCCGGTCACTTTTCAGGTATTCTATTTCTATAACCCGGCGCTCGGCGTCTGAGCGTCGTTCGGGTTTTATGCGGTTGTCGTGTTTCCCGTCCGTGGTTTCGTTAGTGCCCGTTTCCGGCATTTTTTAATCCAATATACTTTTTAAATTCCCCGAACCGTTTTTCAGATTCTGGTTGCCAGAATCCAAAATGCGTGACGGAATAAAGATATGAGAAAAACATATATGCATTTATATATAGGTATATTAGGGGGCGTCAATCTGACTTTGGTTGCTTAAATAATTTTTAGATTTTGTTGTCGAAAAACCATCGAAGCCATTGTTTTATAATCGTTCCAGGAGCAAAAAAATGACCCATTTCCTTGTCTCGGATTCCAATCCCGATGGTTCCAGGCTTGAGGATATTCTGCGGGTGATCCGCAATGATATTCTGACCAGGTGCACAAAAATCAACGAAGACCTCAGGCCCGAAGCGCAACAGGTTCTGCAAAACAACATCAAGGTTCTGGATTTAATAAGCCAGTCCATCGCTTTGGCCGAAAATTCCACGCACATTCTGGACAAGGCCTTCGGTCCGGCGGACGACAGCGGACCGCCCAGAATTGGTACCGAGTAAGCCCTTAATTTTAATAACTCTCCTGCAATTCCGTTGAAGGGTAACGGACTGCGTTGCCTGAAACCGGCCTTCGGGGTATCACCGAAGTATGTTCTTCGCGTTGTCCAAAATTTTCTGGTTCTTCGTCAATCCGGGCAACCTTTTACTGGTTGTTTTATGCCTTGGCGCGGGGTTTCTCTGGACCCGTTGGCGGCGACTGGGGCGATGGCTGATCAGCGCCGTGGCAACAACCGGCTTTATATTGGCTGTGTTTCCGTTCGGCTCGTGGCTTTTTGGTGCCCTTGAGGACCGATTTCCTCCGCTTAAAGATCTTCCGGCCCAGGTCGACGGCATTGTTGTCGCCGGCGGCATTGTTGACCCAGCCATGACTTTTGATCGGGGGCAAACCTCCATCGGCGGCGCTGCTGAGCGATTATTTGAGATGGCAGTGCTGGCCAAACGCTATCCACAGGCAAAGCTGCTGTTCAGCGGCGGCTCGGGAAGCCTGCTGGAACAGGATAAAAAAGAGGCCGTGGCCGTGGTCCCGCTGTTCCGCCAACTTGGGATCGATCCGGGGCGGGTAATTTTCGAAAGCCAGTCGCGCAATACTGCGGAAAACGCATCTTTCAGTTACCGTGCCGCCAAACCGAAAGAGGGAGAAACGTGGATTCTTATTACTTCGGCCTTTCATATGCCCCGAACAATCGGCAGTTTCAGAAAAGCGGGTTGGCAGGTGACGCCCTATCCGGTTGATTATAATACTCGAAGAAACGCGGTAACGCCGCTCCAGTTCAATTTTTCTTATGGTTTGGGCTCTCTTGGCAGTGCCATGCATGAATACCTGGGGCTTTTTTTCTATTGGACGAACGGCAAAACCGATGAATTATTTCCAGGGCCCCGGCGTTGACCCAAGAAGCCAAATTTGCCGTTCCTTTGAGGGCGTTACAGACACATGAACAACACGACTGATTCTCACATGACCCGAATACGTTTTTGGACGATAGCCGCCATATTGATTTTACTCGCGATTACGCCCCGTCCGCTTTCCGCGGCGGAAACGGAGGTGCCGTTTTCCCAATGGCTGGAAGGAGTTCGCCAGGAAGCCAAAGCCAAGGGCATTTCCGGTAATTTTCTGAAAACCGCGCTGGCCGGGGTACAGCCCATCAAACGGGTCGTCGAACTGGACCGCCGGCAACCGGAATTCACCCTGACGTTCTGGCGCTATCTGAACAACGCCATCAACGATAAACGCATTTCTCAGGGTAAGGAAATGTTGGCCCGGCACAAGGATTTACTGCAGAAAACCGCGGAGCGATACGGGGTCCAACCCCGGTTTATTGCCGCTTTTTGGGGGTTGGAGACAAATTACGGAAGGACGACAGGGGTTTTTCCGGTACTCAGTGCCACCGCCACCCTGGCGCATGACGGACGTCGCAGCCGTTTTTTCCGAAGCCAGCTTCTGGCGGCGTTGACGATCATGAGCCGTGGCGATGTGGACCACCGGGTCAAGGGGTCCTGGGCCGGGGCGATGGGGAACTTCCAATTCATTCCGACCACTTACAAGGATTTTGCCGTTGACGCAGACGGCGACGGAAAGCGCGATATGTGGAACAGTTTTCCCGACATGTTCGCATCCGCCGCCAACTACTTGTCCCGGTCCGGCTGGCAAAAAGGCTGGACCTGGGGCCGGGAAATCCGCTTGCCCGAGGGATTTAAGGTCGATCTGACCGGCCTCAATGTCCGAAAATCCATTTCCCGCTGGCGGGCGCTGGGGATCAAACAAATGGACGGCAAACCCCTACCGGATGTACAGACCGAGGCGTCGATTGTCCTGCCGGCTGGCTACAATGGCCCAGCCTTCCTGGTGTACAAAAATTACCGAACCATTCTGACCTGGAACCGCTCAATCCTTTATGCCATTGCCATCGGCCACCTGGCCGACCGACTGGTCGGGGGGGCGCCCTTTAAAAGCAATCACCCAGATGTGGAAATCCGACTTTCCCGTAACGATATCAAAGAGATGCAGCGCCTATTGTCGGCCCAGGGATTCGATACCGGGGGGTCGGACGGTGTCGTCGGTCCGCAAACCCGTCTCGCCATCAAGGCTTTTCAGAAAAAATCACAGTTGCCCGCAGACGGCTACCCGACCATGGGCCTTGTCGAAAGGCTGCGTAATTCGCCCCCCGGTGGGTGACTTTTTTCGGCCCGGGTTCATTCAGAAAACACAAAATAACGTGAATTGCGTTTCCATTTAATACAAGATATTGATTAACCCTTGGTTCGGTTAGTCATGTGGGGATCTAAATGAAAGATGTTCGGGCCGGGATTCGGTGGATTTCCCTGGTTCTGTTTTTGGTCGTTCTTTCGGCCTGCGCCGAGACCCAGTTCCTTATTCACACGACCAAGCGAGTGACAGGTTCCACCGAGGAAGCAGCGACGCCGAACTACAAAATTGGCGAGCCGTATCAAATTCAAGGTGTCTGGTACTATCCGGCCGAGGATTTTGAGTTTGAGGAAACCGGTGTTGCGTCGTGGTATGGGACCCAGTTTCATGGGCGGCGCACGGCAAACGGCGAAACCTATGACATGAACGCCTTGACGGCGGCGCACCGGACCTTGCCGATGCCGAGTTATGTACGGGTAACCAATTTGGAAAACGGCCGCAGCCTGATCCTCAAGGTCAATGACCGGGGACCATTCGCCCGCAGCCGCATTATCGATATCTCGCGCCGTGGGGCACAACTGCTTGGCTTTCACAAGGCCGGCACCGCCAAGGTCCGGGTTCAGATCATGGCCGACAAAAGCCGCGCACTGGCCGCCCGCATACAGGGGCGTACCCAATTGGCCCAGATCGGCAGTCCAATTACCATCGACCGACTGCCTAAACCTGACGTCAAAACGGAATCTCTGGCCCTGCCTCCCGGTGGGCAAGCCTCCATCGGTGCAACCCAGCCGCAAACGCTGGCAACATCTCCTCCGGCGGCGCGCACTGCCGCGGTGAACACCGCGCAACTTTCTTCCGCTGACACCAATGTGGTCACCATACAGCCGGTCCGCAAAACCAACATTTTCATCCAGGCAGGCGCCTTTAGCCGTTTCGATAACGCCAACCGGGTCCGCGCCCGGCTGACGGCGGCAGGGCAGGTCAAAATTTCATCTGTCCTGAACAAGGGACGCGACCTGTTCCGTGTCCGCGTCGGCCCTTTGAACAGTGTCGCCGAAGCCGACCGGATGCTGGACACGGTGATCCGGGCGGGATACCAGAAAGCGCAGATCGTTATTGAATAACGCCGTCTTGCTGTCGTCACAATCCGGTGTTACCAACGGGAACCAACACCAACCTTTCTCAATTTGCCAACGGCCTGTGATCCGGGAATGAACTAAATGCAATTTACGCCCCGCCCTTTGATGAATAAGCGCCGATGCGGGTTTTTGCCGTGGTTCACGTTCTTGGGACTGGTTTTCTGGATCGCCGTTTCGCCCGTTCCGGCGGGCGCGGTCACTACCATTGCCGATTTCGCCATTCTGCTCGACATGACCACGGGCCGGGTCCTGTTTGAGAAAAATTCCGACCAACAAATGGCGCCGGCGTCGATGAGCAAGATGATGACGGTTTACATGCTGTTTGAGAGACTCCGAGACGGCACCCTGACCCTGGAGGACACTTTCAAGGTCAGCGAAAATGCCTGGCGCAAGGGCGGGGCAAAAAGCGGCAGTTCTACTATGTTCCTGGAACCGGGAAAACGGGTCCGGGTGGAAGATTTGATCCGGGGTATCATCGTACAATCCGGCAATGATGCCTGCATCGTCGTTGCCGAGGCCCTGGCCAGCAGTGAGGCGGCGTTTGCCGAAGAAATGACCGCCCGAGCCCAGGAATTGGGAATGAAAAACACCGTCTTCAAGAACGCCACCGGCTGGCCGGTCCCCGAACATCTTACGACAGCTCGGGATCTGGCGTTGCTAGCTGAGCGGACAATTCGGGATTTTCCCAAGTTTTATGCCCATTACAGCGAAAAGGAATTCACCTACAACACCATCCGCCAGCCCAACCGCAACCCGCTTTTGTACAGCAACGCCTTGGTCGATGGGCTAAAAACCGGACATACCCTGGAATCCGGTTACGGTTTGACGGCGTCGGCAATCAAAGGCAACCGCCGCCTGATTTTGGTCGTCAACGGCCTGCCGTCGAAAAAAGCCCGGCGGGCCGAGCCCGATCGCCTGCTGGAATGGGGTTTCAGGGAGTTCAATAATTACAAGCTGTTCAGCGCTGGTGAAAAAGTCACCGACGCCGATGTCTGGCTTGGACAGCAGGCTTCGGTGCCATTAGTGATCGAGTCTGAAATGCTGCTGACCTTGCCCCGCAAGGCGCGCCGCAAGATGAAAGTCAGCGTTTTGTTCGAGAACCCTGTTCCGGCCCCGGTTTCCAAAGGCGACCGGGTGGCGAAGCTGATCGTATCGGTGCCGGGTGAAGAGCCCGTCGAAGTTCCCCTCGTCGCCGCCAATGACGTCCCGCGGCTTGGCCTGATAGGTCGATTGGGTACGGCCCTGACAGCAATCATCTGGGGCGATTCCCGGTGAGCCGGGGGCCTGATCCACAATCCACCGGAAAATTCATCACCCTGGAAGGCGGGGAAGGGGCCGGCAAGTCGACCCAAATCCGTCTCCTGGCCGATGCCTTGAAAAGCGCCGGACGGAACCCTGTGATAACCCGCGAGCCCGGCGGCGCCCCGGCGGCTGAAATCATTCGCAGCCTCCTGGTCGAAGGCGCCGTCGACCGCTGGCTGCCGATGACGGAAGCCCTGCTGCATTTCGCGGCCCGGCTGGAACACGTCCATGCGACCATTGTTCCGGCCTTGGACGCCGGGCGATGGGTGGTTTCGGACCGTTTTTCCGACTCAACCGTGGCCTACCAGGGCTATGGGCATGACTTGGGCCAAACGGACATGGTTCGCCTACATAGTCTGGTGTTAGGGGATTTTCAGCCCGATTTGACGATTATCCTCGATATTCCGGTTGCTGAAGGACTGGCCCGCGCCGGAAGGCGCGAAGCCAATGAGGGCGCCGGAGAAGACCGGTACGAACGCATGGGTCAGGATTTTCACCAGCGGCTCAGGGACGGGTTTCTCGATGTTGCGCGCCGCAACCCGGAACGCTGCGCCGTCGTCGATGCAACCCAGTCCCCCGAAGAGGTTCACCAGACCATTTTAAGCCTTGTCGAACGCCGTCTCGGCAAGGGGCCGTCATGAGTAATACAGGCGAAAATGAGGGCGTCCCGGCACCCAGGGAAAATCCCAATCTGCAGGGCCATGGAGAGGCCGAACAATTTTTAAAGGAGTCCTTCGACAGCGGTCGCCTGGCCCATGCCTGGCTGATTTCCGGCCCCGAAGGCATTGGCAAGGCGACACTGGCCTACCGGTTTGCACGTTATGTATTGTCCGGCGGCGGGGCGCCCCCGGATACGCCGCCGCCCACGGGCGCCGGGTTGTTCGGAGACGACCTTTTGCCGGTCGATGCAGTTGAAGAGCCAGCCGAACAGGGGGCCTTGTACGTTTCCCCCAGCCACCCGGTGTTTAAGCGCACTGCCGCCGGCGGACATTCAGACCTGATGAGCGTCGAGCGCACGGTCAACGAGAAGACCGGCAAGCTGCGCTCGGAAATCATCGTCGGTGACGTTCGTTTGATCGGCAATTTCTTTCACCACACTGCGGGTGAGGGTGGCTGGCGGGTGGTTGTCATCGATTGCGCCGACGAGATGAACGTCAATGCTGCCAATGCGGTTCTGAAAGTTCTTGAAGAACCGCCGCCCAAGGTCCTGTTGCTGTTGGTCAGCCACAATCCGGGGCGCCTGCTGGCGACCATCCGTTCCCGGTGCCGGAAACTGACGCTACAACCGTTGGCGCTTGATAACGTGGCCTCGATGGTCGGCAACTGGCGCACCGATTTAAACCCCGGAGACGCCCTGGCACTGGCGACACTGGCCGACGGCAGCCCCGGCCGCGCCCTGGCGCTAGCGAGCCAAGGCGGGCTGGATATTTACCGGGACATGATGGCGTTGCTGGAAACGCTCCCCCGGCTGGATATCTCGGCGCTACATGCGTTTGGGGGACGGTTGGGTAAAACCGGAGCCGACGACGCCTTTCACACGGCGTCCGGGCTGCTCCGCTGGTGGCTGGCGCGATTGATCCTGACAGTTGCCGGAGGCCGGCGGCGAACGGCAACTGCCATGACCGGCTCCGAGGAGGCGTTGATGGACCGCCTTGGCGGAGTGGTCGGCCTTGATAGATGGTTTGAGGTGTGGGAAAAGATCAACCACCTGCTGGCCCGCACCGAGCAAATCAATCTCGACCGCAAGCAGGTGGTTTTGAACGTCTTTTTAACCATCGAGAATGCAGCCCGGTCGTGACCCCGCGCCGTGTTCCGGACAAAAACCCGCGATGACCAAACGCTATTACCTGACGACGCCGATTTATTACGTCAATGACGCGCCGCATATTGGCCATGCCTACACGACACTGGCTTGCGACGTGCTGGCCCGGTTCAAGCGCCTGGACGGATATGACGTTAAATTTCTGACCGGCACCGATGAGCACGGCCAGAAAGTTGAAAAATCGGCGGCCGACGCGGGCATCGACCCGAAAACCTTTACCGACACCGTATCGCAAAATTTCCGCGATCTCTGCGATGTCATGAACTTCAGCCACGACGATTTCATCCGCACCACAGAAGATCGCCACAAATTGGCGGTCCAGGAAATCTGGCGACGCCTGATCGAGCGCGATGAAATTTATCTCGATGCCTATTCCGGCTGGTATGCGGTCAGGGACGAGGCCTTTTATGCGGAATCCGAACTGACCACCGGCGCGGACGGTAAAAAAACCGCACCCAGCGGGGCCGAAGTCGAATGGGTGGAAGAACCCAGCTATTTTTTCCGTTTGTCGGCATGGCAGGACCGATTGTTAAAGTTTTACCAGGACCACCCGGATTTCATCCTGCCCAAGACCCGCCTGAATGAGGTCGTCAGCTTCGTATCGGGGGGGCTTATGGACCTCTCGGTGTCTCGCACCACGTTCAAATGGGGGGTGCCGGTTCCCGGCGACGATGCCCACATCATGTACGTCTGGTTGGACGCGCTGACCAACTACATCACCGGTGTCGGGTTTCCGGAAACCGAAACCGGGGAATACGCCAAATTTTGGCCGGCGGACCTGCATATGGTCGGCAAGGATATTCTGCGCTTCCATGCCGTGTACTGGCCGGCCTTCCTGATGGCGGCGGGCCTGGAGCCACCCAAGCGGGTTTTCGCCCACGGTTGGTGGACCAACGAAGGCGAAAAAATTTCCAAGTCAGTCGGCAACGTCATCGACCCGATCGAACTGGTCGAAAAATACGGCCTTGATCCGGTGCGCTACTTCCTGCTGCGCGAGGTACCGTTCGGCAGGGATGGCGATTTCAGCCATCAGGCCATGATCAATCGCATGAACAGTGAATTGGCCAACGATTACGGCAATTTGGCGCAGCGGACTTTAAGCATGATCGCCAAGAACTGCGACGGAAAGGTGCCGGACCGGGGTAATTTCACGGACGCCGACATGGAGTTTCTGAATTATAATCAAAATCTCATTTCCGGTGTGCGCCAAGACATGGACCGACAGGCCTTCAATGAGGTTCTGGAGAATATCTGGGTTGGTGTTCGTATGTCTAATGGTTACGTTGATGCCCAGGCGCCGTGGAAACTGGCCAAGGAAGACCCGGCGCGCATGGCGACCGTGCTTTATGTGCTGGCCGAAGCCATCCGCCATCTGGCCCTGTTGACGCAGCCCTTTATGCCTGAGGCCTCGGGTAAAATTCTCGATCAGCTTTCGGTGGCAGACAATGCTCGCACATTTGAATACCTCGGTCCGGACCACGCCCTGGAGCCAGGCACACCGTTGCCCAAACCGGAAGGCGTCTTCCCGCGTTTTCTGGATTCTGAAAAAGAATCCTGAAGACCCCGTTTAACCAGCCTTGGCAGTGGCAGATAATACGTAGCGGTAGAGCAGGGGAAAGGTCTGTTCGCAGTTTGAGGCGGTATATCCCTTGAAGACACTTTTAATTAAAGGATCTTTTGAAGTGCCGTCCTCTTCATCCGTTTCCCGGGCTTTGAGAAACAAATCCGGATGGCGATAGACCACGGCCAGAAAGCTCAAATCCACCCTGCGGGCCTGAATATAATTTTCGAAGGCCCTGACGCTGCCGCCCTGGGTCGCAATTTGGGTCAGGGCCGTCATCTGCTTTTCCAGGGCTCCGGCAGAGCGACCAAACATATCGCGCAGTATAACCATGTCGGCATCTTGCGGCGGCAAATAGTCCTCTGAGTCCCGGCAAATGTCTTGCCAGTTTTCCAGGCCTGCCACATTGGCGGCTTCGATTTCAGCTTTTTTCGCCTGCCATTGCTCAATCGTCAGTTCCGCCCGGCCTATCCCCTGGCGGGTGTCCATTTTACCCAGTATTTTTTTGAACACGCCCGCGGCCTTAACCATGGGCTTTTTGGGAACTTTTTTCTCGTCGATCAGGTCGGACCAGACCGTTTGCCAGGTTTCCATCAGAAAGGCCTGTTGCTTGCGGCCTTCCAGTTTGGACATAAGGAATTCTTCGCGGCGGTTTTCTTCCAACTCATTGGCCTGAGTCAGAATTCCACGAAAAGACTTCACGAGGACAGGGAAAAATTTCTGTTTCAAGATTTCGACGAAATGGTCGGTGAATACCGGTGATAACAGAAAGGGGAGTTTTTCCGGTAATTCCGGGGAATCCAGTTTCGGGCTGGCAGCGATGGCGTAAAACGACCGGCGGACGGAACGGGTGAAGATATTGATAAGAATATCCTGGGTACTTCCAGCATCGGTCGCGGCGCTAGCCGCCGCGACAGTATCGGTACCAGAACCGGAACTCATCTGGCTTGCAGCATATTGGCGCAGGTGCTGAAGCAGGACCACCGCAGCGTCCCTGGATTTGTCGAAGTCTTCTAATTCACCATTCGTTGCTTCCCGGGCAATGGCGAGAAAATTGTCGCGTGCCTTAGTATCAGCACTGTCCACAAACAGGGATTGGATGATCAGGGTTAGAATCTTCTCCAAAGCCTTTTTGGACGGCGCGTTTCCCACGGAAGCCACCAGCCCGGTGCCGGGGGTGTCAAACATGGCCATCCAGTCCAGCGCCGAAGCGGGGATTGATTTACTGTTTGTTCTCATGGCGATGGGATTAGCGGAAATTTCGGTGTTTGCGAGCACTTTTTCTTTTGCCATTTGATTCGATTCAGAATTCACTATGGGAGCTTGGCAACTTGTATTGCATTTTATGAAAATGCACTGTGACCGTCGTCACATTTACACTGGGAAATGTAGGCTGGAAATGTTGTTTCCCCTGTGTTGCCGAGGCCCCGTTTGTACCTGTATTCTCGGTCCTCGATGCGGACTGCAAGCCGCCTGAAAGTCCGTTGGATAATAGCCGAAAGCCACCAATGCTTATCGATAGCCACTGTCACCTGGATTTCCCCGATTTCGAAGGCGAACTGGATACCATAATCGCCAATGCGGAAGTGGCCGGCATCGGGCACATGCTGACCATCTGCACCCATGTCAGCAAATTCGAGCAGGTTCTGGCGATCGCCGAGAAATACGACAACATCTTTTGCACCGTCGGCGTTCACCCCCATAACGCCGATACCGAGCCCGAGATAACAACGGAGCAACTGATTGACCTGGCCCGGCACCCGAAAGTCGTTGGTTTTGGCGAAACCGGGCTTGATTTCTTTTATGATCACAGCCCGAGAGACACCCAGGAACGTTTTTTTCGCGCCCACATCACAGCAGCCCGGGAAACCGGTCTGCCGGTGATCGTGCATACGCGCGACGCCGATGACGACATGTCACGAATTTTGCGGGACGAATACAAGAAAGGGGCTTTCCCTGGCCTCATTCACTGTTTCAGCAGCAGTTCAGAACTTGCTGAAATCGTTCTTGAAATAGGATTTTTCATTTCTTTTTCGGGGATTGTGACGTTCAAGAAGGCCGACGGGATCCGCGCCGTCGCCGAAACCATTCCTGAGGATCGTATCCTGGTCGAAACCGACTCGCCCTACCTGGCCCCGGTACCAAAACGCGGCAAGCGCAATGAGCCCGCCTATACTGCCTATACCGCGGCCTGCGTCGCCGAACTCCGGGGTATGGACCAGGGCGCTTTCGATACCATCACCACGGACAATTTCTTCCGCCTGTTTGCCAAGGCCGCAACCGTTAACGGCCATAGGGAAACAACATGAAGGTAACGATTTTAGGCTCGGGGCCATCGAGCGGCATACCGACCATTCACGACGGATGGGGTGATTGTGACCCGGAAAATCCCAGAAACAGGCGGCTCAGGCCGTCTATCCTGATTGAGAACGGCGACACCGTGGTTTTGGTGGATACTTCGCCGGACCTGAGACAGCAAATGCTGAATACCGGGGTCCGGCGGCTGGACGCCGTCCTGTATACCCACGGCCATGCCGACCACCTGCACGGAATTGATGATCTCAGGGGCATCAACAAGGCAATGAACGCCGAATTGCCGGTGTACGGTGATGCGGCAACGCTGGCGACCATCAACCAGCGTTTCGATTATACCGTGACTCCCTTGGCGCCCGGCGTCGACTTCTATTACAAACCCGTCCTCAACCTCCATGAAATTGCCCCGGGCGACCGTTTTACAATCGGCGATCTTGATATTCTGACCTTCGATCAGGATCACGGATTCTCCCGTACGCTGGGATACCGTTTCGGGCCACTGGCGTTCACAACGGATCTGGTGGCTTTGCCCGAACAATCCTTTGCCGCCATCGAAGGTGTCGAGACATGGATCATCGGGGTATTTTCGATCAAGCCGCACATGACCCATACCCATGTCGATCAGGCCCTCGAATGGATCGAGCGGATAAAGCCGGCGCGCGCCATCCTGACACATTTGGGACCGAGCATTGATTACGCCAAATTGAATGAGTATTTGCCCGGCGGGGTAGAGGCCGCCTATGACGGCATGGAGATCGAAGTTTAGACTCGCCATCGGCTGTTCTTTAAAAAAATTTGCAAGGCCCATCAAGAGGCGAGAAAGTTGCCTCTGTAACCACATAAACTTAAACTGAAAACGCATTGTCAAGAACACCTAAGCCTTTGGAAACAAAAATAGTAATATAATTTGCCATAATATACATTATGCGACAATTGATATTCTCCGTAAATCCTGGCATAAGTGGCCCCGCCCTCAAATTGGTGTATTTTCAGATTTCAAAAGGCCTTCAAAACCGTCACCAGAGGATTTCGTAAATGGACGACCAAACAAACAAATCCGGCAAGATCGAGGGTCTGCTCGAGATCATGGCCCGGTTGCGCGACCCTGACGGCGGATGTCCTTGGGATGTGGAGCAGACGTTCGCCACCATAGTTCCCCATACCATTGAGGAAGCCTATGAAGTCGCCGACGCCATCGGCAACAACGACATGGCCTCTTTAAAGGATGAATTGGGCGACCTGTTGTTTCAAGTCGTCTTCTACGCCCAGATGGCCAAGGAGGCCGGTGAATTCGATTTCAATGATGTCGTCGCCGCGGTTTCGGAAAAAATGGTGCGCAGGCACCCCCATGTTTTTGCCGGTGCAGTGTTTGATAACCAGGAGCAGCAACTGGAAGCCTGGGAGGCCATCAAACGCCAGGAAAAGGTCGATAGAGGGCAAACCCCTGATGATAATATGAAAGAAAGCGCGCTGGATGGCGTTATCAGTGCCCTCCCCGCCCTGTCACGGGCCTACAAGCTACAGAAACGCGCCGCCCGCGTCGGTTTTGACTGGGACACGCTTGCGCCCGTCGTCGGCAAAGTGCGTGAAGAACTGGAGGAAGTCGAAGCTGAGATCGAATCCGGCGACCGCGGGCGGCTGGAAGATGAGCTCGGCGACCTGCTATTTTGCTGCGTCAACCTCGCCCGCAAGCTGGACATCGACCCGGAAAGCGCCCTGCGAGGCGGAAATGCCAAGTTTGAGCGCCGTTTCCGCCGCATGGAGACCCTGATGGACGCCGACAACAAGGGGTTTGACGCCATGCCGGTCGAAGATGTGCTGGATATTTATTGGACGCAAGCCAAGCGCGAAGAATGCTAAGGTAACGTCATGAGCAAGATATCCGCCTTCAAAACCATTGCCTTGCCGGTTTTTCTATCGGTTTTTTTAAGTGGCTGTTACATGCCTATCCGTTTCGATGCCGAGATCGAAATACACCGTACCGGCTCCTTCGACATGAAATTCGACGGCTATTTGGCCAGTGTCGAACTGTACAAGGGTTTGAGGGAAGGAAAGATCACCCCGGCGGAGGAGCAAAAAAAGATAGCAATAATCAAAACCGACTTTTCCCGCGACCCCTCGGTCAAAGAGTTCAAGTACTTCACAAAGGGCCACTTCAAGGTTAACTGGCACCACAACGGCGACCTGATCCGCAGCAAGTCCGTCAGCTTCTTCAATTCGACCAGCGAGTACATCATCGGTATGCGCTACAACAAAAAGAACCGCCAAATCACCATGTCCACCAAATCGGTGAAAAAATCGGCGAAACAACAGCTCCGCGACATCGGTCTCGACTGGTCGGGCAAAGTCCGGGTCTTTACCGACGCTAAAGTGCTATCCCACAACGCCACAACAGTGGCAAAGAACAAACGCCTTGGCGGCCGTTTCATGACCTACACCTGGGATATCAAGAACATCTTCGCCCCGACCAGTAATATGGTCATTCAGATCTACTGAGCGGGGTTTGGCGGGACAGGAACTATCAGAATCACTCCGGCAAAGAAGGCAAAAAACTACATTCCCTGAATTGATCAATGATTTTTTCGGCAACGAGCCGATTGCCATAAGAATTCAGGTGCCCTTCGTCTACATAAACGCGTTTTTTGACGTCTTGGAGCACGCCGCTCATATCTGCAAAACAAAGCGATTTATCATCAGCGTTTTCGCGTGCAATGGAGGACAACAATGGGCGCGCCTTTTCGTAAAAGCTGCTCCGACGGATGATCTTGGCCTTGCCAATCTTTGTATCCACCCAAAGCCGCTCTTCGGGCGAATATGCTTTTCCGTCAACGCCTATAACCGGCTGCAGGACGAACAGGGCCTTGAAACCCTCCAATTTTGATTGCATGATGGAACGGTGAATGTTCTCTTCGTAGACCCTTAACACCCGAGGGTCCAAATCCGCCTTGATAGCGACCGCAACATCTGGACGCTTTTCGGATTTTTTGAGAGGACTTAAGACGGCTTTCCAGAACCCTTTCCAATTTTTGCGAAATTCAAGTTTCCACGCCCAATACCCCATGCCCGTCTGGTCCCAGGAATTTCCCAAGGCACGGCTCAGGGCGTTCTTGAGGATCACGGCGGCGCCTTTCAGCGTGTAGCTGCGGTCAATAAAGGCGCTGTAATCGCGATGTTTTTTCGTCTGAATGCTGGAGAATTCCACCGGCTTGAATTTTTTCGACTTTCGCATGTAAGCAAAACGAGAGTCCGAAAAATGGCCGTGCCGGTTGATTGATTCTGTCCAACCATTGAAAAAGAAAACGATGTCGGGCTGATAATAAATAAGCTCGGAAGCCAGATAGAGATATTGTTGGGCCGAATTGTACCCCCCCACTCCAGCGTTGATGACCTGATAAGTGGGGCCTACGCCAGTTTTCTTTTTTTGATCGTTGAGAATTCTTTGGGTGTGGCCAGCGATAGATTGCATCGGCGGGGCGCCAAACCCGGCGAGGGAGCTGTCACCCAACATAATGATGCGAAAGACGCCGTCGGGTTTTTTCCGGGGGTGTTTCGGGCCGCCGGGTTCTGAGACCATAAAGCCGTTGGCATCAAAGGCGCTCCACAACAAACCGGTACTATAAGGCGCGCCCCCCGCTGGTAACAGGAAACTGCAAGCAATTCCCGGTTTGTTGCGCCAGCCCAGCAAGGAATCGGCCCCGATGTTATTGCAACGGCCTTCAAAACCCCGGTAGTCAGAATTCGTGGTCTGTTCGATCCTGTCAATGGTGGGCGTATCCATCACCAAGTTCAGCGTATACCGGGTTAGAAAGAAATGGTCGCGGGCAATATCGGCAGGGATTCCCTTGCTGGATAGCTGCTCCATCGCCGCCGAGATAGACAGTACCTCGACGAGGCCAAGCCCCAATAGGCCCCAGAAAACTATCCGCTTCCACCGCTTGCGAAACGCAGTATTCAGCCGACCAAAAGCACCGGTGGTATTGAGAAAAAGTTTCCTGAGGGTGCCGCCTGCCGGGTCAAGTTCAGTCATTCTTCAAGATTCGCCGATGGCTATTAACCGCTGTTGGAATTGTGTTATATGCTTGCGCACCTTGTGGACGCTCGTCCAATTCGCTTTGACCGTGCTAACGTAGTTACTATATGTTCGCAAGTCTTCATGCTCCTGTATGGCTTCGAGTTGTTGGCGCCGTTCATTTAAACCTCTCATAAGCAAAAATATAAGAAACCATCAAAATGTCATCTTCTCAAAATGAGCCAACCACCCCTGAAACGGAAAAGAAAAAATGGGTAAAGCCCGTGATTACGGTAATCGTATTGATCGGAATTCTCATTTTGCTGACCGACGGGGAACTGTTGGACCCATTCGTTTATTCAAATTTCTAAGAAAAGATCATTCTTGAGCGCCATGTGGAAAAACGGCTCTTTAAATCAGCAAAATGATTTATTGACGGTTTTTTTCTGATGCGTATCGTCTCTCTCGATTTTTTGCGGTTTCTGGCGGCCATGTCGGTGGCCGGCCCGCACATGGTCATCTACTTCGCGCTTTCCGAAAACCTGGTCATGCTTGAAATCGTCACCTCCCTGGCGGTAGAGATTTTTTTCGTACTTAGCGGCTTCGTCCTTTGCCCGTTTCTCGCCAGAATTTTCACCTCAAACGAAGCCATCCGAAAAAACCTATGGATTTTTCTGGTGCGACGGTGGATGCGGACCCTGCCGTTGTATGGGTTGGCGCTAGTGTTTTTCGTAATTTTGTTCAGCGGCAAGTTGAACCTGTCCACCTTTCAATACGCCCTGTTTTTGCAAAACTTCTACTGGCCCCCGCCAGCTTTTGATTATTTTTCCGTATCCTGGTCGCTGGCAGTCGAGGAATGGTTCTACATACTGTTCCCCATTTTCATGGCCTTGTTTTTCGCGGCCTGGGGTCTGGCCCGTAAAATCGACAACAGGGTAACGGTTTTCTTTATCGGCACCGTTGCCTTTATTGCTGTATTTACCATTCTTAGGGCGGTATCCGATGTTGCGCCTGAGAACTGGGGAAATGGTTTGAGGCGTGTCGTGTTGTACCGTGTCGATTCCATAGGGTTCGGAATCATTTTATATTTGGTGAGAGATCATATTCGGAAAATACCCGTCGTCCTGATTGCCGCTATTATCGTGGTAATGCTGGTCTACCTGTTTGATGGCTATGAGCGCATCCACCGTGGCGTTAGCCATCCGATTGAATTTCGATTCCTGATCTTCGCGGCAACGGCAATTTTTTCCTGCGCCGTCCTGGCATTGTTCCTACGCCTGAATAATACCTTCCACGCGAGATTGAGGGGTTTTTCGCTTTGGGGTGGCCGGGTGTCCTACGGGATTTATCTTCTCCATATCCCCGTAGCCGCCTTGATTGGCAAGTTTTTAAACGTGTGGGCAGGAGCCTTCGTGGGCCTGTCGCTGCTGGCGATCATGGCGGTTACAACGGTAGTCTATTACTTCTTTGAAAAACCAATTCTCGACGCACGACCGAGTTTTCAATTCGACGCCCCTGGAAAGGGTTGAGGCGAATGCCAAAGTCAATCAGGAAGGGTTTACAAAAATCCTACTTTTGACATGCTCCCTTTCCCTAAATCCTGTTATAATCGACAATGAACAGCATCCTAAGTCTAGGGCGATGGCATCGGAAAATAGGTGTCATTGTTAAATTGGAATAAAGCCTTTGCTAGACCCACTCCACAGTTTCATAAAACTATTTCGTTCACTTCTCCAACTTCGCAACCTGCGGGCGCAGAAGCGTGACCGGACGCCCCTGAAGCTTCTTTTCCCGTCGCACCAGAAAGCCCTGACCGAAGAGGTCAAGCGGGAATGGACCGGGGGATACATTCTGACCGGTGATAAGGATTTTATTTACATCCCAAAGGAACTCGACATCACTACCCTCGAGCGGCTTACCCGAGAGCCGGCACCAGAACCAATTATTACCAAGGTTTGCCCCCCTGGCGGCACGGTAATAGACCTGTTGCAAAAGTCTGGTGAATCTTTGTTAACCTGAGTGTGATTCAAAGGAGGAAGAGCAAGGGAGGCTCTTCCGATGGCGAAGTTTAACAG
>JABMOG010000005.1 GCA_013204265.1 Rhodospirillales bacterium
CAGCCCGACCGCGTTGGTTTCGGCATCGTCGGACCGGAACGAATTGGAACACACCAGTTCGGCCAGGCCGCTGGTCTGGTGGGCGTCGGTGCCGCGCACGGGGCGCATTTCATGGAGAATTACTGGCACACCAGCGCGCGCCAGTTGCCACGCGGCTTCGCTGCCGGCGAGGCCGCCGCCGATGATATGGACGGGTTTGGTTTTGTTATCTGTCATGGGGTGTGAGACATAGTGACCACCGGCACATTCCACAACACCGAATTTGTGAGATACTCCAGGATACGTCATTATAGGCGGCGCAGTTGGAAAGCATAAGAATGACATTACAGGACGAACTCGAACACAAAGAACAGTGGACCAAGGTTTCTCAACAGGAACTGGACGGGATGCTCGATCGCCACGAAGCCTTCGTCGGCAGCAGGCGCGATGGGGAGCGCATGCAGGCGGGCATGCATGATCTGTCGTATCTCGACTTGTCGGGGCGCAATCTGTCACGCGCCGAGTTGACGGGGGCGGTGCTGACCCACGCCAATCTGCAAGGCACGACCCTGGACGATGCAATCCTGTTTGCCGCGGACCTGCGGTTTACCGACATGACCAAAGCCTCGCTCATCCGGTCCGACCTGCGCGGCGCGTGCCTGGCCGGGGCCGACCTGTCGGGAGCGATGATGAATGACGTCGATATGCGCGACGGCGTGCTGTTGCGCTCGGCGGCGGAAGGCGGAGACATGGCGCCGCTCAAGCATGACAACGGTACAGCGGGTATGGAAAAAACGACGATCAAGGGCGCCGATATGACACGCGCCAAGGTGTCGGCCAATCTGATCGTGCAGACGGACTTGACTGATTGCATTTTAAAGAACGCCTCGTTCAAGGGTGCCAACCTGTCGATGTCGAACCTGACCGGGTGTAATCTGGAGGGTGCGGATTTTTCCAACGCCAACCTGTCGGGGGCGATTTTCCACGGCACTGTGTTTTCCGGCACCATCCTGGACAACGCCGATCTGACTGGTGCCGACATGATCGGCGCGATGTTCGAGAATATGGATTTTTCCAAGGTCAATCTGTCTGCCGCCCATATCGCCAAGACCCTGGCGGACATGGATATCAAGATAAAGGACGTGGTTATCAAACACGGCCAATGGGTCAACACCAACGGCAAGGAAGGGGCGCGGGCGGACCTGTCGAAAATGGACATGTCGGGCGAATCCCTGCAAAACGTCAACCTGTCAGCGGCGGATTTGTCCTTCGCCGTGCTGAAAGGCGCCAACCTGTCGAAGTCGGAATTCCTGATGACTGATTTCTCCTTTGCCGATATGCGCGGCGCCATTCTGGCCAGGGCAGATCTCAGGGGCGTTAAGATGTCGCGGGCAAATCTGACCGGCGCCAATTTGGTTGGCGCAACCTTCGGCGAGGTCACTATTGCGTTGCGCGCCGGTGGCAGTGCCTGGCGCGCCAGCCTGGAGAACGCCAAGCTCTGCCGCGCCATGCTGAACGGTGCGGTGATGACCAACATGGACCTAGTCGGTGCTGATTTTCGCGGAGCCGACCTGCGCGACGCCAACCTTTCGGGTTCGATGCTGATGGATGCCGACTTCACCGACGCCGATTTGCGCGGAGCAAACTTTACCAAAACCGATCAGCGCGGCACCAAGGGCTTGCCGAATAAATTCGAAGACGATGAAGACGAGGACGAAAAATAGGGCTAGGATGCTGAAATGCGCTGCTTTGTCCAAATCCTTTGCCTGACCGCCGGGGTCTGTCTCGGTGGTATTTCCAACGCCTTCGCCGCACCGCAAATCCTGGCCCTGGTGGAAACGCCGGAACCGGCCCCCCTGGTTTGCGCCGAGGGTGTGTGCCGGGCCGAGTTCAGCACCCTGTGCCTGCAAAAAGACCGCGACATCCCGCTGCCTAACACCGTCTATGCGCCGGTGGATGCGGACCGAATCATCCTCGTGCTGCGCAGGCTCGGCGGCGCGGTCCGCGTCAAAGGCTATGCGGGTCTTCGGTTCGTGGTGCGGCGCAGCTATGTCTCCGTGACGGTCGAGATTGCCGAGGCCGAGATCGCTCAATTGGGGGCACTGGACGCCGGGGTCGAGATCGGCCCCTTGGCATCACTGATCCCGCTGCCAACACCCGGCGATAGCCTGCCGATAACGCCAGAGGAAATTGCCGAGGCGGCGGGGCCTTACAGGCTGGCGGCAAGTCGCACCGTCAGTCGCCAGACAGCGGTAATTCAGGCCGCTCGCGCCACCAACCGGTTGGCCAATGCGATGCTCGCCGAGCCGACGGAAAGCCACGCGGCGCAGAACGCCCTTTGGGGCAAAATCGCCGCCACCCTGCCCGGGGGCCGGAATACCGCAAGCGCCAAGCAGGCGTCGACCATCGTCCGCACCTGTCAATCTTTTCAGGAAAAGCAGGGCGCCAGTGGGTTTCGGGGATGTTTGCAGTTCCAGCACGACCAGCTCATGTACGGGGTCAACCAGACCTATTGGAACCACAACGACGCCGGTAGCTAAGGCGTGCGATCCGGCTTATGATCCACGAATGACAGCTTTTGAAGACTTAGGCGACCTGGCTCGGCGCGTCGGCGACGGCGCGCTGGTGGCGTTGGCGCCCGATTACAGCTGGGTGCCGATGGCGCTGGTGCGCGCGCTAATCCGCCGATCCGTCAAGGATCTACATTTGTTGACGGTGCCCATCGGCGGGATGGCCGCCGACATGCTGATCGGCGCCGGTGTGGTTGCCACACTGGAGTCTGCCGCCGTCAGTCTGGGCGAGGCTGGCTCGGCGCCGCGGTTTATCGCCGCCGTCGAGGCCGGGACCCTGAACATGCGCGATTCTACCTGCCCGGCCATTCACACCGCTTTGCAGGCGTCGGAAAAAGGCGTGCCGTTCATGCCGCTGGGCGGATTGATCGGTTCGGACCTGGTCAAACATCGCGCCGACTGGAAGGTGGTCGACGACCCTCTTGGTCTGGGCAAGGAGGGGGGCGGCTGCCCGATCGTATTGCTGCCCGCCATCAAGCCCGACGTGACGCTGTTCCACAGCCCCCGCGCCGATGCCCACGGCAATGTGTGGATCGGGCGCCGGCGCGAATTGATGACCATGGCGCACGCCTCATTGGCAACGCTGGTGACGGTCGAGACTATCGAAGACCGCGACTTTCTGGCCGACGAAGAAACGGCGGCTGGCACCCTGGCCGGCCTGTACGTGACGGCGATTGCCAAAGCCGAGAAGGGCGCCTGGCCGCAAGGGCTGACCGGCCACTATGAGCGCGACACCGAACACGTTCGCGCCTATGCCGCGCAAGCCAAAACGCCAGAGGGGTTTCAGGCCTATCTGGACAGCCATGTCCTGGCCGGGGGCGAGGCATGAGCGAGGCCCTGTACGCGCCCGAAGAATTTCTGATCAACACCTTCGCCGGGCTGCTCGACGGCGTCGGCCATGTTGCCGTCGGTGCGTTGTCGCCGATCCCCGGTTGCGCGGCCCTGTTGGCGCAGGAACTGGCGAAGCAAAAAGGCCAGGATATTGAGGTCTCGATCATCCACGGCGATGCCAACAACCCGTTCACCGACGGCGGGCGCGAACTGTTCGATTGCGCGGGGCAGGGCCGCATCGGCGCGTTTTTCCTCGGCGGCGCACAGATCGACGGCGCGGCCAACATCAACCTGCTCGGCGTCGGCGAGTATCCGAACCTGGACAAACGGTTTAACGGCTCGTTCGGCTCGGCCTACGTGTATTTCGTCATTCCGAAAATTATTCTGTTCGCGCCGGAACATTCCAGGCGGGTGCTTGTGCCCAAAGTCGATTTCATCAGTGCGCCCGGCACCAGCCCGCCCGAGGTCCACCGCCCCGGCGGCCCCAAGGCCCTGGTCACCGGCAAATGCCAAATGTCGTTTGATCCTGCCGCCGGGCGTTTCACGTTGATCTACACTCATCCGGGGGTCACGGTGGAAGATGTGCGCGACAACACCGGGTTCGATTTTGATGTCGCCGAGGAGGTGACGACAACGCCGGAACCGGACGCCGAACGCCTGGCGTTGCTGCGCAGCCGCATCGGCCCTAAAATCGCCAAGACCTATCCGGATTTCGCAGCCCGGGTTTTTTAAATTTCACGAGAGGCTCCCCCTTTGGATTTCCAGCTAAGCGACGACCAATTGACACTGCGCCAGACGGCGCGTGATTTTGCCCAGCGCGAGATGACGGATATCGCCCACCAACTTGAAGACGACAACAAGCCGTTGGGGCGCGAGCACGTCAAACGCTACGCCGAGATGGGCTTTTTGGGCATTAACGTGGCCGAAGACTTGGGCGGGCTGGGCCTCGGCAATTTGGAGGCCCTGCTGGTGCTGGAGGAATTTGCCAAGGTCTCGCCAGCGGTGGCGTTCCCCATTTTCGAGAGTTCCGTCGGCCCGGTCCGGGCCATCGAGCATTTTGCCGAAGGTCCCCTGGTGAGGCGCGTCGTGCCCAAGGTCTGCGCGGGCGAGATGATCGTCGCCGTCGCTATGTCGGAACCCGACGCCGGCTCGGCGCTGACTGACCTGAAAACCAAAGCCGAAATTTCCGGTGACACCATTATAGTGAACGGCCAAAAACGCTGGTGTTCGGGCGGCGGTCATGCCGATGGATATGTTGTGTATGCACGTATGTCTGACGACGCCGGGGCGCGCGGTATCGGCGCGGTTTTTGTTGAAAAGGAGGCGGGCGGGTTAAGCTTCGGCGCGCCGGAACAACTGATGGGCTTTCGCGGCATTCCGTCGGCCGATCTGTTCTTCGATAATGTCCGGGTGCCGGTGGAAAACCTGATCGTGCCGGGGGGCGGCTTTAAAAAGCTGATGGAAGCCTTTGATCTGGAACGCTGCGGCAACGCCACCATGTGCCTCGGCATCGCGCAAGCGGCGTTTGAAACGGCGCTGGCCTATGTGCAGGAACGCAAGCAGTTCGGCAAGGTGCTGGTCGATTTCCAGGCGGTGCAATTGCGGCTGGCTGAAATGTCGATGCGCATTGAGGCCTCGCGGCTTCTGATCTGGCGTGCGGCGCAGAACGCGGCGGACGGCCTGCCGTCGATTTTGGATTCCAGCCAGGCTAAGTGCTTCGCCAACGAAATGGTGCGCGATGTCACCGGGGCCGCGTTGCAGGTCATGGGGGCGTACGGCTATTCCAAGGAATTCCCCATCGAGCAACGCCTGCGCGACGGCTGGGGCTGGGGC
>JABMOG010000182.1 GCA_013204265.1 Rhodospirillales bacterium
GGATCCGGGAATACATGGCCGAGTTCACCAGCAACAAGGCCTGGGGCAGTGAAGGCTATCTGACCGACAAGGGGCTGATCCCGATGTCCGAAAAAGAACGGGCCGATTGGAACAGGAAGGTGAAGACCCTTGCCAACCTCTCTATATAACGCCCCCTCCACGCCCAGCGGGAACAAAAGAAACCAGGTGTCCATTGCGTCGTTCCTGAACCGGCGCGCGATCTTGGAACGTCTGGTGATGGGAATACTCATCGCCTGTTCCACGGTCGCTGTTTTGACGACCGTCGGCATCGTCCTGTCATTGGTTTTCGAATCGATTCAATTTTTCCGCACCATTCCGGTGACGGATTTTTTGTTTGGCCTGCAGTGGTCGCCACAAACGGCAATCCGCGTCGATCAGGTCGGCGCAAGCGGCGCTTTCGGAGCGATCCCCCTGTTGGTCGGAACGTTCCTGATCAGCGCCATTGCGTTGTCGGTTTCCGGTCCGGTTGGATTGTATTCCGCTATTTTTCTTGCCGAATACGCATCGCCCCGGTTTCGTGCCATCGTCAAGCCGGCGCTCGAAGTGTTGGCCGGGATCCCGACCGTAGTGTATGGATTTTTTGCGGCCCTGTTCGTAGCGCCCCTTTTGCGCCAGGGCGGAGAGACCATCGGGCTGGACGTGTCGTCGGAAAGCGCCTTGGCCGCTGGTCTGGTCATGGGGGTGATGACCATCCCCTTCGTTTCTTCGATCACCGACGATGCGATCACCGCCGTGCCAAGTTCGCTCAAGGAAGGCGCCCTCGGCTTGGGCGCGACCCGGTCCGAGATGATCCGCCAAGTGGTCCTGCCAGCCGCCCTGCCGGGTATCGCCGGCGGCATGCTGTTGGCGACGTCGCGGGTAATTGGCGAAACCATGATCGTCGTCATGGCCGCGGGCCTAACCGCTAACTTGACTCTAAACCCGTTAGAGGCGGTGACCACCGTCACCGTACAGATCGTTACTTTGCTGACCGGGGACCAGGAATTCGACAGCGCCAAGACCCTGTCGGCATTCGCGTTGGGGCTATTGCTGTTCCTGGTGACGCTGGTCTTGAATATAGTCGCGCTCAGGATCGTTAAAGTCTATCGGGAACAATATGACTGAAAACATGGAACTAATGGAAAAGCGCCGCCGTATGTCAGCTTTACGGGGCAAACGCCACAGGGCGGAAATCCGCTTCCGCCGCATTGGCATCGCCGCCGTCAGCGTCGGGTTGGTTTTTTTAACCGTATTATTCTTGGTGGTCCTAACGTCCGGGCTAAGCGCCTTCAAGCAGACAGTGGTTCAACTGGATGTGGCTGTTGAACCAACAGGCGATGATTATCAGGCCATGGTCAAACGGTCCCTCCGCGAATCTTTCCCTGAGGTCAAAGCCCGCAAGCACAGACGCGAATTGTACAACCTGATCAGTTCGGACGCAGCCTATAGACTCAAGGCCATGGTTCAGGCGGAGCCGGGCCTGGCTGGCCAGACGGTATCCCTGTGGGTCGTGGCATCGGATGACGTGGATATGGTGGTCAAAGGCCGAATTTCCCGCACCTTGCCGCCGGACCAACGCCGGTTTACGGATCGTCAGTTGGTCTGGGTCGATGTCCTTGAAGCCGCTGGGCGGCTGAAAACGCAATTTAACTGGGCATTTTTTACCTCCGGCGACTCTCGCGAGCCGGAATTGGCCGGGATCGCGGTGGCTACTTTGGGTTCGTTATTCAGCCTGTTAGTATGCCTGGCGTTGTCCTTCCCGCTCGGTGTTTTGACGGCAGTGTATCTGGAGGAGTTTGCCCCCCGCACCCGCTGGACGGATTTTATTGAGGTCAACATCAACAATCTGGCGGCGGTGCCGTCGATCGTATTCGGCCTGCTGGGATTGGCGGTATTTCTCAATGTGTTTGAACTGCCGCGTTCGGCGCCGTTGGTCGGCGGTATGGTGCTGGCGTTGATGACGTTGCCGACCATTATAATCACCGGGCGCGCGGCGCTGAAGGCGGTGCCGCCATCGATCCGCGAAGCCGCCCTCGCCGTCGGCGCCAGCCCCCTGCAGGCGGTGTTTCATCATGTCCTGCCGTTGGCCATGCCGGGCGTGCTGACCGGCACCATTATCGGCACCGCCCGGGCGCTGGGGGAAAC
>JABMOG010000183.1 GCA_013204265.1 Rhodospirillales bacterium
ATAGCGTCAAAATCAGCACCGTAGCCGGGATCATCAACTTCGCCGCTGGATTCTGAAAACAAATCATCAAACGAAGTTGCGCCTTAAGCCGCGGGACGCTACTTTTGCAACAGGTCTATTGTTAAATAGGTTTTCATTAGTAGTGCAGTCGATTGAATTACCCAGCGCGAGCAAGCTCAAGGCGCTGTTCGTCCTTGAAACCGACGATGACCCGCCCGCCTGCCTCAAACACCGGGCGCTTGATCAAGGCCGGGTGTTGCACCATCAGGGCGGCGGCGTTGGATTCATTGGTCTCGTCTTTGAGCGCATCGTCGAGGCCGCGCCAGGTGGTGCCGCGTTTATTGAGCAGAACGTCCCAACCAACGGCTTTGGTCCAACGTTTAACGGTGGCGGCATCCACCCCGTCTTTGCGCAGATCGTAAAATTCATGCTCCTTATCCTCTACTTCCAGCCACTTAAGCGCCTTGCGGCAGGTGTCGCAGTTTTTCAGGCCGTAAACGATAATCACGTTCTTTGTATTCCTTCCAGATTGTCGATAAAGTCCCACTATCAAAACACACTCTAACAGACGACAACGGACCACACATGCTCGCCCTTATTTCCCCTGCCAAAAAACTCGATTTTGAAACCGAGCCGCAATCACCGAAATTCACGCAGCCGGAATTTCTCGACCGCTCGGACATTCTAATCAAAACTGCCAAACGCCTCAGCCGTGCCGAGTTGGGCCGGGCCATGAATCTCAGCGACAAGCTAACGGAGCTCAACTACCGCCGTTTTCAGGATTTTGCGACGCCGTTCACGCTGGCCAACGCCAAACAGGCGGCACTGGTGTTCAACGGCGATACCTATGTCGGGTTGCAGGCTGCGACGATGAACTCCGGCGACATGGACTTCGCCCAGGACCATCTGCGGATTTTGTCAGGGCTCTACGGGGTGTTAAGGCCGCTCGACCTGATCCAGCCCTACCGGTTGGAAATGGGCGCCCGGTTCCAACCACCCAAGGCCAACAATTTATATGAATTCTGGGGCGATCAACTGGCGGGCGCGATTAACCAGGCGACCGCCAAACACACAGACCGCACGGTTATCAATCTGGCCTCGGTCGAATATTTCAAGGCGGTCGATCAAGCCACCCTGGACAGTGCCGTCATCACCCCGGTATTCAAAGAGGTCAAGGACGGCGTCGCCAAGGTGCTGGGGCTGTTCGCCAAACGCGCGCGCGGCGCGATGGCGCGCTACATCATCCAGAACCGCATTGAGACCCCGGACCGGATCAAAGCTTTTGATGTCGGCGGCTACGCCTACCGCGATGAGCTGTCGGACGCCAACGCCTGGGTTTTCACGCGCGACAAACCCTGAGCGATTACGCCTGGTCGGCACACATTCGGTGTGGCGGCTCCGTCTGCATGTCATTACAATCATTCTATTGGCCATACCTTGAAGGAGCCCCCCATGAACCGTGGAATAAAAATCGGCCTCGGCACTGTCGCCGTTCTCGTATTCGTCAGCACAGGCATTTTATTTTTACTGCTGTCCAACCTCGACGGATTGATAAAGGAGACCGTCGAAAAAGTCGGCTCGGACGCCACCCAGGCCAAGGTCAGCCTGAATGAGGTTTCCGTTTCCATCAAATCCGGCAGCGGTTCCATAAGCGGGCTCAAGATTGCCAACCCCAAGGGGTTCAAGACGCCCAGCGCGTTTGAGATGGGCGGCATATCGATCACGCTGGACATATCCTCCATCGGCCAGGACCCCATCGTCATCAAAGAAATCGCGATCACCAAACCGCAAGTCACCTATGAGTTGGGGGCCGGTGGTTCCAACGTCGACGCCATCCAGAAAAACGTCGACGCCTACGCCAGGCAATTCGCCACCGGCGGTGCCAAAAAGAAAGGCGAAGGCCCAAAAATCATCGTCGAGCACCTGTATATCCGTGGCGGCCAGATCAGCGTCAGCGCCGCGTTTCTCCAAGGCAAGGCGCTGGCCACGCCGCTGCCCGATATCCACCTAAAAGACATCGGCAAGAAGAATAAAGGCGCCAGCCCGGCGGAAATAACCGAGAAAATCATCGGTTCTCTGACCCGTGGTGCGGCGTCCGCCGTCGGCGCATTAAACCTGGATAAAATGATGGAAGGTGTCACCAAGGGTGCCCAGGACGCAGCCAAGGCTTTACAGGATAAAACCAAAGGCGTTGCCGGAGACGCCGTCAAGGGTGCCGGCGAAACCCTGGAGAAAGGCATCGGCGATGCCGGTAAGGGCCTGAAGAAGTTGTTCGGAAATTAAAGCTAACCCGGTCACTGGACACATCCCTTGCGTTGGTGTTCAGTGACCGGGAACTTTTGTTTCGGGAGACGCGGCCATGACCGCCTACCAGGCACCTTTGGACGACATGCGGTTCGTGCTCCGCGAACTGGCGGGACTTGACGATGTTTCCGCCCTGCCCGGCTTCGCCGACGCCACCCCCGACCTGATCGACGCGATCTTAGTGGAAGCCGGAAAACTGGCGAGCGATGTTTTGGCGCCGCTGAACCCGGTCGGCGACCGCGAGGGTTGCGTACTGGAAAACGGCGCCGTGCGCACGCCCAAGGGATTTGCCGAGGCTTACGCACAGTTTGTCGAAGGCGGTTGGAACGGCGTGCCGTTTGACCCCGAATACGGCGGCATGGGGCTGCCCATGCTGGTCGCCGGCGCGACCTTTGAAATCTGGCAGGGCGCCAACATGGGTTTTGCCATCTGCCCGACCCTGACCCAGGCGGCGGTGGAATTGCTGAGCACCCACGGGTCCGATGAATTGCGCGCCATCTTTATGAACAAACTGGTGTCCGGCGAATGGACCGGCACCATGAACCTGACCGAATCCCAGGCCGGGTCCGACCTGTCGCAGGTACGCACCCGGGCGGTTCACGACGGGGCACAGTACCGGATCACCGGGCAAAAGATTTTCATCACCTACGGCGAGCACGACTACACCGACAACATCATTCACATGGTACTGGCGCGCTCGCCCGATGGGCCGGAAGGCGTCAAGGGATTGTCGCTGTATGTAGTGCCGAAGTTTTTGGTTCGTGACGACGGGGGCCTGGGCGATCGCAACGACATCCGCTGCCTGTCGCTGGAGCACAAGATGGGTATCCACGCCAGCCCGACCTGCGTGTTGGCCTTTGGTGAGGCCGGGGACGGTGCCATCGGTTATCTCGTCGGCGAAGAAAATCACGGCCTGCAATACATGTTCACGATGATGAACAACGCCCGCCTGGCGATCGGCATCGAAGGCGTCGGCGTTTCTGAGCACGCCTATCAGCACGCGCTGGCTTACGCGAGCGAACGGATACAGGGACAGGTTTCGGGGCCTGATGGCGAATGGGTTCCCGCCACCATCGACCGTCACCCGGACGTGCGGCGCATGTTGTTGTCGATGCGCGCGCGCACCGAGGCCATTCGGGCGGTCGCCTATTATACCGGCGCCGCGCTCGACATCGCCCGGCACCATCCAGATACGGACGTGCGCGCCCAAAAACAGGCCCTGGTGGATATGCTGATCCCCGTGGTCAAGGCCTGGAGCACAGATACCGGTATCGATGTCGCCAACACCGCCGTGCAGGTTTTCGGCGGCGCGGGATATATCGAGGAAAGCGGCGCACCGCAATTCCTGCGAGATGTGCGCATTACCGCAATTTACGAAGGCACCAACGGTATTCAGGCCCTCGATCTGGTCGGACGCAAGGTCGCCCGCAATGGTGGCGCCGCCGCCAGGGCCCTGATGGCCGATATGCGCAGCCTGAACGTGGACCTGAGCAAGCATTCCGGCGTTGAAGACTTAAGCGTGATCCAGAGCATCCTGAAAAAAGCCATCGACGCGCTGGAGGAAGCCACCGCCTGGATCGTCGACACCTACCCGGAACACCCGGATACCGTGGCTGCCAGTGCTGCAGCCTATCTCGAATTGATGGCTACGACGACCGGCGGCTGGCTGATGGCGCGTGCCGCATTGGCCGCGCACCGACGACTTGATGGCGGCGAAAACAGTCCATTTTTGCGTGAAAAAATGCGTTCCAGCCGATTTTTCGCCGACCAAATTTTGGTCAGGGCTCCCGTATTGTCCGCCACCGTTATCCGTGGGTGGGCCGCCGTCATGCGGACCGACGATACCGCCCCTTGATTCCGGTTTTTGTGCTGATCGGGCTTAAATGTCGTTAGTCCTTGATTTTTTAGCCCTTTTCCCACATTTTGACCCAGATTCAACAACAATAAAAACCGGGTAATGAACGGCTTTACAAAATACATTCTGCGGCAATTGTTCGTAGGCATGATCCTGGTGAGCACGGGGCTGACCTGCGTCATCTGGCTATCGCAGTCGTTAAGATTCATTGAAATGATCGTCAACCGCGGGCTATCGGCGGGGATGTTCGTTTACCTGACGGTCCTTCTGTTGCCCAATTTTCTGGTTATCGTTCTGCCGATCGCGCTGTTTACAGTGGTTGTTTTCACCTATTCCAAGCTGATCACCGACCGCGAACTGATAGTGATGCGAGCGTCGGGCCTGAGCCAGTTTGCGATTGCCAAGCCGGCGTTGATTTTGGCATTGTTGGTGGTCGGGGCCGGATATGCGCTGAACCTGTATCTGGTGCCGCAATCCTACTCAAAATTCCGTGAATTGCAGTGGGACATCCGCTACAGCTACGGCCATATCCTGTTGCGCGAGGGCGCCTTCAATTCCGTGGCTGATGGGATTACCGTGTACGTGCGCCAGCGCACCAACGAAGGCCAACTGCTGGGCCTTCTGGTGCACGACCAGCGCGACAAGAATGCCCCCTTTACCCTGATGGCCGCCAAGGGTGCCATGGTCCAAACCGACGAAGGGGCACGGGTTATCATGTTCAATGGCAACCGCCAGGGGATCGACAAGAAAACGAACAAGCTGTCGATACTGTACTTCGACCGTTATGTTTTTGATCTCGCATCTGACAAGGAAAGTACTGAAGAACGATTTCGTGAACCGCGGGAACGAACGTTGGGTGAATTATTCAACATCAGGACGATTAAGCCGAATATGAACCCCAAGGAATACGGGAAATTTTTTGTCGAGGGACACAAGCGGATCGTTTCTCCGCTAGCGGCCCTGTCCTTTACCCTGATCGGTCTGGCGTGCCTGATCGCCAGCAGCTTCAGCCGCCGCACCCAGACTCGTCAGGTTATCCTGGCCATTTCCCTCATGGTCGCCCTGCAAGGCAGTTCACTGGGATTGGAAAACCTGGTTGCCAAGCACCTGCAATTTGTGCCGTTGCTGTACATTCTGGGGCTGGTGCCGATATTCTTGGGCTACGGCTTCATGGTTCTGTGGCAGCTACGCCGTCGGCGTAACATCGAACCCGTAACGGCATAACCGGTAGATAGAGGAACCATAGCCCGTGCGCCTGTCGACCACATTGTCCGCTTATATCGCCCGCAATTTCCTGCTGACTTTTTTGGTTTTGTTCGGCCTGTTCTTGATGCTGATATTTTTGTTCGACACTGTGGAACTTTTGCGCCGGGCCGCCGCCAAACCGGATATCACCTTTTCCCTGGTCCTCGAAATGGCGTTTTTAAAATTACCCCACATGGGTCAACAGGCTTTCCCGTTCGCCATTTTATTCGGCGGCATGGCAGCTTTTTGGCGGCTGGCGCGGACTCACGAACTGGTCATCACCCGCGCCGCAGGCGTATCGGTTTGGCAATTCCTGTTGCCGGTGCTGGGCCTCGCATTTTTGCTCGGGCTGTTCCAGATTGGCGTCCTCAACCCATTGGCGTCAACGACCATTACCCGCTATGAGCGGATTGAGGCGGTTAATTTTAAGGGCCAAAAAAGCTTCCTGGCGCTGTCGAATAATGGGCTGTGGCTCCGCCAGGCCAATGCCGATGGCCAATCTGTAGTACATTCCCGTTTCGTCCTGCAAACGGGCAAGGACGTGGAATTAAGGGATGTGGTCGTCTTCAACTACAAAGAAAACGACCGCTTTATCGGACGCCTGGATGCCGAAAAAGCCCGCCTGGAAGACGGCTTCTGGCACATGACCAATGCCTGGGTGCACACCCCGGAGGAAACGCCCCGGCTGGAAAAAGATTACTGGCTCGCCACTGACCTGACGCTGAACCGGATACAAGACAGTTTCGCACCGCCGGAAACCATGTCGTTTTGGGACTTGCCGGGGTTCATTCAGACTCTCGAGAAGGCCGGTTTTACCGCTGTGCGCCACCGATTGTACTGGCATTCCCTGCTGGCATCGCCGTTGTTGATGTGCGCCATGGTGCTGATCGCCGCAACCTTTACCTTGCGCCATGCCCGCCAGGGCGGCGGCACCTATGTTATCGGCGCGGGTGTGATGACCGGTTTCGTTCTGTATTTCTTTTCCGATATCGTGTTTGCCCTCGGCCTGTCGGACAGCATCCCAGCCACGATGGCTGCCTGGACGCCGGCGGGTGTCGCCACCCTGCTGGGATTGGCAACCCTGCTTCACCTGGAAGACGGGTAGGCGAACATGAAACGCATCGCCGTATTCCGTTTTGTTCTGCTGGCTTTGGGTTTGTTCCTTGGCTTGGGGCTACACGCCCATGCGGCGACCAATGGTGCCGGCGCGCCGCAACCGGACAAGCCGCTGGGCACGTTGTGGTATCCGGGGCCTTATGATGCCAACGCCGCGCCGTCGGCGGGCGTCCCTGCGCCCATCCTGCCACCCGTTCAATCCCGCGTTCCGGCTCCCATTCCTGTTCCGGTCGAGGTGCCTGCGCAACCGGCCAGCGGTGTGCCGCAGCCCGACAAGCCACTGGGCACGTTGTGGTATCCCGGAACCTATGACCCCAAGCAACCCCGACCGGCACCCTTGCCGGCACCTGTCCTTGATCCCCAGCCAGCACCGCCAAACCTCCAACCTTTGGCGCCCGTGCAATACGGTAAACCGCTGGGGACACTTTGGTATCCGGGTCCCTATGACGCCAAGGCACAGCCGCGTGTGGTTCCTGCGCCGGTTCAAGCGCCGCGCGTGGTATCTCCCAGCCCGGCCATCCGCCCGGCCATCCTTGCAGACCCTGTTCAGGCACAACCGCCGCGTGAAGCAACCCGCGTCACCACCCCTTCCCCGGCCAGGCCGGGCTCCACCGGCAAGATCGACCCGGACACACCGGTTAATCTGAGCGCCGATGAAATGAACTTCGACCAGGAACAAGGCCAGATCGTCGCCTTTGGCAACGTAGAAATCATAAACGGCGGGCGCAAGCTGCTCGCCGATAAAATTTCCTACAACCAGAAAACAGGCGTGGTTACGGCGACCGGAAATCTTCAGTTGGTTGAGCCCGGCGGTGAGAGGATTTTCGGTGAACGAATGGAAGTGTCCGGTGACCTCAAGGACGCTATCATCAAGGGTCTCGGCATCATCCTGACCGACCGTTCCCGCATCGCCGCGAGCGGCGGCAGACGATCCGCCGGGACCGTTACCGAAATGCGCCAAGGCGTTTATTCGCCTTGTAATCTGTGCAAGACAGACCCCTCAAAACCGCCGCTCTGGCAAATCAAAGCGGTCAAGGTTATCCACGACAAGAACACCAAGACCATCGAATACCGGGATGCCTGGCTGGAAGTTATGGGCGTTCCCGTAGCCTACACGCCTTACATGTCTCACCCCGACCCAACCGTGAAACGCCAAAGCGGCCTCCTCGCACCATCATTCGGCGGATCCTCGGATTTAGGTTTTGTCGGACGCACACCCTATTACCTAAACCTCGGTGACAACCGGGATGCCACTGTAACCGCCCTGATAACCGCCAAAGAAGGATCGGGTGGCATCGCTGAATACCGCCACCGGTTCAGAAAAGGCACCCTGGACGCCACCGGCTCCCTGGTCGCCGGCGATAGCCAGGAAGACATCCGCGCCCACATCAAGGCCGAAGGCCGGTTTGATCTCGACGATACCTGGCGTTGGGGGTTCGACCTCCATCGCGCTTCCGATGACACCTACCTGCGGCGCTATGGTTTGGGCTCTCCGGCCTCCCTAAATTCCCGGCTATTCACCGAAGGCTTTCGCCAGCGAAATTATTTTTCCGCCAATGTCTATTCCTTTCAAGGCATTCAATCGACAGACGATCCTGATACCGAGCCGGTACTGCTGCCGTTAGTCGATTTCAACCATCTTGGTCGGCCGGACCGGTTCGGCGGACAAACTATTCTCGACGCCAATTTTCTCGCCTTGGTCCGCCAAGAGGGAACCGATACCCGCCGCCTGTCAATCCGACCGGGCTGGCAGCTTCCTTTCGTCGACACCTTGGGGGGTGTTTACAAATTCTCTATTGGGCTAAACACCGATATTTATCAAGTTGACCACCTGGCACGGAACGGAGAAGATAACTTTTCCGGGCTTTCCGCCCGCGTCGTTCCCCAGGTCAAGCTCGATTGGCGCCTGCCCTTCGTGAGAAATGAAGGCAACGTCAGCCAGATTATAGAACCCATCGCCGTCGCCATTTACAGCCCCTACGGCGGCAACTCGAACAAAATACCCAACGAGGACAGCACGGAGTTAGAATTCGACGACACCAATTTGTTCAGCTCCAACAAGTTTTCCGGCATCGACAAAATCGAAGGCGGCCCCCGGTTCGCGTATGGCGTCAAATGGGGTGCCTACGGCAAGAACGGGGGGAATACCGGTGTATTTATCGGCCAGTCCGTTCGGCTCAGGACTGACGATACCTTTGCCGTGGGTTCCGGTCTGGAGGAAAAGTTTTCCGACCTCGTCGGGCGCGTCAACGTCTCACCAGGCCCGAACCTCAACCTGTTGTACCGCACCCGCCTGGATAGCAATAACTTCACCCCGAAAAGAAACGAGTTCACCTTTTCCGCCGGCGGAGAGGCCCTCCGTGCCAGCGCCAACTATGTCTTCATCGAATCTCAGCGCGACAGTGAATTTTCCGGTCGCGAGGAAATTAATTTTTCCATCAGTTCCAAACTCAACCGGTTCTGGCGGACAAGCTTTTCCGGGGTCAATGACCTGGCCGCCAAGGAAGCTCGTCAATTTAATGCGACGCTGGTCTATGAAAACGAATGCGTTGTTTTCACCACCAGGGCATCCAGAACGTTTTTTGAAGACCGCGACCTTAGACCGAGCGACCAGATCACCGTCAATGTGCTTCTGAAAACGTTGGGCGAAATCAGAACAGACATTTTCCAGAGGTAATGCGGCTTCAATGGTGAGACAATTTGTATTTGGTTTTCTAGTATTCCTTTTGGCAGCGATGCCAACCGTCCCGCACGCTCAGGAAACGCAGGAAATTGCCGCCATTGTCAATGATCAGGTCATTTCTGTCTATGACCTCAACATGCGCCTGACACTGGTAATGCTTTTTTCCGGGCTTAACCCAACCGCGGAAACACGCCAGCGACTTGCCCCCCAGGTACTGCGCACCCTGATCGATGAAGAATTGAAACGCCAAGAAGCAAAACGCATTGGCATTGATATCACCGATAAGGAAATCGCGCAGATCATGCGGCGTATGGAAAAAACCAGCAACCTGAGCAAAGGCGAATTGAAGGATTATCTGGAAAACCGCAAGGTGGCAATTTCGATTCTGGTTAATCAAATCAGGGCCGACCTTTCATGGAGGCAACTGGTCAACGGTCGTTATGGCGCAGGGGTCATTATCAGCGATCAGGAAATCGAAGAGAACCTCGCCAAAATCAAAAGCAATGAAGGCAAGCCAGAGTTTCGGGTTTCGGAAATTTTTCTGCCGGTGGACAAACCGGAAAATGATGCACAGATTGCGGCTCTGGCCAACCGGTTGATTGAGCAAGCCCGCAGCGGCACCAACTTCGCGGCGCTGGCCAGAAACTTCTCGAAAAACCAGTCCGCCGAGAAGGGTGGCGACTTGGGCTGGAACCGCATCGGCCAATTGAACCCGGAATTGGACAAGGCCCTGGCCCAATTGCAGGTGGGGCAACTGTCTCCACCAATTCGCACCCCGGACGGGTATTACATCTTGGCTCTGAAAGACCAGCGCACGGCCAAAAAATTCGGTCAGCCCGACCCCGGCGCGGCCACGGTCAATCTGCAACAACTTTATATACCGGTTGCCAAGAACGCCAACCCCAGCGTCGTTGACGGAGCCATGAACCAGGCTCGCCAGATTGGACAGCAAGCCAAGAATTGCAAGGAACTGGACCAGACCGCCAAGAAACTTGGGTCTCCTCTGTCGGGGAATCTGGGCGATGTTAAAATCGACGCCTTAGGCAAACAGCAAAGAGGCATGATCGAAACTCTTGCCCCTTTGCAGGCGAGCCAACCTCTGCGCACGCCGGACGGCGTCCTGTTATTGATGGTATGCCGCCGCGATGAGATCAAGACTCCGCAACTGAGCATACAGGACCAGCGCGACCGCATTTCATCGGGCCTGCGCAATGAACGGTTATCCATTCTGGCGCGCCAATACATTCGGGATTTACGCCGCCAAGCCTTTATGGAAATTCGTTTGTGAGCAACCCCACCGCCCCGGTTTTGGCATTGACCATGGGGGAACCCGCAGGCATCGGTGGCGAGATCACACTCAAGGCCTGGGCGCGGCGCGCTGGGCTCGACCCATTTTTTGTTATTGACGACCCGGACCGCCTCGAAGATATCGCCCACCGTACCGGGCCGAAGGTGCCTATCCAGGTAATCCATTCGGCCTCTGAAGCCGCTGACGTCTTCGCCACCGCGCTACCGGTCTTGCCCGTTCCCCTGCCCGCCCCGGTGGTCGCAGGCCAACCCGACGCGGCCAACGCCAAATCCGTCATCGCCGCTATTGCGACGGCGGTTCAGTTGGTCCTTGACGGCAACGCCGACGCCGTCGTCACCAACCCAATCCAAAAACAAATTTTGTACGAGGCTAATTTCCCCCATCCCGGCCACACCGAATTCCTGGCCGCCCTGGCCGGAATCACCACCCCGCCGGTAATGATGCTGGCGGCGAACGCATTGAAGGTCGTGCCGGTAACCATCCACCAGAGCCTACGCGATGCCCTCGACAGTCTTGATACAGGGATCATTATTCAGGCTGGCCTGATCACGGCGGCCGCCCTCAAACAGGATTTTGGCATTGCCCATCCCCGGTTGGCCGTGGCCGGGCTGAACCCCCATGCCGGCGAAGGTGGCGCCCTGGGGACGGAAGAAACCTACATCATCGCACCCGCAATTGAGGCGCTACGCGAGGCCGGCATCGACGTATTCGGTCCGGTGGCGCCTGATAGCCTGTTCACGTCACATGCCCGCAAGGGTTATGACGCGGCGATTTGCATGTATCACGACCAGGCCCTGATCCCGATCAAATCCATCGCCTTTGAGCGCGCCGTCAATGTCACCTTGGGTCTACCGTTCGTGCGCACCTCGCCCGACCACGGCACGGCACTGGATATCGCCGGCACCGGGGTGGCCGATGAAAGCAGCCTGTTGGCAGCGCTGGAAATGGCCGGTGCCATGGCCCGGCGGCGCGCCGTGGCCCGACGCCACGCCGTGATCGCTTGACGGAGCCCGTTTGGTGACCGCCCCGCTTCGCGACATCATCAAACGCTACGACCTCGGCGCACGCAAATCCCTCGGCCAGCATTTTTTGCTCGACCGCAACCTGTGTGCCCGCATCGCCCGCGCGGCAGGGGACCTTGGCGGCGTCAACGTCATCGAGATCGGCCCCGGGCCGGGCGGTCTGACCCGCGCCTTGCTGGACACCGACGCGCGGGCAGTCGTCGCCGTGGAAACGGACCACCGTTGTGTCGAGGCCCTGGGTGAACTCTGCACCGAACACCCCGGCCGACTTACGATCATCGAGGCCGACGCGCTCGACACCGATGTTACGACCCTGGCACCGGCACCCCGCCGCATTGTCGCCAACCTGCCTTACAATGTATCGACGCCGTTGTTATTAGGATGGCTTGGCCAAATTAACGAATTCGACGGACTGACCCTGATGTTCCAGAAAGAAGTCGCCGAGCGGCTGGCGGCCGCACCGGGCAACAAGAATTACGGCCGCCTGTCGATCATCACCCAGTGGCTGTGCGACGTACGCTTTGAGTTCAATGTCTCCAAACAAGCCTTCACGCCGCCGCCCAAGGTGGCGTCCAGCATCGTCACCCTGACGCCGCGAGTTCAGCCGCTGGCTCCGGCGGACCGTAAAACCCTTGAGGCCGTTACCGCCATGGCGTTCGGACAACGCCGCAAAATGCTGCGGTCCAGCCTGAAGACGCTGAATTTGGATTTCGCCAGCCTCGACATTGCGCCGACAGCGCGGGCCGAAGAATTATCCATTGAGCAGTTTTGCGCAATAGCGAATACAATTCCTATGAAGGCTACTGGCTGACGCCCATGGCGCGAACAAAATCCACCATTCCCGATTGGCGGGTCCGCTTCAGGCGTTCTGCGGTGAGGATCGCCTCGACCCGGGCAACGCTGATATCTACGTCCTCGTTGACGATAATGTAGTCGTATTCGTTCCAATGACTCATTTCCGATGTCGCCTTGGACATGCGTTTGCGCACCACTTCTTCGGAATCCTGAGCGCGGCCATGTAGGCGGCGTTCCAGTTCCTCAATCGACGGCGGTAAAATAAAGATGCTGACAAGGTCATTCCGGGCATTTCGCTCCAATTCCTGGGTGCCCTGCCAATCAACATCGAACAGGACATCGCGCCCTTCTCTCAAAGTCGCCTCGACCGGTCCCTTAGGCGTGCCGTAGGAGTTTTCGAACACCGTCGCGTGCTCAAGGAACTCATCCGCCTGAATCATTTTTTCGAAAGTATCCTGATCGATGAAATAATAGTCCTGGCCCTCGACCTCGCCCGGACGCATGGGTCGGGTCGTCGCCGACACCGACATCGTGAGGTCCGCATCGCTTTTCAGCAAGGCTTTCGAAATCGTCGATTTTCCGGCCCCGGACGGAGACGACAAAACCAGCATCAATCCGCGCCTGGAAATCCGTACCGTTTCGTTTTGCTCAGTATTATTCAATGTTTTGCACCTGTTCGCGAAATTGCTCAATCGATGTCTTCAGGTCCAGTCCGATGCGGGTCAGGTCGACATCCTGGGACTTGGAACACACAGTATTAGCCTCACGGTTGAATTCCTGGCACAGGAAATCCAGCTTGCGGCCAACGGCGGCGCCATTAATCATCAATTCGCGGGCGGCCTGTTCATGCGACTTGAGGCGGTCCAGTTCTTCGAGAATGTCGGCCTTGGTCATCAGCAGGGCGGCTTCCTGCGCCAAACGGTCTTCGGGCAAGGCCGGAACATCTTCCAACAAAGCCTCGACCTGGGCCTTCAGGCGTTCGCGAATGGCAGCGGGTTGCAGGGCGGCAATGGTTCCTGCTTCGGCGCTCAAGTCCGCGATTTCATCAAGGCGAGCATCCAAGGCTTCGGCCAACCGCACGCCTTCCTCGTCGCGCATGGTTGATAACGCGGCCAGCGAAACTTCGAAACTTTGCAGAATTTCCGTATCCAGCGCCGCACGCTCCTCAATGGAAAGTTCTTCCTCGACCGGCTCGATGACGCCGCGCAGCGCCAGCAGGCCATCAATGCTGGGCGGGCCGACGTCGGGCAGTTGCTTGCGGATCTCCGGCAGCGTCGCCAGCATTTGCTCCAACACCTGATGATTAACCCGGACCCCGGCGTCCCCCTTGAAGCATTTGACGGACAAGTTCACCGTCACGTTGCCGCGCTTAAAGGTCTTCGCGACCCGGTCGCGCACCACCTTTTCCAGATTTTCCTGGCCGCTGGGCACACGGCAGCGCACGTCGAGCCCTTTGGCGTTGACGCTTTTCAGCTCCCAGGTCCAGGAACAGCCGTCTTTTTGCCCTTCGTCGCGGGCGAAACCGGTCATCGATGAAACCGCGATAATTTTTCTCCTATTAACCCATGCACAGGAGATTTTTATACGCCGCAGCGACCGCGTCAACAACTGGAACAACTCGCCAACAGTGGATAAGCCCTTTATAAACAGGACCATCATGGCGGCAACACCCTCACCAATAGGCAATATTCTGATTACCGGCGCATCCAGCGGCATCGGCGAGGCGCTGGCCCGCGATTATGCCGGGCCGGGCCGGTTTTTGGCGCTCTCAGGCCGCAACAAAAAACGCCTTGAGGCGGTGGCTCAGGCCTGCCGGGCGTTCGGCGCCGAGGTCGAAGCAAAACCTGTGGACGTCACTAAGCGCGGTGCTTTGGCGGACTGGATTGCCGACATCGACGCCCGCCATCCCCTGGACCTGGTCATCGCCAATGCCGGTACGTCGTCGGGCTCCGGCGGGCGCGGTGAAAACGAGGACCAGGCGCGCGATATCTTTACCGTCAATATGGCCGGCGTGCTGAACACCGTATGGCCGGTGATCGAACCCATGCGCGCGCGCCGCCGGGGTCAGATCGCCATCATCAGTTCCGTCGCCGCCTTTCGCGGCCTGCCCGGCGCACCCGCCTACGCTGCCAGCAAGGCGGCGGTTAAGGTCTACGGCGAAGGCCTGCGCGGCTGGCTGGCCGCCGACGAGGTAAAAGTGTCGGTGGTATGTCCGGGTTTCGTGCGCACCCGCATGACCGAAAACAACGTTTATCCAATGCCCTTCCTGATGGATGCCGACAAAGCCGCCCGCATCATCCGCCGCGGCCTGGAACGCAACAAAGCCCGCATCGCCTTTCCGTGGCCGATGTACGCGGCGGCCTGGTTCCTGGGCACCTTGCCGCCGGGGTGGACCGATTGGCTGTTCCGAAAAATGCCAAAAAAGGATTGAGCGCGAGCCTAGAGCATTTCCGGTTCACTCGCGTTCACCGAAAATTCTCTA